>JAAXKN010000001.1:0-300000 GCA_025612375.1 Ignavibacteria bacterium
CGGATTTAACCAGTAAATAATGTTCTGGCAGGAGGAGGGCTTTAAGCCCTCCTCCTTCCCTTATAATTACATCTCAGACTCTCCCCCGTTCCAGGATCCCAAATTCCTTAACATGTAAGCCCTTCTTTCCTTTATAAACCTCTTTAGCTCAGTGACTTCCCCGTCAAGTGATATCCCCGCTTCGCCTAGATATGGATCTTCCATGTATGCCCCTTTTGTAAGGCGCGCCTTTAGGGGTGTCTTTACTTAAAACAAATTCATATTTCCTTTGTGAACTCTTTTGCCTTTTATCTGAATGTCCTTACCAGCCTTCCGTTACTTTTTACTGCCAGCATTCCTGTACTTTCATTAAGCTTAAAGCCTCCTACCAGTTCCTTAAGATCCGTCATCAGCTTATTTAAATCTTCTGCTGTATGTGCAATTTCCCTCGTACCGGCTGCACTCTGGTGTGTTACCGATGCAATGCTTTCAATGTTTTTACTGATCTCTTCTGCCGAAGCCGACTGCTCCTCGCTTGCCGCGGCAACCTGTGCTACGGTATCCGAGACTTTCTGGTTTATTTCAAGTATCCTGTTTAGTTCCATCGAAACCGCCTCTGTAAGCGCCATCCCTTCCTCTACGGCCTTGCTAGCTGTATTCATTGAGTTATCGGCTTCTTTAGCCTCACCCTGAATTTTCTTTATCGTGTCTGCAATCTCTTTTGTAGCCTTGGTTGTGCGTTCGGCAAGTTTCCTTACCTCGTCTGCCACGACAGCAAAGCCCCGGCCCTGCTCACCTGCACGGGCAGCCTCAATTGCGGCATTTAAGGCCAGAAGATTCGTCTGGTCTGCAATTTCATCTATTACCTGCGTAATTTCACCAATCTGTTCTGTCCTTTTTGCAAGCGAGGCTATTTTCTCTCCCGTCGACCTGGTGGATTCCACAATATTTTTCATTCCATCTTTTGTGTCTTTAATTTTTTTTGCCCCTTCTTCTG
The DNA here is from genome assembly GCA_025612375.1 of Ignavibacteria bacterium. NCBI lineage: Bacteria > Pseudomonadati > Ignavibacteriota > Ignavibacteria > Ignavibacteria bacterium. Next base: position 977 of record JAAXKN010000001.1, read on the forward strand.
CGCTCCTGCTTGCAAGCATGGAGTTCTCTGAAGCCGTTTCCGCAAACTTTGTGCTTTCAAGAATAGTTCTTGTCATCTCTTCAATCGACAGCGTGATCTCTTTTGTCTTCTGGCTTTGGTCAGAAGCCCCGGCTGCCATCTGTTCGCTGCCCGTGGAGATCTGATCGGCCGCATTTGCAGTCTTCTTTACCGAATTTATAACCGACAATATCATCTTGCTTGTATTTGCAACTGCACTGTTAAACCCGCTGTAAAGCTTCCCAATCTCATCATCACGCTCAATGGGAAGATTAACCGTCAGGTCCCCTTCTGAAAACCTGTTCATTTCATTAAGAATCAGATCCACCTTCTCAGAAAGATAATTTTTCTGCTCCTTCAGCAGCTTGCTGTGCTCTTCTGCCTGCTGCATTGCCGTTTCTGCCCTCTTCTTTTCATTCATTAAAGAGTCCGTAGCCTCCCTTATATTCCCGATCATTGTGTCAATTGCCTTTGAGAGCTGGCCGAGCTCATCGGTCGAACGGATTTTTATTTTTGAGGTCAGATCGCCATGCCCTACCTTTTCTGCCGAATTTTTCAAGATTTTAATCTGCCTTATAAGATAGGTCCCGAGCAGAATGATCGCTCCCGTTCCGATTAAGAATATTATCAGGTTTGCCAGTGCCAGTATTATTTCCCTTTTTGAAAGTTCTTCATGCATCTGCTTAAGTGAATAAGCCATTACTATGGATCCAAGATTCCTGTCATTGTATTTTATAGGAACCTTTACCATCAGATAATCATCCGTGCTTTGTACCGGGGAGCCGGACAGGATCTTGCTTTTATCGATTTTCATGTTATTTGGATTGTGTGTCACGATGCTTGTGTTTGTCTCATCCATTATATCGATGTACTCAATATTTCTATCCCCTTTCGCCCAGTTGAAAGCGGTCTGCACGTCGTTAAAATTGCTTTCACTTAAGCCTGAGCCCACGGAAAAAGCAAGCATTTGCGCAAATGTACTCACATGATTTTTTGCAAAACCGATGCTGTCGGATTTCTGCGACCTGAAGCTGTAATAAAAGTTCACACCCGATAGGCTTAAAAGCAGGATGCTGAAAACAAGCATGAATTTTGCCTGAAGCGAATTCTTAATGAAATTTATATTCATAGCGATCTGTTACCTTATTTTAATTCTAGTAATTCCTTTGCTCTTTACTCTGCGGGTTTTTATTCTATTTTAGCAACCACCCTTACCGATCCGTTCACATTTTTCAGCTCAACAAAGCCAATTGCACCGGGTGTTGAGGCAACTCTGGAAACTATTTCATCGTCAGAGTACAATGCCTGGGGCGCACTTCCAGCCCCGGTAAGCTGAACTCTCATCCATGTTTTTTTCAGTTCCGCGTTGGATTTACCTATGTAACGGTAAAACTTTTCCTTTGCACTGTCCTCTGTCTTCAGGTCAAAGACGACAATTTTCTGCCCGTTATCCCATTTTTTTTCTGAAATGGAATATATGTCAAGAAGCTTCGCTTTATTAATACTGCCGACAGGTACGGATTTATTTACAATAACAGCTACCTGCGCGCTCATATCAGCTTTAATGCACAGGAATAAAACGGAAAGGAATAATAATTTTGCTTTCATCTCTATTTGCCCAATTTTATTTCATAATTCAATTAAAAGAATACGCTCGCGCCAATTAAGTAGTACTTGACGTTTACACCGCTCGATTTTATCTGCTGGAACTGCAGTTTTAAGAGTATTTCCTCGTTCGGCTTAAAGCCTCCTCCAAAACTGTAGCCCTTAATTGCTTCGCCTCCCATTGCAGTATTATCTTTGATGTAGTCAAACTTGGTATATGCATAAAGGCTTTCGTTTATATTGTAGGCAAGATTTGCATAGTAAAACGTCTTGTCAAAGTTGGAAGCCCCGGGCCTTAATCCCGGCCGCCCTTCTGCAGGAGCCATCGGCCCCGGGAGGGCTGCAGCACTGAGCTTTGCTTTCTGTTCATCTGTCAGCTGGTGCAGCACCCTTATGAACTCTGTTTCAAGGTTAAATCCGGCAAGCGAGTACGAAAGGTCAACTCCGAGCCTTGTCCTGTTGATGTTTCCTATTCCTGAGGCCATCTGATTGTGCTTGTCTTGAGTGGCCGAAAAGCCGAGTTTCAGGTTTGCATAATCCAAACCGATCCGCCCTCCGAAGAGCTTGAAAGTTGTGGTATCTGTTCCCGATGTTCCACCGCGCGATGAATCAGTTGCCGTATATGCATCCTCGCTGTTTCCGGCATACAATGAATAATTCAGCCTAAGGTCACTTCCTGCGGGTAACTCCCCGGATACTTCAATGTTTGCCCTCTGCGGAACAAAGTTGGAGGTAGACATGATTTCTTTTAAGGCTGTCTCATAGACCAGCGGCCTGAAAATATATGGAAGAATAATAGTCCTGTTCTTTATCGTATTTAAGTTGTTAAACGAGGGTATGAACATACCGCCTCTTATATTCAAAAGGTCGCTGTAGCTGTAGCGCAGCCAGGCTTCTTCAAGGTTAAAGGCGCCCCAGTTGCGCTCTGTGGAAAATGAATTTGTCAGCTCGAAGTTGACAAAGGCGCTGAAACTGTTGCTTATATCCTTTGAAAGGAAAAGGTTCATCTGCTGCTGCCAGAAAGTATTCTGATTTTTTGTCTGCTCAACACCCGACATCTGCTTCATCCTCATCTGCTGCTGGTAAAATGAGGTCTGAAAAAAACCGTAAAGTTTTAACCCGTAAATATCCGACTGGGCATGCGCAATGTTTGCCGCCGAAAACATGATTAAAATAACCGATAACACGTGCTTTATTTTCATTGTTTCTCCTGCCGTTTTAATAAATTACTTTGAATGAAAGCTGAATAAGTCAGTATCAACTTTGCACCTTTAGACATATAGAAATTCCTTTTATTCCATCGGTTAAAAATATTTTTACATTTTTTTTATTTTTCTTATTTCTGCAGAAGTATAACACCGGAATTATTTTTTCTTATTCAGACTTTCTTTCGCTATTTTAATTCCTGAAATTGTCCGACTTTTCCAGGCATCACAGGAAATAATATGAAGCACAGGCTTACTCTTTACTACGCTTTAACTATTGCCTTTTCATGGTCAATATTTATTGCGGTTGATGGATTTCTTATCCCCGGAGAGCACGATGCCGGTATTGCAAAGCTTATTGCCTTATATGGACACGCAGCGGCAATGCTTGGACCTTTACTGGCTGGAATCGTTACGCTTAAATATGGCGGGAAAAGCCTCTTAAATATGGACTGGAAGCCAAATAAATTCTACAGATATGGCCTTTATTTCTTTTTTTCAATATGGATTTTACCTGCCGCTTTATATCTGCAGTTCGATAAGGCCATGAGGCTCAATTTATCGCTTAACGGTTATGATTTAGTTTTTATTGTTTCTTATTTATTAGTCGGATGGATTGCGGGAATTGGCGAAGAATATGGATGGACCGGCTTCATTCTGACAGAACTCTCAGGGAAAATCGGGAAGTGCAGGGCCGTTTTTGTCTCCGGTATCCTAAGAGGACTGTGGCACCTGCCGTTACTTATAATCCCAATAAGCACAAAATTCTTTGCCGGCAAAATTTCACTAGTTCAGTTTCTTCTGCTTGGCATTATGTTCATTTTTCAGCTGTCTATTTCCAACATCTTTATGAGCGCTTTGTTTGGCAGTGTCTGGTATAAAACCAGGAGCATCCCGCTGGCCGGATGGCTCCATTTTCTATACGATTTTTTCAGGGATATGTCGCTCCTTTTCTTTACCGGTTTCTTTAATACTCCTGCATTCAGGTTTGGCTGGGCAATACCTTTTTATTTTGCCGCACATATAGCTTTTACACGGATTGCAAAAGAAGAAGGGTATTCAAATTACCTGGAAGTTTTTGTAAAACATGGCATGCGTGGTAAATTAAAGAACGGGTCTTAATGTTGCCCTTTTCTTGTATGCGGTAAAACCAGGTGTAAATTCATTTTAATTCCCTCAAAGGGAAAAAATAGTTGAATTTTCCCTATATTTTATTTAACGTAATGCAACATTAGTGTTCACTGGGCACTTAAATATCTATTTTACCATTAACACAGGATATTTTAATGGACACAGCATTACTGGCACGTATACAGTTCGCCTTCACTTTGGCATTCCATTATATATTCCCTCCCATGAGCATAGGACTTGGTCTTATTCTCGTAATTATGGAAGGGATGTACATAAAGACTAAAAACAAAATCTACGAGGAGGTAACCCAGTTCTGGGTTAAGATCTTTTCCCTTATGTTTGCAATGGGTGTCGCTACCGGAATTGTAATGGAATTTGAATTCGGCACCAACTGGGCCGCTTATTCCCGCTACGTTGGCGACGTCTTCGGAAGCGCCCTGGCCTCGGAGGGTATATTTGCATTTTTCCTCGAGTCGGGCTTCCTCGCAATACTCGTCTTCGGATGGGATAAGGTCTCCCCCAGGGTACATTTCTTCTCAACTATTATGGTCTCTTTGGGCTCAATGATGAGCGCCGTCTGGATCATTGTCGCCAACTCCTGGCAGCAGACACCCGCGGGATTTCATATTGTTGGACACGGACTTTTAGCCCGGGCCGAAATTACAGATTTCTGGCAGATGGTCTTTAACCCCTCCACACTTCAGAGGCTCTCCCATACACTCTCCGGAGCCTGGCAGGCGGGAGCATTCCTGGTTATAAGCGTAAGCGCATTTTACCTGCTTAAAAATAAATATACGGAGTTTGCAAAATTTTCTCTAAAAGTTGGCCTTGCGCTTGCCGTCTTTGCTTCCCTGTTCCAGCTCTTAACCGGCCACCAGAGCGCGGCACAGGTCAGTTCAACACAGCCCGCAAAGCTCGCGGCTTTCGAGGCGCATTTCGACTCGCTTGCTCCCGCAAGCATGCACCTCTTCGGAATTGTAGATGAGAAAAACCAGCAGGTGAAATACGGAATTTCAATACCTGGACTTTTAAGCTTTCTTGTCCACGGGGACCCCTCAAAGCCGGTTACAGGACTTAATGCATTTAAGAAGTCCGACCTGCCGCCCGTACAGTTCGTATTCCAGACATATCACTTAATGGTGGCTATAGGAATGACGCTCATTTTAATCAGCCTCCTTAGCCTGTTCTTCCTCTGGAAGAAAAAACTGTACATCAGCAAATGGTGGCTTAGAATACTTGTTGCCTCTGTCCTCCTCCCCCAGGCGGCTAACCAGTTGGGGTGGTTTTCTGCCGAGGTCGGGCGCCAGCCCTGGGTGGTCTACGGACTCTTAAGAACCACTGACGGGCTTTCTAAAGCCGTTCATTCAGGACAGATACTCTTCTCGCTTATACTTTTTACTTTTGTATATGCTCTTCTTTTTATCCTGTTTATTTATCTGCTCGACCGCAAGATCAAACACGGCCCTGCGCACCCGGGCGAGATGAAATCCGAGTACGATCGCCAGCAGGAAATTTTCACATAAAAACTCACGGAATAAAACTTACAGTATAAAACTTAAGGGTGTAAAACTTACGGAGAATTAAATGGATCTTAATATAATCTGGTTTCTTTTAATCGGCGCTTTGATTTCGGGCTATGCCGTACTGGACGGCTTTGACCTCGGAATTGGAGCCCTGCACCTGTTTACTAAAACAGACGAGGAGCGAAGAGTAATGCTCAATTCAATAGGACCTGTATGGGACGGCAATGAAGTCTGGCTCGTTACGAGCGGCGGGGCCCTCTTTGCGGCTTTCCCCGAGGTTTATGCTACCGTCTTCTCCGGCTTCTATACGGCTTTTATGCTCCTTCTCTTTGCCCTCATCTTCCGCGCCGTGGCAATTGAGTTCAGGAGTAAAGAACCGATGAGGTGGTGGCGCCAGATGTGGGACGTGGCTTTCAGTGCAGCCAGCATTTTCATTGCCTTGCTTATGGGCGTGGCACTTGGCAATATAGCCATTGGTATTCCGCTGGCCCCGACCAAGGAGTTTACAGGAACATTCTTTACACTCCTTAATCCTTTTGCTGTTTTGGTAGGCATTACAACTGTCGCCCTTTTTATGATGCACGGGGCAATCTATGGCGTAATGAAAACTGAAGGAACTATGCACGCCAAATTGCGCGGCTGGGTAAATAATACAATTATATTTTTCGTCATCTGCTACGTTGCTACCACCATGGCCACGCTTATTTATCTGCCTCATATGGCCGACCATTTTAAGGCTTACCCTTACCTTTTCCTGGTCGCAATACTGAATATGCTTGCAATTGCGAATATACCGAGGGAAATATTCCACGGAAGGGATTTTAACGCCTTCCTGTCCTCTTCGGCCAGCATACTGCTCCTTTTAATTCTCTTTGCAATCGGGATATTCCCCCATATGGTAATCTCCAACCCGGATCCGCAAAACAGCCTGGACATCTATAACGGGGCTTCATCCCAGAAAACACTCATGATTATGCTGATTGTTGCAATCATAGGGCTCCCCTTCGTCTTAGGCTATACCGCAAGCATACACTGGATTTTCAGGGGTAAGGTAAAGCTGAATCAGACCAGCTACTGATATATTTCAAAGGCTCCACGTCTTAAAGCGTGGAGCCCCGGAATTAAGCCCCCCAAAAATCGCTATTTTTCTCCCCTTTTAAAAAGATTAGCTGTACAATTTAATTTTTTCTCCTTATTATTAATCCGTCTTTTACCGCTGAATTGCAAACTAGGGGAGGATTGTTTTAATTGAAAGTGCTTATCGTTGATGATTCTGATATCATCAGAAAAGTAATGAAGACATTTTTCGAAGACTTCAACATTGAAGTCGTAACCTGCAGTAACGGTCTTCTTGGAATTAAAAATACGATCGAGGAAAAACCTGATTTTGTATTTCTGGATCTTAACATGCCCGGAATGAACGGCTACGATACGCTTAAGGTGGTTAAATCGATGGAACAGACAAAACATATCCCCGTTGTCGTCATTACCTCGCTTAATAACCAGAAAGATATAGACGACTTAATGACTATGGGAGCTTCAAAGGTTCTTTTTAAGCCGCTGAAGAAAAAAGAAATTGTTCAGGCATTTGAGGATATATGGGGTGAAAAGGTCCTTTCGGAAATGAAGGTAAAAAAACTCTTCGGCGAAAAAGAAGAAAAAGAGGCCGAAGAACTTTCAAAGAGGTCTGAAATTGAAATCAGGGTTGCTATGGTCAAGCTCTTCCTCAGAACAGCGGACCTGCGGAAAAATGATATACAAAACTTTCTGGAACTCGAGAACTACCTCCAGCTCAGACACATGGTGCATGAACTGCGCGGCATAGGAGGCACAATCGGATATCCCAGACTTACACTTTTAAGCGAACACGTTGAAAATATGCTCTCCAAGCCTGAGAATTCATACGTAAAAAGCGAGCTAAAGGAATTCTGCGGAAAGATCCTTGAACTCATCGACCAGATTAAAGAGGAAAACTAGCAGCTTTGGAGATTTGTTAAATTATTTGGGAGAGTTCACCAGTGGTCCTATACCCCCATTTGTGAACTCCCCCTTTTTATGATATTCTCACTTAATCAGTAGGAGCTTTTTAACCGCCGTAAATTCACCTGCCTCAAGCCTGTAGAAGTATACACCCGTCGGCATGCCGGATGCATCAAATTCCACGTGATAATTCCCTGCCGTCTTGTCCTGGTTTTCAAGTACTTTTACCTCGGTGCCCAGAACGTCATAAATTGCCAGCTTTACCCTCGTGTCCCTGGGTAAAAAGTAGCTTATTGTAGTTGTCGGGTTAAAAGGATTAGGATAGTTCTGCGACAGGCTGAACTGCTTAACCATCGATTTTTCTGCCGTTAATGCCGCAATGGAGGATGTGTATTGAATGTCTACAACCGAGGCCTGCGGAATCGTCAGCCTGCTTTTCCCGTTATTGTAATACATTGTAATGTCAGTCATTGCTGGCGCCCAGGCGCCGTTATTCCAGACCAGGTATTCTCCGTGTGTGGCATTGCCGTTAATGTCATAGGTGTAATTAAGCGTGTTGTAATTCATCCACGCTCCTTTGTCATTTAACTCCCAGAGACTCTTTAGAAGATTCCCTTTTGTATCGTAAGTATCAGTATTTCTGGCATAAGTTACCCATGAGGTGTCCCCCCAGAGCTCCCACGTATCTGTCAGCATTTTGCCCGTTGTATCATAGGTGTATTTGTCTCTCGAGTAGTTCACCCAGGCTCCGTTCTGCCATTCCTCGGAAAGGTAAGAATCCAGGTTATTCTTGCTGTCGTAGGTATATGTATAGCGGCTGGTGTTAACCCAGGCACCATTCTGCCATTCTTCCGAAAGGTATGTCAGCATGTTGTTGTTATTGTCATACGTCATCGTAATCCTTTCGACATTTACCCACGCGCCGTTCTGATACTGTTCCGCCAGATATGTCAGCATGTTATTATTTTTGTCGTACGTCATCGTATACCTGTCGTTATTCATCCAGGCGCCGTTCTCAAACTTTTCATAAAGGTATGTCAGCATGTTGCCGCTGTTGTCATATGTCATCGTAATACGGTCTACATCCACCCAGGCGCCGTTTGTCCATTCCTGGTAGAGGTCCGAAAGCCTGTTGCCGCTGTTGTCATAAGTATAAGTAAGCTTCCAGTAATTTTCCCAGGCATTATTCTTCCAGGCCTCTGAAAGCTGTGAAAGAGGGTTATTCATATTGTCGTATGTATAGGTAAATCTGTAGTATTTCACCCATGCTCCGTTGTCAAAAATCTCCCATAGTTCTGTTAGAGGCATATTCTTGCTGTTGTACGTGTATGTGTACCTGTCATAATTAAACCAGATTCCGTTTGCCTTAATTTTTATTATCGCCACAGCTACGTTACCGCTGTCATCATAGGTATATGTGGTCCTTAGGGAGTCGTCAACTGTTATCTCTTTCGGATGGTAGGTGGTATCCAGTTTACCTGCTTTCAGATTCTTGTCCCTCAGCCTCTGCACTATCCCTTCAGTCAGGTTATAAGGTAAAATCCTGTGTGTTGTCGGCTTTAGAACGAGTTTTGCGGTTTCTGTGCGGTGGGGCTTTACAACTTTACCGGGCACCCTTTCAGTAACGGTCTGCGGAACAACAATTCCGGCTAAAAAGAAGAAAAGAATTAAAGACTGAAAAAACTTTTTCATAATTAACCTCCTGTCATATTTTATTCATAGTCCTGTCCCTGTTTCTACTTGATATAAATCATTTTTTTTGCGGCAGCATAGTTTCCTGAATGAATGGAATAAAAGTAGATGCCGCTGGATAATCTTTTTAAGCTTTCGCCGTTAAATCTTATTGCGTATTCACCCTGATCCTTGTAGTCATTTAATAAAGTACTTACCTCCTTTCCATTGGTGTCGTATACCTTCAGAGTCACATGGCCCGCCTGCGGAAGACTGAAACGTATTACTGTCTCAGGATTAAATGGATTAGGATAATTCTGGAACAGCTCGAATTTTCCCGGAGCCGTATTGTTTTCTTTAGCCAGCCCTTTATTTCCTCCGGTGAATTCACCTGCAAATATCCCCCGGCCATGCGTCCCGGCTGCTATTTTGCCGTCTGATTTTCTTGATGTGATAAAATTAACTATTGTGTTTCCTATTTCATTCTCCCCTTCCTGAGTCCAGAAAGTGTTCTCTCCATCCATTTTCATGCTTGCAAAGACGCCGATGCTGGTTGCAACAAGATATACAGCCCCGTTATTTACAGGCAGAATGGAGGCACCCCTTAAGGAAGGTCCCGGAAGCCTGGCCTCACCGGCAAGGTTTCCTTCAACTGCCGAATAAGTCGCACCTCCGTTGGAAGAATAATAGAGGCCTATGATATTGTAATTAGACATTACCACCAGTATCTCATTTCCGTTATCAGGGTTGACACATATGTGATGTATATAAGATCCTGCGGGCGCCCCCGGAATGGGTATTTCCCTGGCGCCTGAAGTTGCCCCCTGTGAATTTTCAAGCTTGTAAACCTTCGGTTTTTCGTAATAGGAGAATGCCGCGCAGTAAATGGTACTGGAAGGGTTGTTCCTTGAAACTGCCAGTGCCGTAATCTTATACCTTTCCGGAATATGAAATGCCGTCATCTTCTCCCATCCCTGCATCGTCCCTGCTACATAATCCGGCAGGCTGCTTATCTGCCTGTTTCTCCAAATTACGTTTCCTGCAGGATAGTAAATTACATCTTCATTGCTGGGATCCACGCCAAAAGGATCAATAAAGAGCTGATTTTGTGCATCCATGGGGTAAATCAACGACCAGTAGCCTTCGTCTGGCTTTCCTTCTGCTGTATAGCGGTAGCGGATCAGGCGCCCTTCCTGCGAAGAAACAAAAGCGAACTTTTTCCCCAGATATGCCCAGCTGCCGTCGCCGGAGCTTTCATCTGTTGATTTAGAAGTAACATTCCCGTCAAACGTAAAATATGGCGAACCGTTATCCTGCGTTCCGCCTACTATTCTGTTGTCATTTGCCCGCTCGGAAATTGTAACCATATAAAACTGCGTAACGTTATAGCTGTTGTTCTTATTCTCCCAAGGGAAAAATTCCGCGTAGAGAATATTGGTTATATCTGAAGTGTAGCTGAGCCCTCCATCGTGGCCCACCCAGACTTTTTTGGGATCCGCAGGATCGAATGCAAATGCGTGTATGTCGGGATGTAGCCCCGGATAAAACATCCAGCCATTTGGTATCTGATGATACCCTCCGATCCAGTGTATCCTCCTGTTGTTAGGCTTTGATGCAAAGCCGTTCATCGTGCGGAAAAGACTTGTGGCCCCAATAATTACCAGGTTCTCATCATCAGGCTTTACTCCAAGCGTAAGATTGTAGCAGCCCTGAGTTAGTATTACCCCGTTATAATCCTTGTTGAAATCGGGCAGATTTCCTGACCTGTCTTCATTTGCCCCGGTCTTAAGATTCATCTTATAAAAACGCATGTCATCTTTTCCGTCAACCGTCTGCCCCGTGTCGGTGAGTATATAGATTATATCCGGGTTTGATGGAGCTGCTGCTATCACAGAGCGCCTGTGTGAGGAGGGAAATGTGGAAGGAGTAATTTTAACCCAGCTTGAGCCTTCATCAGTCGACTGATATACCCCCGGCTCATTCTTTGAAACACTTCCCAGAAACCCCGAAGAAATCACAGCAACAAGTACTCCCCCTGGTGTTTCAGCCACGTCACTGTATTCATGCTCTCGCGGCCCTCCCAGTATGCTGGAGAACGTAATTCCTCCATCTGTTGAACGCAAAAGTCCGAAGCCCGCAGTAGCTATAATAATGTTCCCTTTTTGAGTCACTATTATCTTTATGCAAAAATCAAAATAATTCCAGTCTGTAAAGTTATTGTCCCTCGTGGACTCCAGCACGAACCAGCTTTCGCCCTTGTCAGTCGATTTATATACCCCTGTGCCCGAAAACATTGCATAAGGCGCACAGGCCGAAGTAAAGGGATATTCTCCGCACACATAGTACCAGTTATTGGTATAGCCCGCACGCCTGTCCTGTGCTATTGAGGTAACGCTTAAGACCTGCTCGGCAGTACTTTTAATCTTCCACGAAGTACCGTTGTCGGTGGATTTCCACATACCGCCTGAAACTCCTCCGGCTAGAATTGTGTTCGGGTTTGTCACGTCTATTGCCAGCGCCCTGGTTCTTCCGCCTACATCGTTGGGCCCTGCCTCCTTCCAGTTAAATAACTGAGCCGTCTTACCAAGGCCGGCAGCATTTTTTTTCAGAACTTTTGCAAATTCCAGCTCCCTCTGCCTTATGGCTCCCGGTATCTGATTGGTTGCAGGATCTCTTAGCATCATGAAAAAATATTCAGCCCGCCCTTTTTTTTGTTCCACCGTTCCCTTTGGAGAGGAGGTTGATTTTACTTTTCCGGGCCGCGTCTTTTGGGAACGGTTTTGATTGTCATTTAACTCAGTGGAAAAAGTCAGTAAAAGAAACACGATCAGGACGCCTAAGGCTATGATCCTCTTTTTCGGCATTCTCACAATTCCACCTCCTCTTTGGCTAAATTGCTGGAAATAAAAGCGGAACATCTCCTGAAGAATCTGCTTTTTTTTGCTTTTTATGTGACTGATCTCTGGTTATTATAAGGAAAGGCGTATAAATAGCGGCAATTTGGATTTTGAGAAGTGAAAAGTGCAAAGAAGTCCTGCGACCTCTTGTGGTACGTCTCCGCCTCTAACCTCACATAAAATAAGTCAGACTTCAGAATGACTTCAATTCAGGTTTGAATAATTATATATTTTTCCCAAAATGAAGTCAAGGATAAAGGAAGTATAAACTAACCTTTATGTATGTGAGATTGCTTTCGGCATCTAAAGCGGCCTTTTTTTAAGTAAAAGCTTCATTAACTCTTTTTATCTTACCTGATGAGTATAAGCTTCTTAACGCCCGTAAAATCGCCTGCTTCCAGTTTGTAGAAATAAACACCGCTGGGCATACTTCCTGCATCAAACTCTGCGGTGTAGCTGCCCGCAGACTTGAAAGAATTTTCCAGTACTTTAATTTCCCTTCCCAGTATGTCATAGACCGATAACTTTACTTTGCTCTCATGCCCGATTGAGTAGCTTATCTGAGTTGCCGGATTGAAAGGATTAGGATAGTTCTGCAAAAGGCTGAACTCTCTAAAGTAAAGTTTTCCCCCTGCAATGCCTGCCAGAATGGAATTATACTGGACTTCGGCAACAGAGGCCCCTTCAAAGGTCATATTATCATGTTTTTTGTTGTAGTACATGATAAGACTGCCTTTTGAAAGCTTCCAGGCTGTATAATCCCACATTAAGTATTCACCATGCGTGGCATTGCCGCTGGCGTCATAAGCATAGTTATATGCGCTGAAGTTTACCCATATATCATTAAGCCGGTACTCCCAGAGGTCGGTTGTCATATTGCCCATGGGGTCATATGCGCGAGTATTCTTCCCGTAAAGGCTCCATGCATTATTTTCAAACTCTTCTGTAAGAGCCGAGAGCATATTGCCCCATTCGTCATAGCTGTATGTAATCTTCCAGGCTTCCAGCCAGCTGCCGTTTTTCCATTGCTGGCTTAATAAGGTTTCCAGCCTGCCGGAATTTTCATAAGTATAGGAATTTCTGTTTACGAATTCCCAGCTGCTGTTTTTCCATTCTGAGGATACATAGCTGATCACGTTACCTGCTGCATCATATTCGTAGGTGTACATGTTTACATTCTCCCAGCTGAAGTTCCTGTATTCCTGGATCAGATATGTAAGCATGCAGCTCTTGGCGTCATAGGTAAAAGTATAATAACTTATGTTAATCCAGTTTCCGTTTTTCCACCCCTCCGAAAGGTAAGAAAGCATATTGCTTTTAATGTCGTACGTATATGTATATCTGCTGTAGCCCATCCAGTTTCCATCAATCCATTCCTCAGAAACATAGGTAAGCATGTTCCCATTGCCGTCATAAGTGCATGACGTCCTGAAAGAATTTTCCCATGCATTGTTTTTCCACTGCTGAGAAAGAGATGTAAGCACGTTTCCTTTGTCGTCATAAGTATATGTCAGCTGTCTTTGGTTTTCCCAGGCTTCGTTTTTCCAGATTTCCCGGAGTTCCTGCTGAAGATTCCCAAAGCTGTCATAGCTGTATCTCTGCCTTTCAACAATTGCCCAGTGCCCGTAGGGCTTGCTTTCTGAAAGAAATGCAACCAGGCTGCCGCCTTCGCCATAGGTGTAAGTATGTCTTAGCGAGTCATCAATTACAACGAGTTTAGGCCTGTAGAAACTTGAATCCCTCTTTCCCGTTTTTAAGGCCCTATACTCCTGCGGCAGCTTTAGAGGATTAACTTCAGGCGGACTTACGGGTCTTATAGCCCCCGGGTCCTTTTTTTGACATTTCCCCCACTGCTCTATAAGGAGGCTTTGCATGCCTGCATAATGACTTTGTGCCATTACCGCTCCGGCAAAGGAGAATAAGAGTATCAGGCACTCCAAAAACCTTTTCATAATAAGCCTCCTTTAGGAAAATGGGATTTTTATTGGATAAGCAATCTGCTAAGGTGTTAGAGATGGGAGACCGTCTGTTGAAATTCACCCGCTTTAGGAAGAACGATTAAAAAGAGGTGCAATTGTAGTGATGCGGCTTTTCTTGTTGCTTCCGTGAGCCCTGCCCCAGGGTGGCACAGCTCCGCACGTAAACTCACACGAATCCGGAAAGTCTAGCCCTGGGAAATTCAGCCCTGGAAAATTTGGCGTTGAGATGATATAAATTATTTAACGTTTCTTAACAAGGGAAAGTAAGTAAGCGGATATATTGTGCAATAAGAGGTACAAAGATAGCCATAAGGGGCCTTTTGTATTCCCCGGGGACGGGCCCTGCTAGAAGAATGCCCTTATCTCGGCTCTTGCCGTATGGACTACCCTTCCTTTTCCCTGCTGGCGGCCGTCATAACCGATTGTTGACTGCAGGTTGCCCGTAAAACGGTAGTCCATATTAAAACGCCAGAAGTAATTCTTCCCTATGAAATTTCCTTTCGTCATCTCAAAGGGAATGTAGTTTGCAAGCGTATTTGCCAGAAGCTCATTTCTCTCAAACTCCAGTCGCATTCTGCCAGTCCCGGCAAAGGAAAGCGTGAGCCTTAAGACCTGGGAATTCTGATCTATAACTGTGGGGCTCTTCGGCAGATTGTCCTCTGTCCTCCCAAATGTAAGCTTGAAACCTGCCTCAAGCGTCTTTATCGGCCTGTACGAAAAATCGGTTGCTATGCTGTTGCCCGTAAGCATCCTCGAGCGGTTGAAGCTCCCCATGGAAATCAGGTTATCGCTCGTGTTTACAACATCCGTCTCATTGCTTACCTCCTCTATCAGCCTCATTCTCATTCTAAGGCTTCTTTCCCTGTTATAGCCCCTTTCCAAGCCCCCGCTGTACTGATAGAGATTCTTTGTCTGCATATACCTGAAACGGAAAGAAAGCTCACTGCTGTTTTCAAAGAGAAAGAAATCCTGCTGAAAGAGGTTGCTTCCGCGGATCGTAGTTGAATCGTTCAGAAAAGATGAAAAGTGAAGAAGATATATCTTCTTAAAGTCTGTTTCTGTAGAATTTTCCTCAATCCTTAGGAATGTCTCACTTGAAACCGGCCTAAGGAAAAACCCGGCAAGCGTGTTTTTATTTAACAGGCGGCCGAAGTTTAATTTCCACCTTGAGTTCAGTTTCAGATCCACTACTGGAAAAAGCTGGTCGGTCGGAAGAGTTGTTACAATATAATCCCCGTCATAGAGCGTAAGCTCAAACTCCCCCTCATCGGCAATCCCGTTCTGATTCAGGTCCCCAAGGTACTTGTAGCTTCCCGTACCCTGCGGCACCTTTACAAATACCCTCTGCAGCCTGGAAGCCCTTTGGGTTGAGCCTTCGTAGAACAGATCTCCCGAGAGGAACTCCTTCCAAAGGCTTAACCTGGTCTGTGAACGTACTAATATCGTCTGGTTGTCTGCAAAACCTCTTCCCTTGAAAAGCGGCGTATACTTCTTATCCCTTACTGCAAAGCTTATGGATGAGTTGAAATCCTTTGTACCCCGGTAACTAAGGTTATACGACTGCGTAAAGGATTTGGCTTGCCGCATTATCTGGCCGTCCAAAGGACTTAAGTCAACTCTGAACGAATACTGTGTCTGGAAGTTTAAGCCCCCGATGTTCATAAACTCCAGTGCCGGGCTTACTTCCGTGTAATTTGTACTTCCGAATAAAAGAGAATCGGCAGAGGCAGAATTGTCTTTCTTGTTTTCTGATGTAAATTCAATTGAAGGCTTTACCTTATTCCACAAAACCAGGTAAGAACTTGCTCTCTGCCTCAGCCACCTGCTTGTAGTAAGGAGATTGTTGGAACTGACGTAATCCAGCTGATACTCGGCATTGTACTTTTCCTTGTCACTCAGGCTGAAATTGCTTAAATAGCGGTCTGAACTAAGCACGTTCTCCCTTTTCAGGTGCCCGTATGTAAAATCAGCGTTCAGGTTGTTCCCATACTGGTACTTTAAGCCGGCTTCCCTCAGCTCTTCGTCCCTGTTATTTGCGGCTTCCGGTATGTCATAATTACGATTAAATTCCACCTCATTTATGCGGTCTAAAGTCGAAAAGTCCTTCTGTATAAACCTGTCTTTGTAGCTAAGGCCTGCCTTGCCCAGGTTTGTCCCAAAAATTTCAATATCCCTCGGCTTTGCCTGGAAGAAAATATTTCTGGCTGAACCAAAGTTGTTGCTGCTGTCAGCTGAAGAAAACCGGTTGTGGTTAAGAAGGCTTCCCGAGATTTCAAAGCTCAGGCTCACGTCTTTATATGGCAGATATTCAAGCACCATGTTTCCCGTCTGCCTTAATTCCGGCATAGGAAGAAATATAATCGGCATATACCCCCCGCGGCCGACCCCTACGAACCTGTATTTACCTAGGCTTTCCTTTTCATAGTCGCCCTTACCCTGCCCCGTATAGCTGAAGTTTACATTGTATCGCCCCAATCCCGGGTTAAAAACGTAATATGTGTAAGGCGACCCGTTAACGAGTGTGTCAACGCTGGAATATGTTCCTTTAATATTACCAAGTGAATCTGCCTGCGCCATCTGAACGCCTGACTTTGAAGCCTTTAGGCGGTCGCCTCCAGCAAGTTCAAGAATCCTCTTATCCGCATCTGAAATTGAAACGTCAATCGGGGCATCCTGGTTGTCCCCCTCCCTGAAGAACCCCAGGCTGAGGTTAAGTTTTTTATCCAGCTGGCTGGTTTGGAAGCTGCTTCCAAAGAAACTCCTGGCAAAACGCCTGTCGGAATACTCAAAATCAATTACAATGCGGCTTTCCGAAGTAATGAGCCTCTTGGGCGTAAATGTCACCTGCGCTGTCGAATAATCGATAGTATAATCGTTATTCTCCCCTCTTTTCATCGCCTCACCGTCAATATAAACCCTTTCACTCCCGGCTATTACCACAATATCCCTTTCATTGTTTGTGCCCGAGAGCTGGTAAGGCCCCTGCACCCCTTCACTTCCAATGAACTGGTTCGAGTTGAACCTCCCTTTTGAGTTTGCAACGGCAACAGTGCCTTTGTACTTCTCAAAATTTAGTTCCGACTTTAAGCCCTGAAGTTTCCTCGTAACAGCCCCGAATTCCCCAGTCCTGCTCTGGAAGTCATAGTCGCCGAAGGTACCCGTGGCATTAGGATGCCTGAGCTCAATGAATACCTTATCCAGTTCATCCAGCCTTTCTGTATTCCCCTCGGGCTGAATCGGAATGTTCTCATCCGACAAAGCTGCAACAATTTCAATGTTTTCTGAGAGTTTCCCCGACATCTGGAGCCTCAGGCCGCTGTTTAAGGTCATATCCCTGGTTGTACCAACGGTAAAACCTCTTACCAGTGTCCCGCTTTTCTGAAGATCCTTGCCGAAAATGGACTCCGGGCTGAAGGGCGCGTTTTCAGTCTTCAGTACCCTCAGCGTGTCACGTGAGTCTTTTTCAACCCTGGTCTCCAGAATCCTTCTTTTATACTCCTTCTGAAGCGCCGTCCTGTAGCTCCTGTATGTAATAATGAGTGTGTCAAGCACTGAAGCCTTAACTGAGTCGGACAAGATGACATAAGCCTTCGGATAAGAAACCTGGTACTCCCCGGGCCTTAAAATTTTCCCCTTAAACTTTACCTGCTCGCTGAAAGGAACAATACTTAACTGTGAAAGAGGATAAATATTCTTTAAGTTGACCTGAATTGTATCAGTAACAACATAAGTGGAATAATTTTCCTGCGCGAAAAGCTTACTGCCGCCATGACAGATTAAAATTAGTAGGAAAAAGAGATATTTAAGGATAAGCTTCAATAGTAAACTTGAATTTTTGATGCATAAATCTAAGGAGCCCTGATCCAAAAGTCAAAAGTGAAAGATTTACCCTAAAAGGCAAAAATCAGGCTGAATTCCCCATTTTTTGGATTTATGCATAACAGGACTATAGTTCAAGGCATATGCCTATCGAAGGGACAATGCCAAGTATCGGGTCGTTGGCTATCCGGTTTTCAGCTTTCTCCCACCGGATCATGCTCCGGGCTTTATGATTGTACAGGTTTTGTATGTCGAGGTAAGTCCTTAGTTTCCATCCGCCTAAATCCCATTTCCTGTCCAGCCTCACATCAAGGCTGTGCTGCTCCTCCATGCGCACGGTGTTATAAAGCGTAGCGTCCTGTTTCCCGTCGCTGCTGAACGGGGTGTAGGGCATGCCGCTTGCAAAGCGGAACTTAAGATCCACCTCCCATTTCTCGTCAAAGATGTATCCCAGTGCCATGTGTATAATCCAGGTCTGGTCGTAGCTTCCCAGGCGCTCAATGTTATCCAGCCCCTCGAAAGTGGCCTTGCTCCACGTGATGTTTAACGCCCCCCAGAAAGGGCTTTCTGAAAACCTTTTCTGAATTGAGAATTCCACCCCTTTAACCCATCCTTTTCCCAGGTTGACAAGGGAATCGAGCCCGAAGGATGCAAAGTTATCGTCAATCCCGGCAAAGCCTGCCCCGGTGTTAGACATCACCAGATACGGCCTCTCTACGCTTACAGGATAACCCTGGTAGGTTTTATAAAAGCCTTCAAGCGTCAGTTTCGTATCCTCAGACAAACTCTGGTCAATCCCTATTGTAAGCTGATCGCTCCTGAAACTCTTTAGCCTTTCGTTTGCGGGGTTAATTGAATTCCACAGGTCATTTGGCGTCTGACGGAAGACCCCGGCGCTGAAGTTCATGTTTGTTGATCTTGAAAGCGACAACTGTGTAAAAAACCTGGGAGAAAGTGTGTTGTCCTCCCTTCCTGAATCATAAAAGTCAGCCCTCAGACCTGCTCCAAGCTTCAGCTTGTTCCAGAAACGGTGGCTGTACTGGGCATATATCCCCCCTTTCATATATTCCTTCCGGATATCTATTCCTTCTGTTGCCAGCGTCTCATCGAAAGACGTTAAATAGTCTCTTAGCTTTACGTTTGCGTCAAAATTTACCAGCTTGGCCAGCGTCCCGAAGTCCAGCTCGTCTTCAGGCGAAAAGTTCAGCACAAAATCCCCTTTTATCGTATTTTCTTCCTCAGTGGACCTGTATTCAAATATATTGTTCGGAACGGTTTCATATCCAAAATGAATACTGCTGTAGCTGAGGTTAAAGTACCCTTTGCTGAAAATGCTCTTAAATGTTGCCGCACCTATGTAGTTGTTCTGATGGCTTCCCATTGCACGTGGATTTTCATCCCTCAGGTTTCCGGCTATGTTAAAAAACTTCACACGGTCAATTACACCGAAAAACAGGAATGAGAGCTGGCTGAAATTGTTAAGTTTTGTGTTTGTCTTTGCAAAAAAGTCGTAGTACTCAGGAGCAAAAGAAAAACCTGAGGCCCGGAAGATAAAGTCGAGGTAGCTCCTTCTGGCCGAAAGGATAAATGTGGATTTTTCATTTACCGGCCCCTCCATGCTGAGTGCGAACTGCGTTGCTGACAAAACCGCCTTTCCGCCAATTCTGTCGTTTCTTCCCTCCCGCAAGTTTACCTGTGTGACACTGGAGATCTTATCTCCGAAGGAAATCGGAAAGCCTCCCGAAGAAAATGAGGTTGAGCTTACAAAATCCATGTTTATAAAGCTCATCACTCCCCCCGAAAAGCCCTGGTTTCCAAAGTGATTGATGTTTGGCAGAATAATGCCGTCAACAGTATAAAGGTTCTCGGCCGGGCTGCCTCCCCTTACAACAAGGTCGTTTCTGTAGTTGTCTGCCTGCGCCACGCCGGGAAAAATTGCAAGGCTCCTTACAATGTCGTCAAAATTCCCGGAAATCCTTTTTACTTCCTCATTGTTGAATTTAACAGATCCCACAAACTCATTCATGTCTTTCTGGAAATATCTGGGCTTAATGGTTACACCGGGAATTTCTGCCAGCCTTTCGGTAAGGAAAAAGTTCTGCACCAGGTCTGAAGCCGTAAGGCTGAAATGTTCCCAGACTTGCGTCTTGTACCCCGCAGCAGTTATAATTACCCTGTAGCTCCCTTTCGGGATATTAATCAGCGCATACTCACCCTTGTCGCTGCTGTAGGCAATGTAGTTCTCGTTCAGTTCTATGGTGGCACCTGTAATGGGCTTTAATGTAACTGAATCGCGGATTATTCCCGAAAGACTACCCCTTTGCGCATAAGCTGATCCGCTGCTTAATAAAACCACTACAGACAAGATTGCTGGAAGAAAAACATATGAAAGTCTATATAGGACATCGTATCTCTTTGTATTCACGTTTACCCCTCTGTTTCATTGGCATCATTGAAAGAAAGCTGGTTTTAAGGAATGATTATACGGTCTTAATTATGGTCCCATATACTATTCATATATATAGTATAAAAAGAAAGGTAGGCATAAAAAAATGCCCTACCGGGTCTTGTGACCCAGATCAGGCATTATTAAATTTTTAAGATGTTTATTAGAAATGAGGGAATACGGGAGTTTCTTACTCGTACCTCAGAGCTTCAATAGGATCTAAGTTTGATGCTTTTATAGCAGGGTAAACCCCGAAGACGAGGCCTACGGCAGAGGTAACAATAAGCCCTACAGCAATCCAGAAGACGGGAACAACAACTGATGCCTTAAGAAGAACTGCAATTATATTACCCCCTATGAGCCCCAGAATTATGCCGGAGATTCCGCCTAAAAGACTTAAAACCGTTGCCTCTGCAAGGAACTGAAACCGGATAGTATTTTTCTGAGCCCCTATAGCCTTGCGTATACCGATCTCTCTTGTCCTTTCGGTCACGCTTACAAGCATAATGTTCATAATGCCTATTCCTGCTGCAACAAGTGCTATAAAGGCCACAACTCCGGCGCCGACCCTGAAATACTTCGTGATGTCATTAAACTGCGAGATCAGCTGGCTGTTTGTTACAATTTCAAAATCATTTTCTTCTCCCGGTGATACCTTGCGGATTGTCCTGAGCGCCCCGATCACCTGATCCATGGTAGCCTGGTAGCGCTTGTTGTCGGGAGCCTGTATATTAAACTCGGCCGATGACCTGTCGCCGTAATACTTCGTAAATACAGAAATCGGAATAATAAGGAAGTTATCCTGGCTTTGACCCAGCACGCTCCCTTTTTCCTTAAAGCGCCCTATCACCTCAAGCCTCATGTTATCCACAGTAACTTTCTGTCCTATGGGGTCAATCGACTTAAAGAGTTTCTTTACGATATCGTTACCGATAACGCATACGTTTCTGGCGTAAAGCATATCCTGCCTTGAAAAACCGCGCCCGTCGTCAATTACATAGCTCGAAGTCGTAAACTCGTCATTGTTAACGCCCACCATGTAAACATTAGGGTTTGTAGCCTCTTTGTTATACTTTACCATGCGGCTTCCCTGCCCTAGGGAAATTCCTACTGCAACCGGAAGATTGGTCATTTCTTTTAACTTCTCCCCCTGCTCTACCGTCAGGTCCTTCCTGTTGCGGTACTTCATCCAGGCGCCGTGCCCGGTCTGTATGGCAGGATACTTCTGCACTATGATATTGTTTGTCCCTATGTCGTTAAAGGCGTCTTCAAACGTCCCTTGAATGGCTGAAATTGCAGTCATAACAATTATGATCGAGAAAAGCCCTATGGCTATTCCAACCAGCGTCAGAATAGAACGGGTTTTGTTGCTCCTGAGAGAGTTTAACGCCATTATTATGCTTTCATATATCTGTACCAACTTTCCCCCTCATTATTCATATCTTAAAGCTTCAACAGGATTCATCTTGGAAGCCTTGTAGGCAGGCAGGAATCCCGATACTACTCCAACCAGTGCGGCAATGAAAAACGATATCAGCACAATGTTCAAAGGCATTGAGGTCGGAATAAACTGATTAATTATAAGGCTTACAGGAAAAGCCAGAATAATCCCTATGGCTCCTCCTATCATGCATATGATTGCGGCTTCGGCAAGGAACTGCAGAAGAATGGACCACGTCTTGGCCCCTATGGCTTTTCTTATACCTATCTCCTTGGTCCTTTCCTTGACTGAAACGAACATAATGTTCATAATTCCAATTGCACCGACAAAAAGCGACAAAGCCGTTATTACAAGCCCTGCAATTGCAACCGTACCGATTATCTTGTCGTACATCTGCGTAAAGGCTTCCTGCTGGTTGATTGCAAAGTCATCAGTTTTGTTGGAGGGGACTTTTCTTATTGCGCGCATAATATCCCGGATCTCTTCCTTAACTTCGGGCATTTTGTTTATGTCTTTAACCTTTACGTTAATCCTGAAGGAGTCCCTCCTGGGTCCGAAGGCTTTCTTGAAGACTCCGATCGGCATAATTACCTGCCCGTCCATGCTGAAGGAACCTAAAAATCCGCTTCCCTGCTTTTCCAGCACACCTATTACCCTTAAGGGGATTCCGTTTAGTTTTATCATTTTATTTATCGGATCTTCATTTGGGAACAGGTTGTCCACAATGTCCTGCCCAATAATGCAGACTTCGTGATTTGACTTCTCCTCAAAGTCTGTCATAAATCTTCCCGTAGCTGGAAAGGTTCCGGTGGTTTTTATGTAATCGGCCGTAGTGCCCCAGATGATAGTTGTTGTTGCGCTCTTTTCCTTGTATTTGGCCGTTGCCCCGAAGCTTCTCAGGTTTGGAACAACTACTTCAACCGAAGGAACCGATGCCAGCTGCGCCTTTAGCTTTTCGTACTGGTCCATTGTAATATCCCGCCTGTTTCTCTGCAGGTGCCAGTCCTCGCCGCTGAACCATTCGAATTTCTCCACAAAAAGGACGTCAGAGCCTATTGAAGCAATCGACTGTATAAAGGAATTCTTTAAGCCTGTAATTGCTGTGGACATAATTGTTACAGCGAAAATGCCTATTACAATTCCCAGAGTAGTCAAAATTGAGCGCATCTTGTTCGCTCTGATTGCTCTGAGGGAAATAATTACACCCTCTTTTACATCCACCAGAAAGTGCTTAAACATAAATAGATCTGCTTATTTTAATGTTAGTTGTAAATATCGGTCTTAAAATATAGTTTTGCCCTGAAAAAACAAAACTATTATGTTTCATGAAAAAGACAAGGTAAAGCACCGCTAAAAGTGCTTTACCTCTTTTTTGTGTGCATACTTAAATTACCAGGCAGCCATTATTCGTATCTCAGTGCCTCAATAGGGTCTAAATTTGCGGCTTTGTAGGCTGGATAAGTCCCAAATGTTATTCCGATGGCAAGACATACTATTACACCTGTCAGTACAGACATGATTGGAAAAGTCGGCGTCGCCTTTAAGAGGAGCCCGGCAAGGTTGCCTATCCCGACTCCGAACAGAATTCCTATTATGCCTCCGGAGACGGACAAGACAACAGCTTCAAATAAAAACTGTATCAGTATATTTTTCTTCTGCGCCCCGATGGCTTTTCTGACCCCGATCTCTCTCGTCCTTTCAGTCACGCTCACAAGCATAATATTCATAATGCCCACGCCTGCAGCAAGAAGCGCAATTGCGGCAATTACCATTGCCCCTATCTCGGCCCCCTGCTTAATGCCGTTAATAGTCTGCATTACGGTCTCGTTCGAGAATATTTCAAAATCGTTCTCTTCTCCTGCCCCTACCTTCCTTATCGTGCGCATGTAGCCTACTGCCGATTCAATCGTCTGGTCGTATGTATCCTTTCCGCGCGACATGACTGTAATGTTGATGCTGTTATTTGTCTTTCCGTAAAAACTCTGGTATGCCGTTATAGGCATTACAACAAAGTTGTCGCGGCTCTGTCCGAACATCTCACCCTGCGATTCATAAACCCCTATTACCTGGAGCTTCTTCCCGTCAACTCTTATATACTGCCCGATCGGATCGACAGACGTGAAAATCTTTTTTGCGACGTCTTTACCAACTACACAAACGCGGCTGTAGTGCTCAACGTCGGAGTTGTTTATTGCCCTTCCATCCTCAACAACCCACTTGTTGTTCGGCTGAGCCTCGGGTGTAATTCCGGAGATCTGTACGTTGGGATTTGTCTCAATACTTTCGTACTTAACTATCTTCCCGAAATTCCACTGCTCAGCTCCCACGTACTCAGCTATTGTCAGAAGATCCTTAAGTCTGTAATACTCCTCAAGCGTAAGATCCTTCCTGTTCCTGAATTTATCACGCGAACCCGGGCCACCTTCCTGCATGGCCGGAAACTTTTGTATCTGGAATGTATTCTGCCCCAGCATGGAAGTGCCTTCTTCAATGCTGTTCTGCAGCATTGCTATAACCGTGCTTATGGAAATTATGGAAAATATACCTACCACAATGCCGAGTATTGTTAGAAACGACCTTAACTTATTTACCTTTAAGGCATTGAATGCAACGAGAAATACTTCCTTGATCTTCATTATTCATACCTCAATGCTTCCACAGGATCCATCTTCGCGGCAGAATACGCGGGCGCGAAACCTGAAATTACCCCTGTAATTAGTGAAATACCTATTGCAAGAACGACTGCATCGGCCTGAAAGGAAGTAGGCAGAAACTGGTTTATTATTTTACTCAAAATAACGGCTCCTATAAGGCCTATCAGACCGCCTAAAAGGCAGAGCACTACGGCTTCAGTTATAAACTGCCCCAGTATCGTCCTTTTTTTGGCCCCTATTGCCTTACGGATACCAATTTCCTTGGTTCTTTCCTTTACAGAAACAAACATGATGTTCATAATTCCTATTGCGCCAACAAAAAGCGCAAGCCCCGTAATTATGAGCCCTACAATCTGTATTATACCAACCGTGCTGTCGTATATCTTGGTCAGGCCCTGCTGCTGATTAATTGAAAAGTCGTCTTCCTGGTGATATGCCAGGCCTCTTACCTTCCTCATTATCCCCTGGGCTTCCTCAACCGTCTTTTCTATCATCGCCGTATTTGCCACGCGGGCTACAATTGTCACGCTCCTGAAGTGCTCACTCTGAAAATACTTGAAAACGTTCCCGATCGGAAGGTACACCTGCTTATCCGGATTCATGCTTCCAAGCATGAAGCTCCCCTGCTCGGCAAGCACTCCAATTACTTTGAACTTCTGCCCTTTGATCTTTATTGTCTGATCAATGGCATCACCCCTGGGGAAAAGGATCTTCGCAACGTCACTTCCCAGAACCACAACGTTCCTGTTCCCGCGGCTTTCAACGTCGTTAAAGAACCTTCCCTGGCTGAAAGTAAAGTTCGTTGTACCCAGATAATCATTTGTGGTTCCGGTCAAAATGGTGGACTCGGTTGTAATTGCGCCGCTTTTCAGCGTTTGAGCCGTCCAGACCTGCGGCGCAATAGCTACGGGGAGCTTTGCCATTTCCTTGTACTTGGCAAAATCCTCCATCGTAATATTCCGCCTGTTCCTGGTCTTCCACCACTCCTCATCCTGGAACCACTTCCATTTATCGATATAAAGGTTATCTGAACCAAGAGCGCTGATGCCATTCTGGAATGATGTATCTATCCCCTTAATAGCAGTTGACATCAGGACAACCGAGGTTACACCAATAAAGATCCCTATTGCCGTCAAGGCAGAACGGATCTTATTGGCCTTAATTGCCCTGTATGAAATCGAAAGCCCCTCTTTTAGTTCGAACAAAAAATTCTTCATATCGCTTCTTTGCTTTCTTTTATTGGTTGACAGTAAATTTACGCCCGTTCGGTATGTACCTGTTCTTTACGGGCTCGTCACGTTCAATTAAACCGTCCTTGATCCTGATAATTCTTGCGGCATGCTCTGCAATGTATTCCTCATGCGTTACAAGAATAATTGTATTACCCTGCAGATAAATTTCATTGAACAAGGTCATGATGTCTTCACCTGTCTTTGAATCCAGGTTGCCCGTAGGCTCGTCGGCCAGTATGATTGCAGGCTTTGTCACCAGTGCGCGCGCAATAGCTACCCTCTGCCTTTGTCCGCCCGAGAGCTCGTTCGGCTTGTGGTGGATTCTGTCCTCAAGGCCCACATTGATGAGTGCCTCTTTTGCCCTTTCCTTTCTTTCCTGTGAGGGAACCCCGGCATAGATGAGCGGAAGTTCAACGTTATGAAGCGCATCGGACCTGGGAAGAAGGTTGAATGTCTGGAAGACAAAACCGATCTCCCTGTTTCTCACCTTTGCCAGGTCGTTGTCTGTCATCTGGCTTACGTTAACTCCCTTGAAATCATATATGCCGCTTGTCGGCGTATCCAGGCATCCCAGCATATTCATCAAAGTCGATTTGCCTGACCCCGAAGGGCCCATTATGGCTACATATTCATTCTTGTCTATCTTTATCGATATATCCCTTATAGCATGAACTTCTTCTGTACCAACCTGATATACTTTGCTGATATGTTCAATGTTTATTATATTCATTTTATATCCGATTCTTTAATTGCTTTATTTATTTAGCGCCTTTGCCTGCGCCTTCAACCCTTACGTTTGAATTCTCTGCCAGTTCGCGTGAAATGGCCCTGTATGAACCGCTTACAACCTTTTCATTGCCGGTAAGTCCGCTTATGATTTCAATGTAGTTGTCGTCGCTTATACCGGTCTTAACCTCTTTCATCTTGGCCTTGTTGTTTTCAATTACAAATACAACTTCCTTCGGCTTCTTGTCCTTGATCTTATCGTTCTTAACCTGGATGGGGCCGCTGTCTTCACCCTCTTTCTTCACTTCAGGAGCCTTGTTGCCCCTGGCTGTTACGCTCTGAATCGGAACGGAAAGTACATTATTCTTTGTTTCGGTTTCAATGTCTGAGTTGCAAGACATTCCGGGCCTGATGCTGTTGTCGGTATCGGTAAGCCTGATCTTTATTTCAAAGTTTACCACTTCCTGCTGCGTGCCTTCAGCCGTTGTCTTTGCGCTGTTGCCTATCTGTGAGACAACTCCCTTGAACTCTTTGTTTCCAAAGGCATCTATCTGAATCTTTGCAGTGTCGCCGAGCGAAACCAGCACCACGTCGTTTTCATCAACTTCAACCGTTGCTTCCATCTTCGAGAGGTCGGCAACCGTCATGATGTTTGTACCCTGGCTGAAGCCCGAACCAAGCACCCTTTCACCAAGCTCAACGTTGAGCTGGCTAATGGTGCCGT
Organism: Ignavibacteria bacterium; assembly: GCA_025612375.1. Classification (NCBI taxonomy): domain Bacteria; kingdom Pseudomonadati; phylum Ignavibacteriota; class Ignavibacteria; species Ignavibacteria bacterium. The sequence continues at coordinate 28,028 of JAAXKN010000001.1, forward strand.
TCATCGGAGAATAAATAGTCGTCTTGTATAGGTTCTCCTGTGCTTCCTTGAGAGCTGCCTGGAACTGGGCTACAGATGACTTCTGTGAATCGAAATCGCTCTGTGCGCTCAGGAAATTTGACTTTGACTGCTCCAGCTCGGCGTCACTTGAAAGCTTCTTCCTGTAGAGCTCCTGAATTCTCTTATAATCAGCAGCTACCTTGTCTAAGACCGCCTTGCTCCTCTGCAGCCCGGCCTTTGCGCTTTCAAGCGTTGCGGCTGCCCTGTCGCGCGCTGCCATGTATGTATCAGGCTTTATTTTTATAAGCAGCTGACCTTTCCTTACAATGTCACCTTCCTTCACAGGAAGTTCAACAATCTCTCCGGTTACTTCGGGAGTTATTATTACCTGGTACTCAGGGTTAATTTTTCCTGTGGCAGATACCCTCTGTGTAATATTTCTTTTCTGTACAGATTCTGTCTGTACGGGAATGATCTGCTCTTTGTTACCGCTGAAGACGAGCAGTAAGACCAGGACAGTCACCATGAGCCCTATTCCGCTGAAAATATAAATTTTCTTCCTGGATTTCTTTTTGTTTCCGTTTGCCATTGAATTATCTCCCTTGCAATAAATTATTCAAATTTTTTATAATCTAATATACCCAAATAGTATTCCAGCTGTGATTTCAGCCTGTAGAAATCAAACCTGTTATTGATGTTCGTCTGCAGAGCAAGTGTATAGTTTGAGCTTGCAAGCAGAAGGTTGACAAATGTACCTGATCCTATGTTGTACTTTTCCTGTTCAATCTGGCGGTTCTGCTGTGCAGAAAGGACGTTCTTGGCGCTCACTTCCAGCCTTTTCTGTGCCGCCTGAAAATCCAGGTATGTTTTCTTCAGATCAATTTTTATCTGGCGCTCCAGCTCTGTTAATTCAATTTCCCTCGTCTTTGCCTGAACCTTCGAATACTCGACATTGTTTTCAGTGGCCCATCCGGAAAATATAGGAAGGCTTAAAGTCAGTCCAACCGAATACCCCCTGCTCTTAAAAAGCTCACTCATCGATCCGGCCGTTGATCCGAATGAATTATTGTTCGACAGCTGTGGATAATAATACCCTTTTGCTATTGTAATTCCGTTGTTTGCACTCTCTAATCTATATTGTGCGCTCTTATAATCCAGCCTATTATTTAGGGCATCTTCAACTGCAGCCCTGATGTTGCTGTACTGGTTTAAGAACTGCTCGCCTTCTAAAACCCTCGTAGTGTCGGTTTCAATCGGGTCAGATATGTTAATCTCCGACATCACATCCAGCCCTAAGTATGTCATAAGCTGGCTCTGATACGTATCCAGGTCATTTTTAGCCTGAATTAAAGCCAGTTCTGAATTTCCTACGTTTACCTGCTGGGCATAGACGTCAGCCAGCGTAACAGCACCAAGCTGGTTCCTTTCTGTAAAAATCTCAAGGTTTTTCTTGTTGTAAGCCAAATCATCTTCCCTGACCTTTAAGACCTGCTTTGCATTTAAGACCAGGTAATAGTCGGCAATTGTATTAAAAACGATATCCTGCTTTACCCTCTCCAAAGACAGGCGGGCAGCCTCAAGGTCGTTTTCTCTCTGCGAAATTGTGGCAAAGTTTGCCAGACCGTCAAACAAGGTCCACTGCGTCTGTGCCCCTGCCGTGTAGGCACGGCTTTCCTGGTTGCCCGACCTGAAAACCAGTGTACCTCCCTGAACAAATGTTCCCCCCGGACCCTCTGACCTGTCCCACCTCCAGCTTCCTGAGGCACCAAGGCTCGGCAAAAGCTGCCCATAGGCTGCCTTTAGGTTCGATTCGTTGGACTTCAGGCTTACAACATTTTTTGCTAATGTAGTATTCTTCTGCAGCGCTATTTTAACGGCATCATCCAAAGTTAAACTCTGCTGTGCCTTTGCATTAATGGAAAGAAGAAATATCATCAACAATGAGATATAAAAGCGCATTATTTACTCCTGTTATGTATCGGCGTGAAAAATAGTTAATCCCGAAAAAGTTTGCATTTTGAAGGATTTGAATCCCCCAAATGAAGCAATTAAACAAATTTTGCAATCTCGTATATTTGGACGAACTGAAAAGATGAAAAGTTACATAGGTCTATAAAAAAAATCGGGGCCGGCCCCTTAAAAGAATGGAAAGGATTCATTTGAACCCGTGAAGCCTCAAAAGGCTCAAAAAAACGGGAAATAGTTACTGTTTCAGGAACTCCTCTTTTATTTTCATGAGGTAATCATATGCTTCCTGGTAATTATTTCCTATCTTACCGTCAAGAATCGCGTCTTCAATGGCCTTCTTTAGCTCCCCTACTTTCTTTGAAGGCTTCAGGTTGCATATCTGCATTATTTCCTCGCCGCGGACAGGCGACTGGAAGGCTCTTAATCTGTCTTTTTCCCGAACATCCCGGACCTTATTCATTACTTTCTCATAGTTCGCAAGATACCTGGAGACTTTTTTTATGTTCTTGCTCGTAATGTCCGCGCGGCATAAGGTAATCAGATCCTCCAGGTCATCCCCGGCAGCCACAATAAGCCTCCTTATGGCGGAATCTGTCACTTCCTCGTCTACAAGCGCAATCGGCCTCAGGTGCAGCCTGATAAGCTTGGTTACATACTCAAGCTTTGTCAAAGGAAGCCTCATGCGGTGGAATATTTCCTCCATCATCCTGGCCCCTGCCTCCTCGTGCCCGTGGAATGTCCAGCCTGTGCCTTCAATAAACTTTTTCGTCTGCGGCTTTGCAACGTCGTGCAAAAGTGCGGCAAAACGGAGCCAGACGTTATCTGTCATCTCTGAAATATTATCTACTACCGTGCAGGTATGCAGAAAAACATCCTTGTGGTGGTAATCTTTCCTCTGGTCAACCCCGGCCAAATTGGCAATCTCAGGAAAAATTATCCTCATTATCCCAGTCTCGTAAAGAAGCTTTAAGCCTACCGAGGGCTTCGGGGACATCAGGATTTTCAGGAATTCATCCGTTATCCTCTCCTGCGAGATGATCTGAAGCCTCGAGGCCATTTCACCTGCTGCCTTGTAGGTCGTTTCATCAAGCTCAAAATTCAGTTGACTGGCAAACCTTACGGCCCGCATTATCCTTAAAGGATCATCGCTGAAGGTTACAAATGGGTCGAGTGGGGTTTTGATTACCCTCTTTTCTATATCCTTAAGCCCCTCAAATGTATCCAGCAGACTTCCGAAATCTTCACTGTTTAATGAAATGACAAGAGTATTTATGGTAAAATCCCTGCGCTTGATGTCGTCTTCAAAAGTCCCCTCTTCAACTACAGGCTTGCGGCTCATCCTGTTGTAGGATTCCCTCCGGGCTCCTACAAATTCCAGGTCCAGCTCCCCATACCTGAAGTGTGCCGTTCCAAAGTTCTTGTAAACCGCTATTTTACTTACTTTCAGCTCTTTTGCCAGGGCCGAAGCGTATTCGGTGCCGCTTCCAACGACAAGAAAATCTATTTCACTTCTAGGCCTTTGAAGCACCAGGTCACGTACATACCCGCCCACAATGTAAAGCTTAAAGCCCAGCTTGCCGGCAGCTTCTGAGGCTGTTTCAAATAAAGGGTTTTCCAGTAAATGAGACTTAAATTCCATAATAAAGGGTCAATCTTAAAAATATAAAGTTAACGAAAAAAAGCTTCCTTAAACAGCATCAATTTCAAAATTTACTGCCATTTTGCCTTTGAGAGTGTCATTTCTCCAAAATTAATGAACCAGTTCAACTTTTTCAGCCCCGGACGCAGCACCTCCTGGTAGTCATTATCGCCTTTGTAGCTTAATGCCATAACCATTAGCCTCCGGGCGTCCTGAAATTCCATGTTATTTAAGGCATAGCCTGAAAGCCTGAAGGCCGCATAGCTCGACTGGAAGCTCCCGACACTGATCCTGCCCGTCCACTGCCCCATAAAAGTGCTGTAATTTTCCTTAAGCCTTTCAGAAAGGTCACTTATAACGGGTATTGCTGAATAACTAATTGAGTCACTGTTCATCTTCTTTAATATAGTATACTTGTCAAAGTCGCTGCCTGAAAGATATCTTAAAGTCAGTGAGGTGTCCTTTAACAATTCAAGCCTAACCTGGCTTAAATAGTCATACTCCCTTGAGGCCTTCTGCCCCAAAAGCTTTAGGTACATGGCACGGGCTTCCTCAAAATTCTTATTTATTGCATATAAATCTGCCGCCATGAGCTCCAGGTTGTAGAAGTATGAGGTCTTATTGTACTTATCCAGATTCTCCTTTAGTACGTCCAGTGCCGCCTCTGGCTTATCCAGTTTCTTTAGGCTCATTACATATCCTAAAAGCGCCTGGTAGGATTCCGAATATTTAAGAAGCCTCCAGAAAAAATTCCCCGCCTCAGCATACCTGCCCGCGTTGTACATATCCCAGGCGCGCTCTATGTTTTCAGCCAGAAATCTTGCACAGACTTTCTTAAATATAGGCTTTCGCCCGTAATAATATTCCGCTTCCTCAGGGCTCCCTTTAGGGCTGTATAAGGAAATAAAAGCGTAGTACTCAGAAGTCAGGCTGCTTAATGGCCTGCGGTAAACCTCCTGGTAATCACCTCCCTTATAGATCTCCTTAAACTTATCTATTCCGTACTTATCTATGAGGAACCTGATAAAAGAGCCCGAGTATATGTACGAAAGCGAGGAGAGTTCACCGAAAAAATTAAGACCCTGAAACAGTCTTTCTATCGGAAACTTAAAGTTATTGTTATATGCAAGTGAAGCCATATAGTGAACCGTATGCCCGTCACTTTCGTCCTCAAGCGCTACAGCCAGCCCCTCAAGCAAAGATGGGTTAAATCCATAAGAGATCTTAAAGGGCGTAACACCAAATTCCGAAGAAATGCAGTGCACTATTTCATGCTGAAGTGTGCGTTCATAATTGCCGTAATTTATGTATAACTGGTAAAGCCACGGCTTTGCCACGTCGGCATTTGCACTGCCGAAGAGATCTTTTTTTTCTTCTGAATCATAGAACAAAAACGTTGTCACCTTCTTTGAAGGCTTTACCTTAAGAGCCTCTGATATCTCTTCAAAATAATATTCGTTGTGAAGAAGGATATTCTTGACGGCTTTAGCCTCAATTCTGGTGTCGTAATATATTTCAAAGTGCTCGGAGCTGGCGTGCCCGGATAGCTCACGGATAAGCCTGGACTTAGTAGTTGAATATCCCAAAGAGTCGCCGGAAAGGATAAATAACACCGCTGTAAGTAAAGTAACAGCATAGAACGCTGCCTTGCGGCCAGCCTTAATATCCTTTTTCCTTATAAGCCTTAGTGCCGCACAGGCTGCGGAGGCAAAATATAATATGTTCAGCAGTCTGTAGATTATGAGCTTAAAATCAATCTTTACCGCCTCGTCGTAAATTGTACCCGGGTAATACCCTATAATTGGATTATAAAAATATATCTGGGGATTAAAATAGATATATAAAACAGGCAGAAATAAAATTATAAGAAAAAGAGCCGTAAAAATGATATAGCTGTACTTTTTTGACACAGGATAACAGATTACCCCAAGTGAGCTCCCGACTGCTGAAGCCGGCATGGTAAAGACCAGGTAATAAAATACCCCCTGGATTAAAGAACAGTTTTTTGTAAAAAGCGCTGCAATTAGTCCCATTGCAAGAGGAAGTAGAAATATAAGAAGTATGCTTGGAAAGAGTTCCCTGAGGAAAATGGCCGCGTCTTTTTCAACGGCACCCTTCTTAAGAAGCGAGATTGCAAGTATGCCGCTAAATAAAGTAATGAGTATTCCGTTTATGGCGGAATACTCATACCCTAAAAGATTAGTAAGGGGCAGATTCAGAAGTACTATGTTGCCTATTAGCAGCAGTAAAAGTTCAAAAGTCAGTATTTTCTGTTTGAATATGGCTTTCATCAATTAAGGTTTAATATTCCGCCCCGGCAACCCTTTCTATACGGGCACCCATTGAGATCAGTTTTTCTTCAATTCTCTGATAGCCTCTGTCCAGGTGATAGATTCTGAGCACTTCGGTTTCTCCCTCAGCGGCAAGGCCCGCAAGAACCAATGAAGCGCTGGCCCTAAGGTCGGTCGACATTACCTTTGCACCCTTAAGCTTTTTCACACCTTTAATTACAACGCTGTTTTCCCTGATCTCAATATTTGCACCCAGACGGTTTAACTCCGGCACGTGCTTGAAGCGGTCAAGATATATTGAATCGGTAACCGTTGAAACCCCGTCGGCCAAAGCCATAAATGCTGTCCACTGCGCCTGCATGTCTGTTGGAAATCCCGGGTAAATGGAAGTTGCAACTTCAACAGGCTTTATATCATTCAAGTTTGTAGCATCAAGTTTAATGCATGATTTATCAACCGTGAGATTTGCCCCGGAATCTTCCAGCTTTACTAATACAGCATCCAGGTGACCAGGGGTAACGTTCTCAAGCTCCACTTTCCCGCGCGTAATTGCGCCTGCAATAAGAAGTGTACCGGCCTCAATCCTGTCCGGTATATTTGTTGTCTCAGCTGCCTTAAGCTCGTCAACGCCCTCAATTTCCATTACTGAAGTGTTGATGCCGTTTATCCTGGCACCCATCTTGACCAGGTATTCTGCCAGGACAGTAATTTCAGGTTCAATTGCCGCGTTCGTAATTATTGTGGTCCCTTTGGCCAGCGTTGCAGCCATCATAAGGTTTCCTGTAGCCCCAACGGAAGACACGTCAAAATGGATCCTGGCGCCTTTAAGCTTATCGGCCTTTGCAATAATATAGCCGCCGTCAAGCTCAATATCGGCTCCCATTTTCTTTAAGCCTTCAAGATGCAGATTTATAGGCCTCGGACCCCAGGCGCACCCTCCGGGAAGAGATACCTTGGCATACCCGAATCGCGATAAAAGTGGGCCTAAAACGTAAACCGATGCTCTCATTTTCTTTACGTGCTCATAAGGAGCTGTCTGGCTTGTAATGTTTGACGTATCGAATCTTAATGTAAAATCCTTAAACTCAGTCTCAACTCCCAGGTTGTTCAGAAGCTTGATCATCGTATAGACATCGTTGACTTCAGGAGTGTTATATAAAACATTCTCTCCTGCATTTAACAGAGCCGCGGGCATAATAGCCAGTGCCGCGTTCTTTGCTCCGCTTACTGCTACTTTCCCTTTTAAGGCTTTTCCACCTGTAATTACAAATTTATCCAATTTTCATCCTTTAGCTAAATAGTATCAAATATATTTAAAATTTTACAATGGTTCCATTTACGCCGACAGCATAGACCTTCTTGCCCGGAGTCAGTTTTATCCTGCTTAAAGAGGCAAATACATTCGTCCTGGCCTCCGACCAGTTTAAGCCCGAATCACTAGTAAGGAGAACTTTACCCTGGTTGCCTACAATGAAACCTATTTTTTCATCAATAAATTCAATTGCCGACAGTCCCGAATTAAGGCTCCCCTTAACCTTCCTCCAGTCCTGGCCTGAATTGTCCGTCATAAAGACTTCCCCGTTGCCGCCTGCGGCAAATCCTGTCCTGCTGTTTATAAACTTAACAGCCCTCAGATAGTTTGAGCTGAAGGAGGGCCTTTTCTCCCAGCTGAGTCCTTTGTCCATAGTTCTGAAACACTCCCCGTTCCAGCCTACAATAAAACCTGTCCTGGCATCCGGAAAATCTATGTCGAACAGTGTATTCTCTGACGGAATGTCCACTCTCACCCAGCTATCCCCTTCATCCGGAGTCCTGAGGACAGTGCCTCCTGCTCCCAGAATAAACCCGGTTGAGCTGCTAGTGAATTTTACCCTTAAAAGTACGTCCGTGGACCTGACATCTACCCTCTGCCAGCTCAGCCCCTGATCGCCTGACCTTAGGACTAAGCCCCCTTCACCGACGGCAAAGCCCACGCCTGAGCGCGTAAAGGCAACGTCAAAGAGGGTCCTGTCAATAGGCGTTTGAATTTTCTCCCAGCTCTGCCCGGAATTAACTGTCCTTAAAATAAGCCCCTTACTGCCGCAGCAAAAGCCCGTCGAATCGTTTGTAAAGAAAACTGAGTTAAGGTCATCCTTCAGGCTGCTGTTTAATAGGTTCCACCTGAAATATTTCAGCTTTTCCCCGCTATAGCCCGGAATCAGGGCCTGCTTTTCTTTACCCGCCAGAGCGGGAGCAAGTGGGTTCCGCCCGCTTTTCCAAAGCTCAAGCACCTGCGAAAAAGAAAAATAAATTATACCCAGAAACGAAACTACGATTAAAAATGAATAAAAAATAGCTTTAAACTTATACCCTTGTGAATTTCTCTTTTGCCGCAAGGAACCTTCCTGCCCCGTAAAAACAGGCATGTCACCTTCCAGAGCCTCAAGCTCAAACAAAAACTCCTGGCACGTGGAAAACCTTGCCTGAGGCTTTTTACTTAATGCTTTCTTGATTATGCTGTCGATCTTTGCCGGCAAGCCCGGCATTAATGCAAGCAGGTCCGGTGGATCTTTCTTCAGGTGCCCTTCGGTTATCTCCTGCTCGGTTTCAAAGTTAAAGGGCGGAGCCCCGGCTAGCATTTCAAACAAGGTAATGCCTATAGAGTAGATGTCGCTCTCAATATTGGCTTCTTCCCCTTTTATCTGCTCTGGACTCATGTAAAGAAGCGTGCCAACGTTTCTTCCCGGGCTGGTAAGCGTTTTATCAACTATGGACTTCGATATTCCGAAATCCATTATCTTGGAAACACCCTCTGAGTTAATAATTATATTTGAGGGCTTGATATCCCTGTGTACAAACTTTTTCGAATGCGCGTATGCTGCTGCTGAAAGGACCTGCTTAATAATCGGTAAAGCCTCGCTTAAATCCAGCCTTTGCCTTTTTTCAATCAGATGCTCAAGCGTCTCCCCTTCAACGTATTCCATTACAATTCCAAGGAGGCCTTCCTCTTCAAGATATCCGAAAACAGGAACAATGTTCTGGTGTAAAAGCTTGGCCTGGTTCTTAGCCTCTTTTTCAAACCTTTCCTTGAAACGGGCATTCTTTACAACCTGCGGCTTTAAGATCTTGATGGCAACGTACCTGTCCAGCCTGGTGTCTAAGGCTTTATAGACAATACCCATGCCGCCCTGGCCCAGCTGTGAGATAATCTTATAATTATTTATTACTTTGCCGATCATTTTTGACTTAAAAATAAATGGAAATTTACAGGAAGTGTCAGATAATGCCGATTTTTTTCAGCTAAAAGTAAAAATATAATTATGCAAATACAACTTCATGAGCCGAATAAAAACCTATTTCCCGGTCTTTTTACCCTTTAAAGGCTTATCCGTATCCTCATCAAACTCCAGGTGGAACTTGTGCAGGAACCTGTGGAAAACAGGAGCAAAAAGAACACCTACAATTACAAGGAAAACAATGCCGGAGAACAATGCATAAGCCGAAGCAAAAAGTTTGCCTGCCCTTGTACTGATTGGGTTTACAGGACCCATGCCGCCCAGGATCATCGAAGAATTCAGAATTGCATCTACCCAGCCCAGCCCCTCAATGTAGTGGTAGCCCGCAATTCCAGCAAAAAGCGAAAGCACAACAATGCCTGAGGCCACCCAGAAGTGGTTCAGCATTCTTAAGAGGAACTCGGCTTTGGGAAGAAGAGGCTCGTGGCGTTTTTCATACATAAGGCTCCTCCATTATTTCACTTACAATACGGGTATGGCTATGAAAAATCCACCCCTTTTTCCCGGCTCTTCCTCTCCCAGAAGTAATCTATTCCATACCTTCCGCTGCCGTAGAGGAAAATTGTAATTGCTATTGTTAGCAGCGTCAGTGGGAACTCAACTCCTGCGGGAGCAAAAAAACCGTTTGGCAGGTGTACCCTGAATATTGCAACCAGCATTATTACTGCAATTCCTGCCGAAGCAACCCTTGTTATAAGGCCGAGCAGAACCAGTATGCCGAAAATGAATTCACCAAATGCATCCATATATGCAAGAACAGGCGGGATCCCCATGCCTGTAAACATCCCTATCGTTACACTAAGCCCCTTTCCACCAAAGGCACCAAAGACCTTCTGTGCCCCGTGGGCAATAAAGACAACTCCCAGAATAATTCTCAGTAAAAGAATTACAACAGAAGCATTTACCCATGGCCCGAACAGCAGTTTCTTCATAGTACTCCTCTCTTGGTTTGCGTCTGAATATAGTATAGTAAAATGATTTGTCAGTTTCTAAGAAATTCCGCACAAAAAATTTGAAAAGGACGCAAAAAGCAATATTTTAGTGTAATTGATTTTATATCTGTGTATCTTTATATTTTTGATGAATCTTTCGAATTAATTGGAGGTAAAATGAAAATAGCAGTCTGCGTAAGTCACGTTCCGGATACTGCTACAAAAATTGTTATCGGTTCTGACAGTAAGACAATTGATCCTAACGGCGTTACCTACATAATCAATCCTTATGACGAGTTTGCAGTAGAAGAAGCCCTGAAGACAAAGGAAAAGCTGGGTGGTGAGGTTGTCGTCATTAGTCTGGGGAAAGAAGCAAATAAAGAAACTATCAGGAAGGCCCTTGCCATGGGAGCTGACCAGGGAGTTTTACTGAAGGATGACCTTCAGAGGGACCCTGTTGCAGTGGCAAAGGCACTCTCAGAGGAAATTAAGGCACAGGGAGCCGAACTCGTGTTTTTCGGCAAACAATCTGTTGATTATGACAACTCAATAACAGGACAGCTTACGGCTGAAATGCTCGGATATAATTGCGTATCGGTAGTTGTTGATCTGAAAATTGAGGGCAGTAAAATTATTGCCGAAAGAGAAATTGAAGGCGGTCGTGAAGTCGTTGAAACCAGCCTCCCTGCTGTAATTACAGCCCAGAAAGGCTTAAATGAACCAAGATATGCTTCACTTAAAGGCATAATGGCGGCCAAGAAAAAAGTAATCGAAGAAAAACCCGCTCAACAGTCCGGGAAAACTCTTGAGATCTTAAAGATGAAAAAGCCGGCAATGAAACAGCCCGGCAGAATTATCGGCACCGATAAGACTGCAGTTGCCGAACTGGTCCGTTTACTTAAAGAAGAAGCAAAAGTCATTTAAAAGGGAATTGAATTATGGCAAATAAAATCATAACATTTTTAGAGCAAAGGAATGGCATCCTTAAGAAGTCTTCTCTGGAGACTGCTAAAGAAGCCGTAAAATTGGCTTCTGCGCTTAATTATGAAGTTGAAGCCGTGGCAATCGGAAATAACGTTGAAGATCTTGAAAGCGTCGGCAAATACGGTATAGGTAAGGTTACTTTCTTCAAAAGTGAGAGTCTTGCAAATTATTCCTCATCTGCATACGCCGCTCTGGTTTCAGATTACGCAAAAACAACAGATGCAGACATTTTACTTTTCTCAAATACTGCAATGGGTAAAGATCTTGCACCTCTTGTCTGTGTAAAACTTGCAGCCGGAATACTGATGGACTGCGTGAGCCTGGAGGTTTCATCCGGTGAAATTACTGCTACACGCCCGGTCTTTGCCGGCAAGGCACTCGTTGAGGCAAAAATAACTTCACAGAAGAAAATCTTTACTCTCCGCCCGAACGTTTTTAATATCGGTGAATTGGCTGACAATAAGGCTGAAGTCACGGCTAAAAACGTCGAAAACCCTGATCTCAGAACAAAAGTAGTGGAAGTAAAGAAGTCCGAGGGCAAGCTCGACGTAGCCGAGGCTGAAATTATAGTCTCAGGCGGCCGCGGCCTCAAGGCTCCGGAAAACTTCCACCTGGTCGAGGAACTGGCAGACACCCTTGGCGCCGCAGTCGGAGCCTCACGTGCCGTGGTCGATGCAGGCTGGAGACCTCATAGCGAACAGGTCGGGCAGACGGGGAAGACCGTTTCTCCTAACCTTTATATCGCAGTCGGTATCTCCGGTGCAATCCAGCACCTGGCAGGAATGTCATCCTCCAAATATATCGTCGCTATAAACAAGGATAAGGACGCTCCCATCTTCGGAGTGGCCGACTACGGCATAGCAGGTGATATTTTTGAAGTTCTGCCGGCACTGACAGAAGAGATAAAAAAAATTAAAGGTTAAAAGTCCCCTGGCCCTTTTTTCCCCATAATCCCTTTTTACGGATTTGTGGAATTGAAAAAAAAGCATATTTTATAATAAGGCTCATTAACCTTAAAAGAGGTAGTAATTGAATAAAGTTCAGGTGGAAATACTTGGTTTATCATCCACTCCTTCGGCGGGTGGTGCGTATGCAATCCTTCTAAAGGAAGTCTATGGCGTAAGAAGACTCCCGATTATTATCGGGGCTTTCGAAGCCCAGGCAATTGCACTCGAGATTGAAGGCATCAAGCCCCCGCGCCCCCTTACACATGACCTTCTCAAGAATGTCATAGATAACCTGGGTGCGGCTGTGCAGGAAATCCTTATCGATGAACTGAGGGATAATACTTTCTTTGCTAAAATAGTCCTTGAAGTGTCTTCCCTGACAAACGACGTCGACTCGAGGCCCAGTGACGCTATTGCACTTGCCGTAAGAACACAATCCCCTATTTATGTTAATGAGGAGGTTATGAAGGCGGCTGCTTTTATTCCTTCGGGAGAAGAAGAAGCCGCTGAAAATATGGAGGAGAATATGCCGGACGAGGAACCCACTGAAAAAGCCGCTCCTTCGGGATCGAGGGAATCCAAACTGGCTTCACTTCAGAACCAGCTGCGAGAGGCCCTTGAAAAAGAAGATTATGAAAGGGCGGCCAGAATAAGAGATGAAATTAAAAAGATGACAGATCAGAACTAAAAAAAGCCGGTTAAAAATTTAACCGGCTTTTTTTATTATACTTTATGAACACATCAAAATTTATTTTACCACGTCAAATTTATTTTACAGCCTGAAGTGTCTGCTCTGAGACTATCTTCTCCGTATCGAGCGCTATTACAAGCTCTTCATTTGTAGGTATCTTATAAATCTTAACCCTGCTGTCGCTTTCCGAAATAAGCACTTCTCCATCAGGCCTGCTGTTGTTTATGTTTTGATCCAGCTTTATGCCCAGATAGTCCATATTTTCACACACGGCCGCACGAACCACTTCGGAATTTTCTCCAATTCCGCCCGTAAAAACGAGAGCATCCACGCCGCCCAGTGCAGCTATATAGGATCCTATATATTTCTTGATGCGGTATGTAAACACGTCAAAAGCATACTTTGCCTTCTTGTTGCCTTCCTTGACGGCAGCTTCAATCTCCCTCATGTCGCTGCTTTCGCCGCTGATGCCGATGAGGCCAGAGTGCTTGTTTAAGAGAGTATTGGCTTCAGAAAGCGAGAGGCCTTCTTTTCCCATTACATAGAGAATAAGTGAGGGATCCATGTCGCCTCCCCTTGTTCCCATTAAAAGCCCTTCAAGAGGGGTAAAACCCATTGAGGTATCTATTGAACGCCCCTTGTCAACAGCGGCAATACTGCACCCGTTGCCCAGGTGTGCCGTTATAATCTTCAGCTCTTCAACCGGGCGCCCGAACATAGCTGCGGCCCTGTTTGAAACAAAAAGGTGAGAGGTTCCGTGGAAACCGTAACGCCTTATCTTGTACTTCTTGTAAAGCTCGTATGGAATACCATAAAGGTAAGCATGAGGCGGCATCTGGCTGTGGAATGCCGTATCGAAAACACCAACCTGCGGAGTTCCCGGCATCTGCTTTAAGACTGCCTCAATGCCTTTAATGTTAGGCGGATTGTGAAGCGGCGCAAGCTCAATATTGTCCTTAAGCGCCTGCATAACTTCCTCTGTAATTAAAACTGAACCTGAGAAAGTCTCGCCGCCGTGAACAACCCTGTGGCCTACGGCATCAATTTCACTCTTATCTTTGATCACGCCGTGGTTCTTGCTTAATAAAACCGCAATAACATATTCAATTGCAATTGAGTGATCGAGGATTTCACCTACAATCTTTATTTTTTCTTTTCCGATAGGTGCATGCGTTAAAATAGCACCGCTCATGCCTATTCTTTCAACCAGGCCTTTTGCAAGGACAAGCTTCTCTTCCGTATCAAAGAACTGGTACTTGATTGAGGAGCTGCCGCTGTTTAATACTAATACTTTCATCTATTTATTTAATCTCCTGTTGTTTGCCGTCAGTGTTGTATTTATAAAAACCTTCTCCCGTCTTGCGCCCCAGCTTCTTTTCGCGCACGAGCTTGCGCAGTATCGGGCATGCCCTGTAGCGCGGCTCACCCAGCGTCTTCCAGAGTGTTTCCATCCAGGCTAAAACCTCGTCAAGCCCCATGGCGTCTGCCATTTCAAGAGGACCCATCGGGAAATTGTATCCCATCTTCATTGCCGTATCAATACCCTCGGCCGTAGCAACACCTTCCATTAGTATGTACATTGCTTCATTAAGAAGGGGCACAATGGCTCTTGTAGTTACAAAGCCCGGATATTCATAAACTTCAACAGCGGTTTTGCCTATCCTCTTTGCAAATTCCTTTACCCTTTCAAGCGTGTTTTCTGAGGTGTCAAAAGCCTTTACCAGCTCAACTAAGGGAATCTTAGGTACAGGATTGAGGAAGTGCATTCCAACAATCTTATCCGTTCTTTTTGTTACTTCTGCAATTTTAGTCAGGCTGAGTGTGGAGGTGTTTGAAACAAGAATTGTGCTCGGGTGTGCAATTGAATCGATCTGTCTGAAAATCCCTTTCTTCAGCTCCAGATCTTCATCCACGGCCTCAATTACAAGGTCGCAGTCCGCAATGTCATTAATGTCAACTGTCCATTTAATGCGGCTGAGGATTGACTTCTTCTCGCTTTTTGTCATCGCCCAGCGCCCGATTTCCCTGTCCATGGCTTCCGACAGGTTCTGCTTTGCGCAGTTAAGATGCTCTTCATCTTTTTCCACGATCAGAACATCTACCCCTGAGGAGGAAACAGTCTGTGCAATTCCCTGCCCCATAACGCCCGCTCCGATTATAGCCACTAAATCAATTCTTTCTTTTTCTTCCTTCTGCGGAGCTACACCGAGGAGATCTTCTAGTTTTAATTTTTCTTCGTCCATAATTGGTTCTTACCTATATATATTTTTTAAACTTTTGCCAGTGTGTTTTATGTCTGAATTGAAATGTATGTTACCCGGCAGATGCTAAAAAAGAGCAATTTTTGTTCCAGAAAATACTCCCTAAATCAGCTCATATTCAATATATTTATTTATCCTTTATTATAAATAATAATCAATGGGCGTTAAAATGAGAACAAGAGCTTAATCTCCCTCTTTATTAAAACCACAGGAAACCTGAAGAAATTCCTTAAAAAGGGAGTAATTTTTGTTTATTCAAAGGATTAATTTTCTTATAATAGTGTCAAAAAAGAGAGCTTCTGTTTTAGCTTCAACAAGTCTTTTTTTCCTTTACGTTAGTCGCAAATTAAATTCTGTATACAATGACCCCTGAAGAAATTCTGCTGAAATACTTTGGACACGGGACTTTCCGCACAGGACAGCGCGAGATAATCACATCCATACTGGAGGGAGAAAACGTTCTTGCCATCCTCCCGACCGGAGGCGGTAAGTCAATCTGCTTTCAAGTCCCTGCGCTTATGAGCCCGAGGCTTTCAATCGTTATATCCCCTCTTATTGCCCTGATGAAAGACCAGGTCGACCAGCTGAACAGTACAGAAACCGTTGCTGCATTTATTAACAGCACGGTCGGATACCTTGAAACAGAAGAAATTTTCCGCGGCATTGTAGAAGGTAAAATAAAACTTTTATACCTGGCCCCGGAAAAACTGGAGGCGGGACAGTTTGCAGATAAGATAAGGTCGCTTAATGCGGAATACCTTTTTGTCGATGAAGCCCACTGCATTTCTGAATGGGGCCATAACTTCCGCCCCGGCTTCAGGAAAATAAAGAGCTTTGCCGAATATACAGGCATCAAAAAAATCGCGGCCTTCACGGCTACTGCAACGCCTGAAGTTGTTGAGGATATTGCACTGCAGCTCGGGATGAAAAATCCCAGAGTCTTCATCAAGGGCTTTGAAAGAGAAAACCTTTCCTTAAGCGTAGTTAAAACGACGAAGAAAAAAATCGAATGCTTTAATCTTGTCTCCTCCTATGGCACACCGGCAATTATCTATGCCGCTTCAAGAAAAAAATGCGAACAGATCACGGATTTCCTTAACCTTTATAACCTTAATGCCGCCTGCTACCACGCGGGACTTGCAGCGGAAAGAAGAAAACATATCCAGGAGGAATTCCTCTCCGGCAAAATTGACATTATTGTTGCCACAAACGCATTCGGCATGGGTATAGATAAAAAAGATATACGGCTCGTCATTCACTACAACATGCCGGGTACAATTGAAAGT
This sequence comes from Ignavibacteria bacterium, assembly GCA_025612375.1. Taxonomy (NCBI): domain Bacteria; kingdom Pseudomonadati; phylum Ignavibacteriota; class Ignavibacteria; species Ignavibacteria bacterium. Next base: position 44,302 of record JAAXKN010000001.1, read on the forward strand.
TACTACCAGGAGATCGGACGCGCTGGACGCGACGGCAAAGACTCGCATGCCGTCATGCTCTTCGATGAAAACGACAGGCAAATACACGAATATTTTATCCGGAACTCATACCCCGATAAGGATCTTATTACGGGCGTGTATAATGCTTTATGCGACTTTGGCAGAATTGCCCTCGGGACAAAGTCGGATAAGCCCATACCTGTTAATGAAACCTATATTGCAGGCTATATTAAAAAAGACATTTCTAAGACTCTCCTTAGTTCAGTCCTTAATTCCCTGGAGATGGCGGGCTACATAAAACCGGTCTCTTCCTTCGGACAGAAGTATATGGCGCAGTTTACCTGCGACGTTGAAACGCTGAAGGAATATACAAAGTCTGTTTCAAACAACACTTTAAGAGATATAATAGTTATCCTCCTGAAGAAATACGGCACAGGAATTATTAACTCCCCTACTCCGATATCACCCGAGGAACTGGCGGCAAACTACGGCATTTCACCTGAATACGTCTATCAGACTCTTGAACTCTTAGACAGCCTGGGCATAATGGACCTCATCAGGCCAACATCTGATAACAGGGTGGCGCTTACAAAAACCAGGGTCAGGGATGAATACCTTTTCCTGGAATACGACAAAATAATGCGTAACTGCAATAACGCCCGGAAGAAGCTTGATGAGATGGTAAGCTACGCATATTCTGATAAGTGCCGGATGAAATTTATTGTTAATTATTTCGGACAGAATGACGATAACTTCAGCTGCGGCAAGTGTGACAACTGCACTGGAAACACCGAAGTGCCCTCTTCCCTTTCGGATTACCTCTCGGAGCTGATACTCCGCGCGGCTTCCGAAAGTTGCGATGGTATTTCAGAGGCAAAACTTATTGCCCTTCTGCAGGGAAAATCTTCTGCGGCCCAGATGGGCTCATCCCCCCTTTTCGGAAGCTGCTCCAAATACTCATCAACAGAACTTAAGAGCGTTATTGAATCGCTTTATGCAGAGTCCTTGCTTGAACATGAAGGCTCCTACAGGAAAAAAATCCTTATCTCGAAGAAAGGACTGGAATTCCTGGATGAAAGGGACTTCTCCCCTATTCTTCAAAATGTGGAGGAACCGCGCGATGCTGAAGACAGCCTGGAGCTTTTCAATAGTCTGCGCGAGGTCAGAAGCCAGGCTTCCCGGAAGTTCCAGCAGGCAGACGAACTCATATGCCCCGACGCGGTCCTAAGAGAGCTTGCAAAGCTTAAGCCTTCATCCTACAGTGCAATTCTGGGAGTAAAGGGTTTTAACCAGCGCATGTTTAACAAAATAGGGCAGAATTTTCTTGAGGTCATTCAGGAATTTATTAAGAGCAGGCCTGAGGGTAAAAAAGAGGACAGTCAAAGACAGGTGCCGCAGGTCTTAAGTGAAACCTATGCGCTTCTTAAAGAGCGCTACCCTCTTTCAGACATAGCATCCTTAAGAAAGCTTAATGAGACCGTTATATCGATGCAGATTGAAACAATCCTTGAGATGTTTCCGGATCTGGACATATCATACCTTTTCCAGGGAAATGATTACGCCATTATAACAGATGAAATCGGTAAAGGCTATATGGATCTGAAGGACCTGAAAAGCCGCCTTCCTGAAAATATTGGATTCCCCCTTATCAGAATTGCCGCCGCAAAAATGAAAAATAAGAAACGGCGCTAAACCTTGTTATTCTTTCTTATTGCGGCAAGACGGGCATTTACCTTGTCAAAAAAGTCCTTCCAGCGTTCGGGCTTTTCAGAGTAGTAATTAAGTGTGGCTTTATATTCTTCTAATGAGATGTCATATTTGGCAAATACCTTCTGCCTTTCAGACTTAACCACGTTAATGTCGCCGCTGCTTTTTTCAGATGCAATCAGCAGATCCACATAAAATGCGGCAAACTTTTCGTCGTCTTTGATTACTTTCCTGTCGGAGCATGAACTAAGAGCAAAGACAAACAGTATTATCCCGAGATATTTTAAGGATTTCAATTTTAATTCTCTTGCTTTAACTTCTCTTGCTGGCTTCAAATAAGATCTTCTTCTCACGCTCTGTCAGATTCTGATATCCGCTCTGGCTTATCTTGTCGAGTATTCGGTCTATCTCTTCCTGTGTAATCGGATTTTCTTCTTTTTTGTTTATTTCATAATAATCTGCGTCAACAACTTTTTCATCGTTGTTAATAAAAGGCCTCCTCCGGAACTGTGCCTGCCGGGGTGAATAAGGCTTCTTATACGACGAAAAGATGTTCCTCAGGCTGAAGCCGCTCCTGGAATCAAGCAGTATGAATGCAAAACCCACTACGGCGCCGCCTATATGAGCCAGGTGCGCTACGAGAGACATATCTCCTGCCGAGAGGAATTCAAGCACAACAAGAAAAGCAATCAGGTACTTTGCCTTTACTGGAATGAGGAAGTAAATGAAGATATACCTGTCTGGAAACATCATTGCAAAGGCTATCATCACGCCGTAAATTGCGCCTGAGGCGCCGATTGTTGGAGCCATCATATCTGCAATCACAGGTGAGAGCAGAAGGTGCGCAAGGCCGCCGCCTATTCCGCAGACCAGGTAAAAAATGAGAAATTTCTTTGATCCCCACAAGTTTTCAATTTCCATTCCGAACATCCAGAGCGCAAACATATTAAAGAAGATATGAGAAAAACTTCCGTGGAGGAACTGGTAAGTTATGAGCTGCCAGATAAAAAACCCGTGCCCTAAGGGCATGAGGGCGAAATACTGGTTTATCTTGTCACTGGCTATAACACCGTCGACGCTTACGCTCGAGAGAATTAAATTTGTAACCAGAAACACCACGACGTTAATGATCAAAAGATTTTTGATCACCGGTGGAAAAAAGCTGAAACCGCCGAAACCGGTCGGCCTGTAATAATCACGCTCGGAATACATTAAACTTCCTTTTTTCTTTTACCTTCTTTAAATTAAAACATATTACAGAAAAAAATAATTCATTTCAAATTCTGATACACTCTGAAGCTCTCATGGGTTTCAGGAGAATCCTAAAAAAAATACGGGAACGCGCACGTAAATGCGCGCCCCTTCAATTTATCCGTAAGCAAAAGCCAGTTGAGGCTATTTTGCTTCATTTAATGCTGCAACTCCGGGAAGAGTCTTTCCTTCCAGAAATTCCAGTGATGCTCCGCCGCCGGTCGAGACGTGCGAAACCTTCTCTTCAAGCCCGGCTTTCTTAATTGCAGCTGCCGAGTCTCCGCCGCCTATAATGGTTGTTGCACCCTTTCCTGTGGCCTCAACAAGCGCCTCTGCAATTGCATTTGTGCCTTTTGCAAAATTGTCAAATTCAAAAACTCCCATTGGGCCGTTCCAGATGACAGTCTTGCTCTTTAAGACCTCGGCCTTAAAAAGTTCAATTGTCTTTGGACCTATATCCATTCCCATCTTCTCCGCAGGAATATTCTTGATGTCCACAACTTCTGAGGGTGAATCGTTGCTGAAATCATCTGCAACCACTACGTCGACCGGAAGCAGGAAGTTGACCTTTGAGTTCTTTGCCTTTTCAAGTATTTCCTTGGCCAGACCAATCTTCTCTTCTTCAAGAAGCGATTTGCCTATTTCATAACCCATGGCCTTATAGAAAGTGTAAGCCATGCCGCCCCCAATGATCAGTGTGTCGACCTTCGGGAAAAGGTTCTGTATAACGTCAATCTTGCCCGATATCTTTGCGCCGCCTAAGATTGCGCAGTACGGCCTTTCAGGTTCTGAGATTGCCTTGCCCAGGTAATCAAGCTCTTTCTGCATCAGGTATCCTGAGGCATTAACCTTAATATACTTTGTCACTCCTTCTGTAGAAGCGTGTGCGCGGTGAGCGCTTCCAAAGGCGTCGTTAATGTAAACTTCGCCAAGCTCTGAAAGCTGCTTTGCAAATTCAGGATTGTTTTTCTCTTCTTCTGCGTGAAATCTTAAATTCTCAAGCAGAACCACGTCGCCGTCCTTCATTGAATTAACAAGGCTCTTTACCTCTTCACCAACACAGTCGGGAGCCATTTTAACTTCTTTTCCGAGCAGTTCGGAAAGTCTTTTTGCCGCCGGCTTAAGGCTGTATTTGGGGTTTGGTTGACCCTTGGGCCTTCCCAGGTGGCTCATTAAAATAACCTTTCCCCCCTCGTTTATTATCTTCTTTATAGTAGGTAAAGATGAGGTTATTCTGATATCATCGGTTATATTCAGATTTTCATCCAAAGGCACGTTGAAATCCACTCTTACCAGGACTTTTTTGCCTTTGAGATCCACCTGGTCAATTGACAATTTGTTCATTTATCCTCCGCTTAAAAATAATTTATGAAAAAATAAGTAAAAGAGCTACATTTCATACTTCCCCCATGCTGAAGCCTTTTTACTTTTTGCGATCATTCAGGCTGATAAAAATTGCCTGGAAAGATCAGAATGTATAAATATAAAAAAAGACGCAGCCTATTTTAATAGGGAAACTGCGTCTTTAAAAAAGATAGTATCTATCTTAAAAGATTACTTGCTAATCTTGAAAAGAAGATCTACTACTCTGCAGGAATATCCCCATTCGTTGTCATACCAGCCTACAACCTTAACCATTTTACCCATGGTCATTGTTGAGAGGGCGTCGAATATGCATGAATGAGAATTGTGAATGATGTCGGCTGAAACTATAGGATCTTCTGTGTATTCAAGAACACCCTTCATTGCGCCTTCAGCAGCTTTCTTCATTGCAGCGTTGATTTCATCAACTGTAGCTTCTTTCTTCAGTTCTGCAACGAAATCTGTGATTGATCCGTCAGGTGTAGGAACTCTGAGTGAAAATCCATCAAGCTTTCCCTTCAGTTCAGGAATAACTTTTCCAACCGTCTTTGCAGCGCCTGTAGTTGTAGGAATAATTGAAACAGCTGCGCTTCTTGCTCTTCTTAAATCCTTGTGGGGAAGGTCAAGAACTCTCTGGTCGTTTGTATAAGAGTGAACTGTAGTCATAAAACCTTTTTCAACACCAAAGGTATCATTAAGAACCTTAACCATCGGAGCCAGGCAGTTTGTTGTGCAGGATGCATTTGAAACAACCTGTTCGTTGCCTGTCAGTACGTTGTCATTAACGCCCAAGACTACTGTAGCATCTATTTCGCCCTTTGAAGGAACGGTAAGGATTACCTTCTTTGCTCCTGCTGTGATGTGTGCCATGCACTGCTCTTTTGAAGCAAAAACACCTGTCGACTCGATTACTACGTCAACGCCTTTCCAGTTAAGCTTTGAAGGATCCTTCTCTGCTGTAATCTTTATTTTATCCCCATTAACAATCAGATCATTTCCGTCAACTTCAACGGTACCGTTAAACTTGCCGTGTACTGAATCATACTTAAGCAGGTGTGCTAAAGTCTTTGCATCAGTCAGATCATTGATACCAACAAAATCAACGTTGCCCAATTCCAAACATCTTCTGAATACAAGTCTTCCGATTCGGCCAAAACCATTGATACCAACTTTTACTGCCATTTTATTTCCTCCATTTCAGTTTTTTTTAATTGTGGTAATAATATACTTATTTATCCCTTTATATTCAATTTTAAGTTATGAATTTTACACGGTTATTGTACCAAAACTACACATTAAATGCAACATCCGTCACAATAAAATGTGCCACAACCCGGGAAAACTAAAACTCTTCCGTAAAATCAATCAGTTAATATAAGTAATAACTAATTAAAAATAATAACAAAAAAATAGTAATTTATTAAAAAATTGTTATATTAGCATAAAATGAGTTCCCAAAATATTACTGGCTTTCCGTCAGAGAATAGGTAAGAATCAACATAATTTAAAAGAGGGGTTAATTATGTCTTCTTTATCGGAATTTCTGTTGAACGTTCCTATCTTTACCGACCTGGAGCACGAGGCTCTGGAGATGATTGCCAACGTTGGCAAGCACAAGTTCTATGAAAAGGATAGTATCATTTTGATGGAAGAAGAGGCAGGCAGTGCACTCTTTGTTATTATCAGCGGGAAGGTTAAGGTCTCCAGAACAAGCAACGACGGCCGTGAAGTTATTCTGACCATACTTGGCGAAAGCGACTTCTTCGGCGAAATGGCTATTCTAGACGGCCTGAAACGTTCGGCTAGCGTTATTGCCATTGAGGACTCGGAACTCTTTATTGTGCAGAGAAACGATTTCCTTAATCTCTTGAGGATTCATCCTGAGGTCTCAATTTCACTTCTGCAGGAACTGACAAGCCGCCTCAGAAGCGCCGATATGAAAATTAAATCCCTCTCACTCAAGGATGCCGAAGGCAAGGTGGCCTCCGTAATTCTTCAGATTGCCGATGAGATCGGGAAAATTCGCCAGGGCATCGTGGAAATTGAAAGACTCCCCCTGCAGCAGGACCTTGCTAATATGGCCGGGACTTCAAGAGAAACAATTTCAAGAACCATCCATTCATTTGCAAAAAAAGGACTCGTTGAACTGGATGGCTCACGGCTTAGAATATTAAATTACGACAAGTTTAAGGAGAATTTCGGCTGAGAACTTTTTTCGGCCGGGAAAAGATTAGATTGATGAGCTCTAAAATAGATTTACATTTGCATACTACCTGTTCAGATGGTGTCTGTTCCCCGCTGGAAATAGTTTATAAGGCTAAGAAAGCTGGACTAGATGTTATTAGCATTACAGATCACGATAATCTTGCCGGCATTGAAGCAGCCGCGGAATTCGGAAAACAGATGGACGTGGAGGTTATCCCGGGAGTGGAAATCTCAACGGATATTGAAGATAAGGAAGTCCACCTTCTGGGCTACTTTATTGACATATATCACGATGAATTCCAGAAATACCTCAGCTTCTTCCGCCAGGAACGCTATAACCGCGCTCTCAGGATCGTTAAGAAGCTGAACCGCCAGGGCGTCTTTATTTCAATCGAAAGCGTGCTGCAGAAGGCTAAAAACGGAGCCGTGGGAAGACCTCACATAGCTCAGACCTTAATTGAAGCAGGCTATGTTAATAACTTCTATGAGGCTTTCGACAAGTATATCGGCAACCAGTGCCCTGCCTTTGAAAGAAAGATCCACCTTTCACCGCAAAGCGCTCTGAAACTGATCAGCGACGCCGGGGGACTTTCATTTATTGCTCATCCGGGCTACGTCAGCGAAAAAATTCTGCTGAGCCTCATTAACGCGGGAATTGACGGAATAGAAGTAGTCCACCCGTCTCATAACCAGAACCAGGTAAAGTACTACCGCGGGATCGTAAATGAATACTGCCTCCTGGCCTCAGGGGGAAGTGACTACCATGGCGGAAAACGCGAGGACGAACAGAACCTCGGGAAATTCTACATTACGCGCAACAACCTGGACGCCATGAAGAAAATGCTCGTTAAAAACAGCGCATGAAAATCAGCAACTGAAAACTAGCGGCTGAAAATCATCGCCCGGGACTTTTAAGAAAGCAATATTAAGCTTATATTTCAACCATTAATTGAACTAATTCAGGAATGTCCAAAAATGCCAAGAGTAATTGAAGGTAAACTTTCAGCAAAGGATTATAAGTTTGCATTGGTAGTAAGCAGGTTCAACGATTTCATCAGCCAGAAGCTCCTTGAAGGCGCACTGGATTGCCTCAACAGACACCACGCTGAGGACGACAACATAGATATTGTTAAGGTGCCGGGATCTTTTGAAATCCCCCTTGCCGCTTCCCGTCTTGCAGACTCACAGAAGTATAACGCCATAATCTGCCTCGGAGCAGTAATCCGCGGGGCAACACCCCACTTTGATTACGTCGCTTCTGAGGTTTCAAAGGGTATCGCACAGACTTCACTTAAGTCAGGCGTGCCCATAGCATTCGGAGTCCTTACTACAGACACAATTGAACAGGCTATCGAACGCGCCGGAACAAAATCGGGAAACAAGGGCTGGGATGCAGCTCTTACGGCAATTGAAATGGCTGACCTCATGAATAACTTCCAGGCTGAAAAGTAAACCATTTTTCCTAAATACCTTTTTTAAGGGATGTGCCCTTGGCATGTCCCTTTTTTATTTCCCGGCAGTCTTAAATTCCTTCCCGTCAAAATAGAGCTGCGAATACCCGCGGGGATTCCTGAAATAAACCCCTGCAATTGACTGCGGCACGTTGTTTTCACCCAGGAAAGTTTTTATCCTTATTCTTACCCCTTCAGGCTCAGCATCGATTGCCTCATTATGAATAGCAGCCCTCGATTCTCCCCCGTAAGGCAGAAAGCGCCCGTTATTTATGTGGAATACAAGTGAAGTGTCCGTTTTTTCCACGAGCTTTATGCTGCTCTCAAAACCGCTCATTTCACTCCTCAGTGGCGTAATAACGGCAGCATTTTTGTCCTTCAGACCCCATTGAACCGATTCCTGTATTCCAAGCTTCATCATCGGAATTCTTGTCAGCTTGTCAGGTGTGGCCCAAACGTAGACCGTATCGGTTTTTATTTCATCCTTTACACCGCTCAGGCTCATTAGAGCATGGTCCATCCTTTTCCCTACACTCCCCCACCTGAGCATGAGACTGAAGTCATATACCGATGAGGAAAGTATAACGAGAAGGAATAATACAAGTGAAGCCTTCTTTGAGAAAGAACCGGCCTTTATATTCTCCCCCGCGGCAGATGCTGCCCAGACGAGCCCAATCGACGCTGTAAAAACATACCAGCGCATAAGCGTCGGCAGCCCGGGCAGAATAAATACAGTAAACCACGCTAAGGATGTAATAAGAATCCAAATCAAATGCCTGTCAGTTCTTAGGGGCTTCCTGTATATGAAAAGTATATAGAAAATAATTAAGAAAACCAGGGCACCCAGCACCAGAAGAACCCTTGAAGTGGAGGCCAGAAGTTCCAGCGACTCCGGAGAAAAAAAGCTGAGAGGTATGTATATAATAAAATTTTGTACCCACCTGAAAATGCCTGAATGGGCAAAATGGTTTGAACTGAAGGGTGTTCCCCCGATAAAGTACCACCTGTAAAGAAGAATGCACGCAATAATGACAATGCCTGCTAAGGTGTCCCTGAGGGCAGTAACGGTTTTTCTTTTCTTTAAGTCTCTTCCCGCAATGAGTGCAATTACCGGAATGAGGACGCCCGCAAATGCCGACTCCTTAATGAGTGCCGAAAGAAGGAGCAGTACATAAAAAAGAATTACATTCCTTCTGCCAGAACTTTCTTTCCCCAGAACATCTGCATAAGTGCAGAATGCCGCAAGAAGCATAATTGTAACAAGTGATTCTCCCTGGTCTGCAATCCACGCGGCCTGATATTCATGTGAAGGAAGTACGGCAAACAGTATTGCGCCAAGGGCAGAGTAGGTTTTGGATAGTCCCGCCTTCTCCCCCGCCTTTGCAACGAAGAGGCAGCATAAGGCATATAAAAGTAGGCTCGCAACTCTGAATACCATGGGATGAAAGCCCGCCGTAAGCAGTATCAATGGATGCAGCACATTGCCCAGAGGCCTCCAGTAAAAGTTCGAAACGTCAGGCATGTAGAATGGCCTTAAAATTGAGATCCACCCCTTCCCTGCGTGGTAGCCGAGAATCTGGTAATCGTCGTTAATAAAGGGAATAAAGACCGCGGGCAGCCAGGCAATTACAGCAGAAAGAAAAACTGCATAGTAAGGATATTTCCTGACAATTTTTTTTATCTGTTCAGGCATTTAAGCACAGCAAATTGTTCAAAAATGAATTATAATATTGGCTTCAGGCATCCTTTTGGAAAGCCAGGCAGTAATCTACTTAAAGAAAAATCTTTATTCAAATGTCTTCCAGCATTCCGGGAAGTAATTTTGCTTAATAGCGGTATTTTTTTGATCCTTATCAATATACTTCAATTTGTACTTCCCGATTTTGTTAAAAGTATTATATTTGTAATTTAATTTAGTTCTTATTGGCAAAGACTATAACTGAATATTTAATCTTTCTTGAAATACACAGGAAAACTACATGAAGCCCAGAACAATTCTTACAGCCGTTACACTGCTGCTCTTAAGCTGGTCCTTATACCCGCAGCAGATAGGAACATGGAGAAACTATTCCAACATGCAGAACGTAAATGCTGCACAGGCATCTAATGATGGAATGTGGGCGGCTACTTCAGGCGGTGCATTCTTCTATAGCTTCAGCGACAGCTCTTACCTGAAACTCACTAAAGTAGAAGGCCTAAGCAGCAATTCGCTTATGTCGCTTGCAATAGACAAAAATGGCATGATCTGGTTAGGCGGCGAATCGGGAACAATTGACGTTTATGACAATGCTAAGAGGGCTTTTGTAAAGAATATACTCGATATATCCTCTCTGGACAGGGGACAAAAGAAAATAAACTACTTTTTTGTCACAGGCGACTCGATGTATGTAGCAACGGATTTCGGCGTTTCACTAATGAAAACCGGTGATTTTACTTTCCAGGATTCGTACCTTAAGCTCGGAAGCTTTCCTTCAGATACAAAGGTTAATTCAATTTTCCACAAAGGACTCCTTTACGCTGCTACTGAAAACGGCGTGGCAATGCAGAAGCCCGGGACTTCTAACCTCTCGGCTCCTGAATCCTGGATTAACTTTACGGTTGCACAGGGGCTCCCTTCCAACTCAGTGACAAGAATTGTGAGCTTCAGGGATTCAATTATTGCCGCAACAGCCGGGGGGCTGGCTTTTCTAAATGGAGACTCCTGGACGAGCATTCTGCCTCAGATTGGGGCATCTTCAGTAGTGGACCTTCTGGTCAAAGGCGACTCACTTATGATTGCAACGCCCCTTACAATAAGCATTTATTATAACGGCACGATTTCCACAGCAGCACAGGTGCCCGCAAATGCAGCTTTTACCGGCATCATATCAGCTAATTCGCACGGGCTTTTTGCTAAAACCACACGGGGACTCATGAGCATTTCCTCAGGAGCTCTTTACTTCCCCGAAGGCCCTGCCTCAAACCTCTTTAACGGATTGTCTGTCGACAGGAGCGGCAGCCTTTGGTCTGGCAGCGGTACGGGAAAAGGCGCAGCAGGTTTTTACACATTTAATGGCCAGACCTGGACAAATTATTCAGGCAGCAGCCTGCCGGCCCCGGCAAGTTCTCCAACATTTTTTAAGACATATATCGCGCCCGATAATACACCTTATGTGATGGGCTGGGGTGAAGGATTCTTCAGGTACAAGGACGGACATTTTCAGCTTTTTAACAACTCTAACTCCCCTCTTGTCGGAACACCTGAAAACCCCGCCTATGTGGTTATTCAGGGGCTTTCAACCGACTCTAAGGGCAACCTTTGGGTGCTCACATATAAATCGGGCAACAAAATTCCATTATACGTCCTTAAGACTGACAGCACCTGGGGCACAGTTACAAGCTCCCTTTTCACTAATAAAGTAATGCTGGGGTTCGACCTTGTGGTTGACCAGTACGATACCAAGTTTTTCCTCCTTAACGGGGAGCTGACTTCTTCAGCAGCCAGCGCTTTGTACTTCTATAACGGCGAGAGTCCGCTCTACGCGGACGATAGTTATAACGATAAGGGATTTGGATATATTTCAAGCACCAACAGCGCCCTTAATTCTAGCAGCATTAACGCCCTGGCGCTCGACCGCAGGGGTGAACTCTGGGTGGCTACAAGCAGCGGAATTTTTGTAATACCCGATACACGCGACCCGTTTGCAAATATCAGTACTGTCGAGCCTCTGCGCTCACGCGTGGTTAACTGTATTGCCGTTGACGCGCTCAACCAGAAGTGGGTTGGTACTCCGCAGGGAGTCTTTGTGGTCTCTTCAGACGGAACAAAGCTCATAAATAATTACACCGCATCAAACAGCCCCCTGCCAAGCGATATTGTAAAAAGCATTGCAATAGATAACAATACTGGCACGGTCTACATGGGAACTGACTATGGCCTGACTTCTGTTACTACTACAGCCGTTAAACCACAGGAGAGCTTCACAGGAATGTTCGTCTATCCAAATCCTGTGGTCATTCAAAACGGATCTCCCGTTAAAATAACAATTGAAGGCCTGGTAAGGGATTCGGATATTAAAATTCTTTCTATATCAGGCAAGGTGTTGAACACTTTCACCTCCCCCGGAGCAGGAGTTGCGGTCTGGGACGGCAAAGACCTGGAAGGCAATTACGTTCCAAGCGGCATATATATAATTGTTGCTTACGATAAAGACGGAACAAACGTTTCTTCGGCCAAGGTGGCCATACTCAGAAAATAAAACGGGTTCAGACAAAAACAGGCTTTTGAGGCTTTAATTCAGCTATATTAACTAAGAAAAGTAGAAATGATCGATCTATTAAATTTATCTGTACAGTTCTCGGGTGAATATCTTTTTAAGGATGTAAATCTAAAAATAAATTCTTCAGACAAAATTGCACTCGTCGGTGCTAACGGCGCGGGCAAGACTACGCTGTTCAGGATAATTTCAGGCATGCAGCAGCCTGAATCAGGCAAAGTCCTGATGCAGAAAGGAATAAGCCTGGGCTACCTGCCGCAGGAAATAGTTATACACTCCGGAAAACCTCTTTTTGAGGAGGTTAAAACCTCCCTAAGGCAGATTAATTCCCTGGGGGTTGAAGAGCACGAAATTACACTCAGGCTCGAGGACTCCTCACTGCCCGAAGAGGAAAGGGATCAGCTTATCCATAAACTTGGCGAAATCCACCACCGCATGGAGGAAGTCGGCTATTACGGCATTAATTCCGAAATAGAGAAAGTTTTAATCGGTCTCGGCTTCGAAGAAAAGGATTTCATAAAGCAGACAAACGCCTTCTCCGGAGGCTGGCAGATGCGTATTGCACTTGCAAAGCTCCTTTTATCAAACCATGAGATACTTCTCCTTGACGAGCCTACAAACCACCTGGACCTTGATTCACTCGAGTGGCTCATAAGCTTCCTTAAGGGCTATAAAGGCGCCCTGCTGGTCATTTCACACGATAAGCACTTTGTAAATGAGGTTACAACCAAAACCCTAGAGATATTCCTCAACAAAATATCTTTCTTTAACGGCAACTTTGACGCTTACCTGAAATTTAAGGACGAAAGGGATTCCCAGTTGGAGGCCCGGTACATACTTCAGCAGAAAAAAATTAAGGAAACTGAAAAGTTCATTGAACGCTTCAGGTATAAGGCTACTAAAGCAAAACAAGTCCAAAGCAGGATTAAACAGCTCGAAAAAGTTGAACAGATAGACATGCCGGAGTTTGAGGAGGAGATCAATATCCGCTTCCCCGATCCGCCTCAAAGCGGTGTTGTTCCCCTTGAGCTTGTGAAGATCAATAAATCGTTCGAAGACAACCATGTGCTTCAGAATATAGATTTCAGGCTCGACCGCGGCGATAAGATTGCATTTGTCGGCCCTAACGGCGCCGGTAAAACCACCTTGTCAAAAATAATCTCGGGCAGGATCCCTTCCGACAGCGGAGAGAGAATTATAGGGCATAATACAATTATTTCCTACTACGCACAGGACGTGGCAGACAGCCTGGAGCCCTCTTTCGATATACTGCAGACCGTGGAAGGCATCGGTGAGAATAAAACAATAGGACAGCTTCGTTCCATACTGGGATCTTTTCTTTTTACAGGCGATGACGTTTTTAAGAAGGTCCAGGTGCTCTCAGGCGGCGAGAAAAGCCGCGTTGCACTGGCAAAGATACTTTTAACCAAGGCTAACCTGATCGTGCTCGATGAGCCTACGAACCACCTCGATATTTCTTCCAAACAGGTGCTCCAGAAGGCTTTAATCGACTTTAAGGGTACGCTCATTCTTGTCTCACACGACGTGGACTTCTTAAAGCCTGTTGTTAACAAGGTGTGCGAGATCCGCAACCACTCAGCAAAAATTTATTACGGCGGCATTGACTACTACCTGGAAAAGAAAAATGAAGCTGCCGCGGCCGAAAAACCTGCTGCAAAGCAGAACGAGCAGAATAACACAGGAAGCAGGAAAGACCAGAAGCGCCTGGAGGCAGAATTAAGGCAGAAGAAGTATGCCGCAACAAAAGACATAGTAAAAGAAATATCGGCACTGGAAGTTAAAATAGAGGCTCTGGAAGAAAAGAGAAAACAGCTCGAAAGTGACCTGGCGGATCCTTCCGTTTACAGCAATTCGCAGATGGCAAAAGAAAAAACCTCGGATTATAACAGTACAAAAGAAGGTCTTGAAAAGTGCTTTGAAAAGTGGACAGAATTGACAGAGAAGCTTGAAGAGATTGAAAACTCGTTTTCCTGAATTCCATAAATAAAATAAAAAGTAAGGGCAGTAAGAAGAGATTTTAATACAAAGTATCAATTGCATTTAAAACACGTCCTACTGCCGCCGTCTTTTTGGCCGCAGGCCAAAACTCTTCACTTTTTAATTTTTAATTGTCCCCATTTCCTGCGCCAGCGCTATGCCGCCGAAGAGGGCCGCGTCATCACCAAGCTTAGTTGCTATAATCTTAACTCCCCTGCCTGCATCGCTCAGGACTGTCTTATTAAAGGATTCCTTAATTATCGGAACCATAAACTTTGCAAGCGACTCAATTACGCCACCACCTAAGACTATCATATCCAGGTTCAGAAGGTTTGTAACGTTGGCAAGCGCCGTCCCAAGGACGTTTGAAGCCTTTGTTAATTCCTTAATTACAATCGGATCATTTTTCTTAACTGCCAGAGCTAAACCCTTACTTTTTATGGGCTTATTCTTTGGAAGTATCTGAAGAAGTTTGCTGTTCTTTTTAGTCTTAAGCTCTTTTCTTATATCCCTTACAATTGCGGTCCTGCTTGCAATTGCCTCCAGGCATCCTTTGTTGCCGCAGCCGCATTTGGGTCCGTTTTTCTCGACTATCATATGCCCTATTTCCCCGGCAAAGAAGTCGCTTCCACGGTAAAGCTTATTGTCAAATACCAGTGCGCCGCCTACTCCGGTACCCACAAATACAACAAGAACATTCTTCCCTTTTCCCTTCAGCTCAAAATTCTTAATTCCCAGGGCTGCAAGGTTAACGTCATTTTCAATCAGTATAGGAATATCTATCTGTTTTGCAAGTTCCTGCTTCATATTGTAGTTTATAATATTCAGGTTGGGGGCAACCCCTATCTTCCCCGTAAAAGGATTTACCGAACCCGGAACGCCCAGGCTTACGGCTTTTATATCCTTAGGTTCCATGCCTCCCTGCACTATTACGCTGTTTATTGCCTCTGCAAGCCCGCCAATGAGCCCGCGTTTCCCATTCTCCAGCTGGGTTGCCACTTTTGTCTTTGCAAGAATTTCGCCATCCATGCTCATTAAAGCGGCCAGGATTTTTGTTCCCCCGAAATCGACGCTTACAATATATTCTCTTTCCAAGTGGTTCCTCTTTAAAAATATGCCGGGTTCCGGAGAATATGTTTTTGCTGCACCTCCTAAAACCCGGCCGGATTCAAAATCAAATATACAATTAGATTACTTCTACCAAAGCACTGGTAATAGTGTTCTTGTCTGGATCAAGTAAAAACACCCTGTAAATCCCCTTCTCGCTGAACTCGATGTCCCTGAAGTAAATATAAGTCATATCGCTGTCTGTATCAAATTCATAATCCTTGTAGTATTCGAACTTCCCCTCACGCGGATTATACTTGTCAGCCTGGACAAATACTTTTGTGAAATAAATTGCTTTCTGGAGTTTTGCCATAACTGTGATTTTCCCGGTAGTAAACCTGTCGGAACAGTCAACTTCCTTGCCGTCATATTTAACACAGAAGTAGAGCATATCGCAGCTCTGAGCCTTAAGCGTATTATTGAAAGAAAGGATAATAAAACCCAGCATGAATATTGTAAAAAACTTTTTCATGTACTCCCCCATCGGTTGGTTTATTAATAATTATGGTTATATTTGACGGATGAATATAGTTTAAATTGTTTTTTTTAGCAACCGTTTTTTTGTAAAATATTGCCTCATGTCAAACTTAAACTGAAGTAAGGGAAAGTCTTTTAATACATGGATAAAATCAGACCACTGAAGCAGTTCGGCCAGAACTACCTTAAGGACAGGAATATTCTTCTTAAAATTGTTAACGAGATCTCCCCAAAGGAGGAGGATGCCTTAATTGAAATAGGCCCCGGTATGGGAATGCTGACTCAGGAACTCTATAGCCGCACTAGAAATATGACTGCCGTTGAAATAGACAGGCGTGTCATTGAGGAGCTGAAAACTGAATTCCCGACTCTCAGGTTAATAAACGGGGATTTCCTTAAAATTGACCTTAAGGAAATCTATAATGAAAAGCAGAAGCCGCTTAGAATTGCTGGAAATATTCCTTATAATATAACCTCACCCATTATCTTTAAGCTGATTGAAAACATCACTCTGGTTGAGGATGCCGTCTTTATGGTGCAGTACGAGGTTGCAAGGCGCCTTTCAGCCATTCAGGGCTCTGAAGACTACGGAATTCTGGCCGTTATACTGAAATATTTTGCCGATGTTGAACTGTGCTTTAAGGTATCGCCTAACGTTTTTTACCCCAAACCCAAGGTGTTTTCGGCCGTAGTGCACATAAGATTTAACAATACTAGGACTGATGAGCCCTTCAATAAGCTGTTCAGAAGTATTGTAAAAGCCTCCTTCGGCAACCGAAGAAAAACCTTAAAGAATTCCTTAAATAATAGTATATTTAGCGGGATAAATTTTGAAGGGTCCGGAATAGACCTCTCCAAAAGAGCCGAACAGCTCAAAGTGGAGGATTTTATTCAGCTTACGGACTTTGTAAAAGGAAAACAACAATAATATTGGTCTATGCATCAGAATTCAGATACAGTGAAAAATTTTGAAAACAAATCCGCAGCTTTAGGGAAAGCTTCCACTGAAAACGCCCGTGAAGGTGCTTTTTACCACCTGCTTTTGAGATTAAACGCAACGGATCTGGTTGTAATTGCCTTCTACCTGTTTCTTACCGCCCTTAATCTTATTTATTATGCAAGAATTCACGAGTGGCCGTTCCTTATTCTGATTAACTTTGCCGTCATTTCATTTGTCGTTTCTGTAGCCATTCTGGATGACTCGGGAAGAAGGAAATTCTGGTCGCAGGTTCATTACTGGTATCTGGCGCCTCTGATCCTTCTGACATTCAAAGAGCTTTATCTTATGATTCAGCCGATCAGGGGGCACGACTACGATTATATCCTGATAAATATAGACCGCTTTATCTTTGGCGGGGATCCGACGAAGTTCCTTTTGAAGATTGCCAATCCGTTTTTAACCGAGATACTTCAGATAGCCTACGGATCGTTCTATCTTCTGCCCATAATCCTGGGCGTCAATCTGATGATGCAGAAAAGACTTACGGCACTCGACTTCAGCGTTTTTTCAGTCGTCTACGGCTTCTTTTTGTCGTATTACGGATACTTCCTCCTGCCGGCCATAGGACCCCGTTTTACTCTTCACGACTTTAACAACCTGAATAATGAGCTTCCGGGACTTTTTCTTACAAACTTCCTGCGTGAGGTTGTAAACACCGGAGAGTCAATTCCTGCGGGCACACCTAACCCGGCTTCAATTGTGCAGAGGGACGTGTTTCCAAGCGGGCACACCGAAATGACGCTAATTGTCATGTACCTGTCGTATAAGTTTAAGGTAAAAAGCCGCTATTTTCTTATTCCCATAGGGACGCTTTTAATAATAGCCACGGTTTATTTGCGCTATCATTACGTAATTGACCTCATCGGAGGGGCTGTATTCATGATATTTACTATGTGGAGCGGAAAGAAAATTTACAACTACTGGCAGAACTTCAAGGGCAAAACTGACTTTGAATACAGCAAATTCTAGGTTACCGGTCTGCCTTCTGGATCGTTTCAACGATGAGAGGAAAATACCTGTCCAATGAGCAGTTTACGTCCTCTCTTAAATAGCAGTAGCCGTTTTCCTCTTGCGTACGGCATTCAGAACATACCTCCCTGCGGAGGACGTTTACATAGTCCTGAATGTCGCTGCTGTCAATCGAATGCACAATTTCAACTATCTGCGGAAGATAAGCCTCAAGGGCGCAGACTTCGTCTTGTGTCAGGCTGCATTTACCCAGGTCGTTTGAATCGGCGCATATTGAACATATATTCTGCCGGATGGCTTTAAGATACTTATCCATGTGACGGCTCCTTTTATTAAGTAAGAAATTACAAATTATGAACCCTACTTTCAATACTATTTAGGAACTATGAATAAAAAAACTCAGGTAAAAAACATGTTCGATTCCATCGCTTACAGGTATGATCTTCTGAATCATCTCTTAAGCGCAGGGGTCGATGTATACTGGAGAAAGCGCTCGCTTAAGATGACGGGAATAACAAAAGATGCAGTTCTTCTGGACGTGGCCTGCGGCACAGGCGACTTTGCCATTACGGCAAGGAAGATGGGCGTACAGAAAATCTTCGGGGCCGACCTGTCATTCCAGATGCTGAAATTCTTCAACGCCAAAACCAGCTGGAGCCTGGGAAACACGATGGAGATGGTGGCTGAAATGCCCCCCATTAAAGATGAGGCAATTACAAATATTACGGTTGGCTTCGGGGTCAGGAATTTCTACGACATACAGAAGGCATTCGACTCATTCCACCGCATATTAAAGCCCGGGGGAAAAGCTACAATTCTGGAGTTCAGACTCCCATCAAACCCTTTAATTAAAGCAGTTTACCAGTTTTACTTCAGGCGGATTCTACCTATGATTGGAGGGCTTATTTCGAAGGACAAGGCTGCCTACACCTACCTGCCGGAGTCGGTCCAGGAGTTCGATAAAAATGTAAATTTACCGGAGCTCTTTAAGAACTCCGGCTTCAGAAAAGTTGAAAAACACTCTCTTACCTTCGGCATTGTGCAGATAGTAATAGCTGCAAAATAGCTATTTGATGTCGTACGAAGTCAGGTTCTGCGAAACAGTTTTCGTGGTGTCGGCAAAATTGATTCCGCCCCCGCTGAGCGCCCCGAGAATTGTTCCGTTGCCCTGGAACCTGACAACCCCTATATCCTTAACAAACCAGGCATCGGCATTGAAAGTCCTTTTTGAAGGATTAAGCGGATTATTAAGGTCAGGGATTGTAAGTATAAAATCGTACCTGATCTTCTCGGCATCGAGTGTCTTCTGCCCGGTGGAAAGGTTAAGCGTCAGGCTCTCACTCCCCTGGTAATTTGCCGTAAGGTCGATTATGTTTAGCGTTATTAGCGATCCGTATTTGACATTCATCCTGAAAGCTGACCACGGAAGGCTCTTATCGAGCGGATAGTTAAAAGCGCGGAGCTCGTTATCGATTTGCAGTGTAAGCTGCGACTTTATGGAGTCGGGGAAGAATTTACTAAGACCTGTCGTATCGATATAAAAGTACACTCCGACGTCAGAACGCCTGAAGTACATTGTGCTTTTGACAGAATCCGGG
The DNA here is from genome assembly GCA_025612375.1 of Ignavibacteria bacterium. Taxonomy (NCBI): domain Bacteria; kingdom Pseudomonadati; phylum Ignavibacteriota; class Ignavibacteria; species Ignavibacteria bacterium. Next base: position 63,683 of record JAAXKN010000001.1, read on the forward strand.
CCTATTTTGACAGAGCTTACCTGTGAAATATACTCTGTTCCATTAATTGTCTTCGTGCCCGTAAAAACGGAAGTCCTGGTGCTTAATGCCCCGCCTGCCCCTGTAGTATCGACGCTGTATACGAATCTGGAGCCCACGCCTCCCGGGTAGTAGTTTTTGGCAGTTGTCACGCCCTCGGGAGCCGTAGGTTCAGTAGAACTTTTCTTGCACGAATAAAAAAGAAAGCCTGTTGCAAAAACCAAAAGGACCAGATACCTAAGTTTCATATTTTCCATCCCTTCTCATTATATCTTTCAGTAAATTAAACGCCTTTGCACGGTGACTTATTTTATTTTTCTCATCAAGACTTATTTCCGCCATAGTTTTGTCGTATCCTTCGGGCAGGAACAACGGGTCGTAGCCGAAGCCATGCTCCCCTCTGGGTTCACCTATAATTCTGCCGGGGATTTCGCCGAAAGCCTTTAGATATGTGCATCCGTCGTAAAAGACAGCGCAGCAGATGAAGCTTGCCGGGTGGGGTTCGGGCAAATTTAGGAGCTCCCGGAGGAGCTTTTTATTATTGTCAAAGTCGGTGGCATTTTCTCCTGCATAGCGTGCGGAATAGACCCCCGGGGCGCCATGGAGTTGATCGACCGAGAGGCCGGAATCGTCAGCAAAAACGGGCTTTCTGAAAAGGTCGTAGATTGTAACGGCTTTAATTCTTGCATTTTCCTCGAATGTCAGGCCGTCTTCAACAATTTCAGGAATCACGGTTAACTCTTTTAATGATATAACCTTATGACTTGTGTCCTGAAAGATTGCTTTAACTTCCTTTAGTTTGCCTTTATTGCCTGTCGCGAAAATTATTTCCATAGTGCATTCTGTATTGGTGAAAAATAGAAGAACAATTAAATGAAACTGCTTAAAAGAAAAATGCCGTTCATACAATAAATATTATACAAACGGCACAACTACTTAAATGTTAAAATTTTGCTCGTTCAGGGTTATTTGGATTCTTCCTTCGGCTCAACTGCGAGGAGTTCATCCAGGATTTCCATGGCGTATCTGAGGTGAGGGATGACGATAGAGCCTCCGATGATAAGTCCTATATTAAAGGCCTCATAGATCTCCTGGCGTGTGGCGCCTTCTGAGACGCAGCGGTCGACGTGGTAGAAAATGCAGTCGTTGCATCTTAAGACCATTGAGCCGACGAGGCCCATAAGTTCCTTCATTTTAGCCGGCAGTGCGCCGTCTATGTAGGCTTTATTATCGAGAGCGAAGAATTTATTAAAGTCCCTGAAGCCCGAGTTCAGGATTTTCTCATTCATATCGGTGCGGTACTTGCGGGTTTCCGAGATAGATTTTTTCATAATTAACCTTCGTAATTTTAATAATTTATGACTGAAAAATATGTAAGGAGGAAGTAAGATCAAAATTCATAAAATGTACTTTTTGAGAGGTCGATAAAAAATCCACAAAAAGGGGTAAGAAAGGGAAAAAAATATTTTATTATTTGGCAAGTTATGCTTATATTAGTAATTCAAAATGATGAAATTCAGCTACACACGGAGAGATGGGTGAGTGGCTGAAACCAACGGTTTGCTAAACCGTCGTAGGGGGTAAACCTCTACCCCGGGTTCGAATCCCGGTCTCTCCGCATAATGATAAAAGGCTCAAAATGGTGTGATTTTGAGCCTTTTTCGTATCTTCCCTGCTCTGAAAACTACCCAAAACTACTATGTACTACTCACGATATGCCACTTTTTTGCCAAATCTTTGCCAAATCAGTTAACGATAAAATCTTTTTCTTGGCTTAATGCTTTTGAATGAGAAAAGACTTTCATAGAAAGGTTGAGCCGAATTACTTATTGAATTCTCATAGAAATCTACTGTAATAGCTCATAGAAAAGAATGAGGAAGCTGATTCTTAAAAATAAATTGAAGGTAATTTTTGAATCTCATAATGCATGTGGTCTGGCCTGTTGTGAGCATAAATTTCTGTTTCTGTGATGCTTGAATGTCCTAATAGTTCTTTAATTGATTCAATTGGAGCATTATTCTGGATCAAATGAGTTGCAAACGTATGACGGAATTTGTGCAAGAACGCTCTAGATTTTATTCCAGCATCCCTAGCAACTCTTTTACAAATTTCCAAAGCTCTCCTTTCCCTCATCTTACATCCATCCGAAGAGCAAAACGGATATATTTCAGAAATCTTATTCTCATTCAATGATTTTAATAAATTTAGTAATTCGTCATTTATTGGAATTGCTCTTTCAGAATTATAGGTTTTTGTCTTAAAACCATCTTTGGGTCTGACATATATTAATCTTCTTTGGAAGTCAATATCATTCCAAGTCAAATTAGCTAACTCACCAAACCGCATCCCTGTCAAGAATAAGCATAGGAAAGCATTTTTATATGCTGGCGGCATTGACTGCGAAAAGAATCTTTTTAACTCTTCAAGAGTATAATACTCAGGTTTCTTTGCCTCATTCTTAAGATTTTTCAAATGCTGTACCGGGCTTTTTGGAATATGGTCTTTAGATACTTCATCTTTGAAAAATGCCTTAATCGTCTGAATATGGAAATTAACTGTTTTGGGTTGAGGTTTTATTATTTTATCCGTATTTCCTTTGGGATCTATTTTTTCCCTGATCAACTCTTGATAGAACAAAGTACCATGATCCGGTGTAAATTCATCTAAGAAAAGAATATTACACGCTTCAATGAAGTATTGAAACTGCTTAATGGCAAAACGATATTTCTTTACTGAAGTCGGCCTTAAGTTTTGTTTAGAAATCTCAAAATCACTTAATGCTTTCTCAAATGAATATCTTGCTTTTCGAAGGCTTAACCCTGCTAGTTTTTTTTCGTATTTTATTTTTGTTACTTTTGCTTTTAATGCTTCTGCATCAGCTCTCTTTTCAAAAGTTCGGCGAATTCTCTTCCCGAATTCATCCGTAATATAGAGGTAATATTTTCCATCAGTTCTCTTTTTAATCAATTTTATACTCCTTTTGTGATGATTCTGGCTAATTCTAAAATGGAGATCATTTTCTTATCGCCATAGTTGATTGATGATATTTTGTTATGTCGAACTTGCCGCCTGACAAATTCATAACTCAAGTTCAATATTTCCGCACAGTCTTTAATTGTAAAATTAAATTTTCCATTATGCTCTTTTAACAATAAAGATAAAGCTGAATCCGTATTGGTCTTTTGATCAATTGGAGTGTCAGAATATTGTTGCATTTTGCTTTGAACTGGTTCCCTGTTCATTACTCCCTTCGGAGTTGAAAGGTTCTTAAAATCAATGATCTGTCCCATTTTGCATCCCATAAAAATGTTATTCCTACTTACATATACCGACATGAATTCCGATTTGGATACTATTTTTTGAAGATTTTAAATATTTTTATGAGAAGCTAAAAAGGGCTTTTTTCTATGTTATGTAAAAAGGATTATAGAACTCAGAACTAATTCATAGCAATATTTTCAAAACAGCTGAATACTTTATCCTTCTTATTCCTTAGGTCCAGCAAATCATCATATATAATTAGAGTATCCACTGACCTGTGCCTAGTAAACTTTCTTACTGTATTCACATCCCCAAGCTGTTCTAAAAGTGCGGTACAATAATGATGCCTAAAACCATGAATTGTCCTGTCAATATCAAGTTCCCTAAAAAGACTTTTGACTTCCCTAAAAAGAGATGTGTGGCTAAGCTGTCCAGTACCTTTCCTATTGCTGAAGCTCGTAAACAGAAAGCCATTTTTAATATTTGCAAATTCAATATACTTGCCGATTGCTTTCGCTGTGGCAGGATGAATAAATATATTTTCTTTATCTTGATACCCCTTGCCTTGAATCTGGATAACTCCTTGTCTTAAATCTATATCTTCGATTGTTAATCTTAGAATTTCTATTTGACGTAAGCCTTGAAATATAAGCAACGCAAGCAATGCCTTTAGTCTATAGGTTTTCTTTGTAGCTGGCAAATCATTGAGCTTTCCAGTAATTCTTCGAATCTCTTCTTCTGTAAGGCCAAACTTCTTATGTTTTTTTAAATCTTTGAAACCTTTTACATTGGCAGTGTAGTCGATAGGAATTTTTCCTAACCTTGATAACTCTCTTAGAAATATTTTGCCCACTACAAAGAATTTATTCTTTGTGGATACTTTTAAATCAATTCTCTTTTCGAGCTCTCGTTTATAATCCAGCAGAGAATTCCTATGAAGTCCCTGACTTGAAATAAATTTAATAAAGCTTTCAATTCTATAAGAATAATCTTTCCGAGACGTACTTGAAATATCAATTGAACCAAATACATAGTTAGCTATTTGCTTCAGCTCAGGTATCTGTTCTCTTTGAATTATCTTATTATCGACTGGAAGTTGAGTATTCATTTTATTCCTCAATAATTATTTTTGTTTTATTCAGTTAAAAGAAATTTATCATAAATATCATTTTTCGTAATACTGACAGAAATATCTTCCTCCCAAAGATCAATGAAGTGACCGAAATATTTTTTATCAAATAGATTAGGGAACCAAAAAATGCATGACATGCAATCTTCGCTGTCATAAAATTTTGCGACGTCCGAGTTTACATTTAGATAATTAATAAACTCCAGATATTCATTTCGACTTGCCTTAGAATATTTAGTCGTTCTGAAATTACATTGGAATATGAGGCCAGCTGAATACTCACCAAGAAGGAAAGAACTTTTCTCTGGGTGTGTAATAAGAAATATCCCGGCCTTACTTTTGATGGAATAGCCCAAGAAACGCAGATATTCTATGAAAGGATCAATTCTGCCGCTTTCATTTTTGCCTTCCTTTCTGATTTTCCGCTTCTTATTAATTTCATTTTCAATGAAAGAGCCGAACATGAAGCCAACTCGGAACACATCAATTATCTTTTTGAACTTCAAAAAGAATATACTCGAATCGCTCGTTTGGAAGTCATCACTTACTGAATAGTCGATGTCGGGATATTTCTCTGGAAGGAGATTGTAAATGAAATTAACGAACAAATCTCTTTCTTTGACTTTGTTCTTATTATTTAGTTTAAGCTGAAATTCTAGATCTGTCATATTTGCTCCTTTATTTGGTTTCTATGACTATAATAAATAATTATTTCATAGAATCCCCGGAGCAACATTTTTTTTAAGAATTTCGAACGATTTGTGAAAATATTTTTTTAGCGATAAATTATTTCGATTACTTTGAAGACTGTTATTTGGAATTGCATAAATTATTCTCTTATATCGTATATTATTGATATACTGGTTAAATAACCACCCATCTTCTTATTTTAACCACATTTATCTTAAATTATAGTTGATTTTTATTGGTATTAATAATTAAATGAACCCATATTAGAAAATGTGCTTTACTTTAATATTTTGCCTCTTATCAGCATAAAATCCTTTAATCCCATTTTTAATTCATCCCGATATATTCTTCTATAAGTTTTCAAATACTTTGCCCTTTTATAACTGGGATTTGAATTAGTTATCCTTAAAAGATTATTAATAGTCCCCATATTTTGTCTATAGATATTTAGCACCTTTTCTCGTCTTTCTTCTTTATTTCTTTCATTAACCGTTTTAATTTCGTCCGTTTCCTCATACAGGTTCTCGAAGTTTCTTAATCTCATAAATTCTCTCAATTGCTTTGATATTGGATTTGCGTCGGAGTTGAGAACATCTTTAAGAGTAATCACTGATTTCTGAATATTAAGATACTTACGAATATGCTTGAATTTATTTAAACTGATCTCTATTCTTAGAATATTTTTGAATTGTTCTTTATGCTTTTTGGAAAGAAAGCTATATTTATTTTCCTCTGACATAATCTCATTGTATTTATCATAGAACAGAATTCTTCTCCTATTATTCTTTTTCGTTCTTGTACAAAGTGTCAGGCCAGATAATTTATTGCTTTCTTTTCCCGGATATGCATGAATTTTATTTCTATGATTGGCAATAGCCAGTCTATATAGGCTTTTAATATATTTGTGAATCTCAGCATTCATTCTCAAATTGCAAGTAACATGACAAGAAATCACTTGGGCTTCTTCAAGGAAATCCTCTTGACTTATTCTTATTATGCCTGTCTTGTTTATCTTTTCTATGACTTTATGGAAATTATTTTTATTTATCATTTCCATGTAATCTTCCCCAAGAATCTTTGATGATATTTTCATAGTCACATTATTTTTCAATTTATTTTTCGGTTCATTTCCTTGTAATCCTTTTTTATATACTATTTTCATATAATTTAGCCCCGGATAAGGATTTGAAGAATTCTCCCCGTAATATTCTTCCCATTCTTCTATTTCCCCCAGTTTATTTCTTGTTTTCCTTTTTTTGAAAACTGAGCTATTATAGTCTTCAATTAAGAGTGAATTGTATTTTAGCTTGAGCATATCACACCTTAGAAATTTTCTTTGCATAATTAGATTCCTGATTTTTTCCAAAAAGTTACATTGTTAAGGTAATAGTGAGTTTTAACTTCATAGAAGTCATAGAATATATCATATTTCTACTTCCTAATAGTAAATACCGACTTAAATCTGGAAATGGATTCTTCTTAAATATATTTTTTTATAGAATGATTTATTACTTGAGATAGGATTTGGGATATTGCCTTTATTCGGCATTTTAGCATAGATTGGGTGGGAAAGTTGGCTTGACTGAAGAAAGTGTCTTGAAGAGGCTCCAATGAAGAAATATGGAGCCTCTATGTGTTACACTGAAAGGAACATTTAGTGAGTATTTCGACCATTATTTTATTGAATCCATAGAACCTAAATTCCATTTTTCAGGATTCTTTCTATGATAGTTGTTTTCTATAGATTTTATCCTTCGACACCTTCAGCATGAATTTCATAATCATCTAACATGCTTATAAAAATATCTGTATCTCTTCTGAATATTGCTCTATAGATTTCATTTGTTACAAATCGGAAGTTTATTTTTTCTATTTTATCTTTAGTTAAGGTGTAGGTTGCTATGATTAATTTTTTCTTTCCCATATCATTTCCATAATTATCAGTTGTCGACCTGAATATCACGAAATACATTTTGATTTTCTGAACTTGAGGAAATACATAATACAATTTTTCAGCGGACAAAAAGAATGTGGGCATAGTTTGAAATAAAGTTGCCGTTTCTGGTGAATTATAGAAAAGAATACCATTGCCCAAAGTTCTCATATCATTTAACACCATAGTAACATGCAAAATACCGGATTCATCTATCAAGCCGCCATAAACTTTCGAGTCATTTGCATCTTTACCAAGTAAGCGAATTACTTTTTTTGCTTCTTTAGTAATATCTTTTTTCAATGTTGTTTCGGCTGAGACTTTAGATTTGTTTGATAAATTCAATGATGTGTCTGATTGTCCGCTTGAACCTCCTATCTGTATTTCCGCTTTTTTGTGGGGCCATAAAAGAGTTATTATTTGCCAGATAAAAAAGAGCATTATAACAATTAAAACAAGGTTATATACTTTAGAAAGATTTTTAAGGCGAGGAATAAAGCCAAGGAACTTTTTAAATACTCCCATTGTAAATTCTCCTTAAATATTTTGTTCGATTTCTGAATAAGCTATATGATTTTATTTGAGCATGTTTTTAATTCATTTAACTTTATTTATTATCCAAAAATTAGGAACACAAATATTAATAGAAATAATATTGCTATTGAACCAAGTACAAAAGTACAACCGATATTAAGGGTCTGTAGAAAACAACCTTCTTTGGCAACAACTTTAATTTTTTCAGTGCTTGGTCTGCCATCTAAATATTCTCCTCAGTGCTTACATTTTATGGCATTTACATTAATTTCTTCAGCGCAAATCGGACAGGTTTTATAAGGTTCCAATTATTTCTCCTCCGCTGAAAAGTATTTTTTATATTTCTTATAAGAGGTCTTATTTCTCTTCAGTTAGAAACAATATGAATTTTAATCTCTAAACTTCTCTATTACAATATCTACAAATTCTTGCCTTTGCTTTTATTGTCTCTGCGCAATACGGACATATTTTTGTATCCTCTCTATCATCAAGATTAGCCTCATTCATTGGATTAGCAAATGCAAAAGCTTGTTTATGATAGTCAGCCACTTTCTTACTTTCCATTGCATCTACAATTGAATCCCTCACCGCTATAGGATTTACCACATCATAATAAATTGTACTTCCTTTTTTTGCCGCTGTCTGAATTTCAATATCTCCAAAATTGAATATTTTTCCTATAAATGGTTGTCTGTAAGTAATATTATTGATTTTTTCCAACGGGCTTTCTTTTGAATAAAAAGAAAACACACCATATTCTTCTATTACTCTCTGGTTTGTAACAACCCACATATAATATTTCCAAGAATAGAATTTATAGATTCCGTAAATAATTGTTCCCGAACATAGAATTATATAAAACAAACCACCATTGCTTTTTCCAAATAATAAAGAGATAGAGATTATAAGTATAATGGAAGCTATTATAAAAGGAAGGATTAATACTTTCCAATGCTTTTGGGTTGTAAATATTATTTCCTCATTTTCTTTTAATTCAGTTCTCATAATACGCCTCAAAGGTTTGTTGATGTAAATTATTAATGTAACCAGTATTTTTCAATCTGAAGTAGGAGTTCATATTTTATAGACACTTAGAAATATTTCTTGATTTCTTTACATTATTAGTTCAGATATTTGGAAATGCTAAACAGCACATTTGTCATAGGTAGTCGATGATTTGAACTGAATTATTCGAGGTCAGTAATGTTTGATAGTCAAAGAAGAAAAAATATTTTCATTTTTCATTGCGCTATCTTCATATCAATTAAATGAATTCCATATAATAGTTTTACATGGTCCGCCGACTTTTGAAAGCTTTGACATCCTCTTTTGATAGAAGAAACCATTCACCATTTTTTCTCTTTTCAACGAATCTTCTATGCCAGTATTTTTCAATTCCAAAAGTATCATCTGTTTCTATTTTATGAATTAATTTAGGTTCTTCAGGCAACTTCAATCCTATTTCTTTTTTTCTTCTCTCCACATCGCAGCTTAGTCCAACCTTATAATATTTCCCCGATTTCATCATATAAATAAATCCGTAGTTATATTTTTCATCCGTTTTCACAATCTTATTTTGTGGTGCTATTATTTTATATTCTTTTCGGCATATGGTCTGAATATCAGACAATTCTTTTTTCCCTTTACAATATATCAGTAGCCTTTCCATTAATTCACTTTTTCGCCCAAATCTCTTATAAAACAACTGATAATATGGAAAGCTTTTTTGATATTTATAATATTTCATCTTTATTTCTGCATCTGTTGGATACTTACCAATTTCCCTAATAAACTCTATAAGCTTACTTAGAAGTTCTTCATCGGTATATTTTTCTACTTTCATTGTATTTGGCTTTATTCCAGCTTCTTTTACAGCATCACTCCATTTTAGCCAATACTTATTTATCATATATTCCGTAATATCATATTGCTTGCAGAATGTTTTTACGCCTACATCTAATTTCCCTTTTGAATTAGCAACATTTTTAATTGCTTTCAATATCTCTTTTTTTGTCATATAATTCCCCAATAAAAAAGGTGCAGACCTCATCTCATTCAGCTTCGTGGTACTGGCATACCATACACCAAAATGATAGAAGCTGCACCCAAGTATGGGTGCAACCCTTCTATCTTGTTCTGGTGTTTGTGAAAATTGCCAGTTTTCGAAGCGAACAAGTAGATTGATTACAAATTTTATTTTCTAATACTAATTATAGTATTTTTGAGAATTCCCCTTCAATAGACTCTAAATAATAGTTAAACGATATAGATCAAATTCATGAATGAAAAATATATTATAATTATGATATTTTAAAGTCTAATATTTGTAAAACACAATAACTATTCAAATTCTATTATTACCATTCATTCTTTTCATATAGTAAGTAAGATAAGGGTGGCAATATGTCCTTTTTCAGATTAGAATATCCAGAGGATGTTAATTGGTTTATGCCACATTTACGCCAACGGCTTAGAATTGTTTTGTTTTTGAACTGATTCCAAAGTTTTTCTGAATTCTCGCAGAATCCCGGTCTCTCCGCCATCAAACAATTTAAGCCTGAAGTCAGAAGATTTCAGGCTTTTTTGTGCCTGCAAATTAAAGTAATGAAGAGCAAATCTCTTATGGAATTCCGATTTGGGACTAAATATCTGTAATCACCCATTTTATGCCGGATTCAATTTTAGACATAATATCTTCCGGCATGTCTCCGATTTTATTACTTATCCGTTCTTCCTTATCAATAGCCCTGATCTGCCCACAATGAACAATACTATCCTTAGTCAAGCCACCCTGATCTTTAGGAACAAAAACATGCATCTTACTGGTCTTGCCAAATGCATCGGTAATGGGACAGATAACAACTACAGCCGCGTTCTTATTAACAATATCGTTAGATACAACTACCGCCGGACGGAATTTTTGCATTTCTCTGCCCCTGACCGGCTCCAAATCTACGTAGTATATTTCACCTCTTTTAATTTCCATTATATCTTCGCCTCGGCAGATTTCCAATCCTTAGCCATCTGCTTGTCATTTTCATAATAAAACTTACAAGCTTCAATGACTTCCTGCTCTGTTTTCTTTTCCTCCATTTTTTTCATGTATTCATCCAGAGCTGCACGAACCATCTGGCTGAGATTGATATTTAACTCCCTGGCCATTGACTCAGCTTTTTCAATCATATCAGCCGGCAAAAGAAAGTTCTTTCTTAAATTTCCAGTTGCTGCATTTTTCATAATTCACTTCCTATTCTCGATTCAATTATAACAGAGCTAACCGTATTTTCTCAGAGACCCCATGATATACAATTAAGTACATATGGAATATATGTATAATACATACACCCATAAAGTACACCCGAATGTATACAAAGTCAAGAGAGAAATCAGGTGATAATAGGAACTTCCTTTTCCCAAGGGAAACGCATTTGAGGAAGAGTTAAAGATTTTTACAAAATTTTCCGAAAACGCTTCTCGTCACCATATATATATATGTATAAGGAAATAGCTTTTTGCCAACTTCTGAGGAATTCATGAAAAAGGGCATCTGTTCAATTCTTCTTTTTACCATTATGCTTACACTGACATCCTGCTATTCAGAACGTTTTGTTAATTCTCAGAATAATCTTAATGAAGTTAAGGACAGCGACATTATTGTCTCTGTTGAGACAAATGACGGCAGGTTAATAATGAATGAGCGTCCAAACGCAGTATATAAATCCGATAAGGGTCTTTATGTCGTGGATACAACGGGTACAAAGGTTCTCCCTTATAAGGATGTGAAATCAGTTAAAATAAAGGAAGTAAGTTACTTTAAGACAGCTTCTCTGGTAGCAGGAGCGAGTCTGATTGGAAATATTGTTTTATTCGTTACCAGCTTTCATGGATTTCAATAATTCACATGAGAAATAAATTAAATTATCCATCTGTCCCGGATTTAAGTTCTAAAACCCTTTACTTTGCAAGAAGGATGTTTCTGGTTTATACGAAATTTGGTTAAATTCACATGGGCGTAGTTTTGGATATAGGTAACATTTGCCCGCAGGCACTGCGTTCACAATATCTGCAATAGTCTTTACTTTTTAGGAATACATTTGATGAAAAGGCTCTACTTCATAATTTTTATACTTGGAATTACATCAACTATATTTTCCCAGAACTTTAATCCGGTTAAATGCAGGGCTTTAAATCGTGACTGGAAAACCATTATCGACACAACATGGGGAGAGGGAAATCCAACTGCGGTTAAACTGGCAGTGTTTGATTCCGTTTGGAACACAATAGACCGCCAGTATGCCTGCTTTCAGAACCTTGATATTGACTGGAAAGCGCTAAAAGATAAGTACAGACCTGAAATAGAAAGTGGAGTAAGCAGGGGCAGATTTGCGGCTATCATGAATTATCTTGGATTAAGTCTTCAGGAAACACACACAAATTTTTCAGATCCGGGAGTAAATTATAGATATGTATTAGATGCTCCTCCTGGAGCCCCCATCCTTTATACAGGCTTTTGGGGACGAGATTCCCGTTTCGGGGCCGGACTCACACCCCTTGCTGACAGTTCACTGCTGGTATATCAGGCTGTTGAGAATCATCCGCTTGGCTTGATACCAGGAGATATTGTTCTGGGCTATGACGGCGTACCCTGGAAAATACTTTATAAGGAACTGCATAAGCTTGAAATACCCATTAATATGTCAAGCCAATGGGGATCAAACAATGAGGCATTCACGCACCTATGGCTTTCAGGAGCAGGACAGAACTGGCACTTGTTCGATACAATTGATATAAAGAAATTCAGAACAGGCGAAATTGTCCACATCCCTACAAATCTTTTGGTAAATAAGAAATTCAATATTACTTATTCCGAACAGTTGCCTGTTCCCGGAGTACCATGGATAGATAAAAGCAATAATTGGTCTGTTGCCTGGGGCATGGTGGAAGGGACAAAAGTAGGATATATCTACGTTTGGAATTGGTTTAGTGGAATTTCAGTGAAATTTCATAACGCACTGGATTCGCTGATAAATGTCAATAAGGCTGAAGGTCTTATTCTGGACTTCAGAGCAAATTATGGCGGGTATGTAAGGGAAAGTGACTGGGGACTAAGCCTTCTTTTTAAGAATTCTGCTCCTACTTTATCTTTAGTTACCAGAAGTAACCCGTATGATCATTTTCAAATGAAGAATACATCTAATTACATTTTTTCAGATGATTCAACTGCTTATTTTGATAAGCCGATTGCCGTACTGACTGGACCAATGTCAATAAGCGCTTCTGATTTTATTGTAAAAAGACTGCAGTACCATCCCAAAGTAAGGGTATTCGGGAAGTCCACATCTTCAGCATTTGCATCCGCCTCAAGAATTATGATTTCTAATATCGAATTGGATTTTGCCGAATATAACGGTATGGATATTAGTAATCCCGGGGAATATCTGACGCATAATAAACAGAAAGTGGATGATGATGTTTGGTTTACTCCGGAGGACGTAAACAAAGGAGAAGATTCAGTAGTTAAAGAAGCTTTGAAATGGATAAATGATAATGTACTTTCTATACATCCTGAAAACACATCTGTAGTAACAGAATTCAATCTTAAACAAAATTATCCAAATCCTTTCAACCCGGCAACAACCATAAGCTATTCAATCCCAAAAGGGGCATTTGTTGACCTGAAAGTATTTGACATGCTGGGACGTGAAGTATCAACACTTGTAAGTAAAGAACAAAGTGCAGGAGAGTATAAGGTTCAGTTTGACGCATCCTCCCTGCCCAGCGGAGTGTACATATACACTTTGCAGGCAGGCCAGTTCAAAGATTCCAGGAAACTACTAATCCTTAAGTAATTTTGAGCTCATCTATTCAATACTGTATATTTTATGGCGAAAAGTTTTCTCCCGGTCTCTCCGCAAAAAAGAAGAAAGCCCAAAACCCCACAGCTTTGGGCTTTTTTGTATCCTCACTTAAATAGCAGTAATTTCTTTGAATCGGTGAACTGTCCTGCCCTGATCGTGTAAATGTATATTCCGCTGGGAAGATTGGATGCATCATAATGAACAGTATAAGTCCCTGCTTCTTTGTATCCGTTAACCAGTACAGCCGCCTCATTGCCAAGTATGTCGTAAACCCTTAGACTTACAAACTGGCTCTTTGGTAATAAAAATGTAATGTTTGTACCTGGATTAAAAGGATTGGGATAATTCTGCTCTAAGGAATACTTGTCAGGCCCCGGGTTTTTACCTGTTTCAACTCCGGATGTGCCCAATAGATTTAACGGCATGCTGAATACTCCCCCGCCTTCAGTTCCTGCAAAGAGGTCAGATTCGCTTGCTGCCAGAGATTTAACACTAGTATTTGTAAGGCCCGTATTGACCTTACTCCAGTTCGCCCCGTTATTTGCCGATTGGAATACCCCTCCGGGAGTCCCGGCAAAAAGATTAGAACCGCTAACTGCAATAGTGTAAATATCGTTATATGGTAATCCAGTGCTGCGCTGAGTCCAGCTTTCGCCATTGTCAGTTGACACGAATACTCCGCCATTTGTTCCGGCAAACATATTATTCCCGCTTACAGCCAGGGAATAAAAACTATAACCGCCGGACGGCCCGTTGGTATGTATCCACTGTACCCGGATCTGAGCAACCAGACATAAAATAAATGTTAAACTTAAGAGCAGTCGTTTCATATGGCTGTATACAGAAATTTATGATAATTAGTAAGTAAGTTTTTCCATTATATCAGGCACCGGATGCCTGATGCGTTAAAAATATTCCTGTATAGCCTCTAAACGATACAACATGCAATTAAACCGGCAGGTATAATAACCAGGCATAAAGCTATTCTGTCAAGTGGATTTGACACATTTTACTTTTAAGAATGCTTGCAGTTAAGGCCTGTTCGGTTTTATTCTAAATAAAAACTTAAGTTAACAAGAACCTGTTCACACAGCCATCAAAGATAAAAGAAAACCGGGAAATAACATAGAAGCAATTTCTAAGCCTACGGTCTTAAAAAAGATTAAGTAAATAACAGGAAATTATACCGCCCGGACACAAGGATTATCCCGGTCCCGCCACAAAAAAAACACAAAATCACACGGCTTTGGGCTTTTCTGTGCCCTTTCGTTAATGCAAGCCCCCATTTCTCTGGCCTGCCATGAGATTAATTATCAAAGATTTGATATATTATCAAATTTCTGAATATTAATTTTATTCTATCCGCCAAAATTTAATTTTTCAGGCTGTTTATTCCGGCCCGATCTTTGAACAACGTCCATTTAACCCAACTACTTCAATCAGCTATTCCATTCCTGAACAGTTTCTGGTAGAATTAAAAGTTTATGATCTGTTAAGCCGTCAGATTTCAACTCTGATAAATAAAGAGCAGAGTGCAGGTGAGTATAAGTTTCAGTTTGACGGCTCTTCGCTGCTCACAGGGATGTATGTATATTCCATACAGGCCGGGGAGTTCAGAGTCTCAAAGATACCCATCCTGATTAAGCAGCTATAGGATAAGCTAAAATATAATTGATGGCGGGAGTTCTTTAGGATAATTAGATAGCATTAGAAGAAAAGGCCGGTCAATTACGACCGGCCTTTTTCATTAAGGTCTTTTCCTGGCAGTTAATTACTCCCCTATTGCAAAGGGAAGTTTATGATTTTATTTTCTAACGGCAGAAAATATGCACTCTGTCCAGTTCCATAGTACAATTTATTTCGTATTTCCTGAATGCTTGTTTCGTTCTGAATATGCCCTGCCTGTACATACCAGGCCAGGACTACGTTAATAGGTCCATTTTGATTGGATAAAGGTAACTCTGAAAGCTTTTCTTTTGAAATCTTGAATTGATAATTTTTGCTTAATTTATCCTTAAGAAAAACTAAGCTGTCCAGGAAAAAGGTAGGAACAATTATCTCGGTATTTGATTTTATCTTAAGGGAATCTCCATAAAAGACAAATGTATGCATATATACCATCGCTGCATTGACTTCCATACTATCGCCCCCATATGTTACCTTAGGCCATCCGTATAGATTCCTGTCAAAGTCAAGCTTCAGCTGGAAAGTATAGAACTGTGTACTGTCTGCGCTGTCTTTCTGAATTTCCCATGTGCCTTTGTAAAAACGTTCGAAATTTTGAGGCGGTGTTTCTGAAGCAACTGAAGAAGATGTGGGATTTGAGGATTTTTGGCAGCCCAAAATCATTGAGCAAACAATAACTATAAGAAACAATTTGTTTTGCATAGTGTGCACCAGGAATTTTATTTATAAAGGTGGATTAATGAGCAAGCAAAAACACAGATTCTTAAACTAAGAGCTCAAAGTATTATAAAACGAATAAATTTCTATTAAATAATAAGAAATGTTTGTTCAACAACCAACGTTCCAGGGAGGAAAAATGGATATGTTCTTTATTTTTCCCCTTTCCCGTCCTTGCAAATTTCTACATAATGTGGCCCATTCTGTAATAAATTCTTAATTTTCTATTTTGTTCAGGAAAATTTTCCGAAAACGCTCTTCGTCACCATATAATACATATAGAAAAATTATTGGGAACTTACTGGTTTGGGAAAACATGGAGAAATATATATGAAACGTTTTCACACAGTTTTTCTTTTTCTGGTGCTTTTAAGCAGCATCCGGTTTGCACAAAACAGGAACGTCGCAGTTGTACTAAAAATGGGCCCATCCAGCTATGAGTTTGATGGTTTTAACGAATCCAGCAGTTGGCGCAGTGCCCTGCAGACCTCGGCAGGGGTAGAATTCCCCATAAGCAGCAACTTCTCTCTACAAACCCAGCTATATTACTCACAGCACGAAGTAGAGGCCACTGGTATTTATATGAATCTTGTACAGAAGGATCCCAAAATCAGGCTTGTTGATTTTCTGTGCAGCCTAAAGTGGAATATCGGCTATTTTTACCTTATTGGAGGCTACGGCCTATCGCTCCAGAATACGGATGAAATGGGCGTTTACGTAAAAGGGGTCTATACGAAGCTGGATTCCAAAGATAATAAGATTTTTAAGGCGTACCTCCTGGGCATGGGGGCGGACGTAAATGTCTGGGAAAATCTGAATTTAATTGCTGAAGCCAATCTGCATATAAGAGATGAATATGGCGGTAATCTGCTTATGGGAGTTAAATATTTTATTTACTGATAAATCATGTGGATCTATTCTGGTAGCAAAATACTCAGAACATTTTCAGGACACCGGCATAGAGAAAAAGCATAAATCAGCCTAAGTTAAATATGTTTTGTGGCGGGGAACTTTCTCCCGGTCTCTCCGCAAAAAATGGAAGCTCAAAACCACACGATTTGGGGCTTTTTTTTGTGACTGCACATAAATGCAAGATTCTCTTCTCCCCTCCTTTCACTCATTGGAATGTTAATAGAGCCGACACATATATTCCAGAATATTTGATTTAGATAAATTTCTGTGGTAATTTAAAGCAAGAATTGGATAAAAGATTATGCCGGAAATTTGCAGATTTTATGGCATTATAATATTCATGAACTACAATGACCACAATCCTCCTCATTTTCACGCAAGGTATCAGGAGCAGGAAATAATTGTGGAAATACAGACAGGAAACATTGAAGGTAAAATGTCCCAAAGAGCTCTTACAATGATTTTCGAGTGGACAGACAAATACAGAAATGAGCTTCTTGAAAATTGGGAGCTGACAAAGCAAAGAAAATCATTGAAAAATATTCCTCCACTTCACTAAAGGATGATTATGTTTTTACATATTGAGCATTTTGAATTTAAGGGCGGTTACAGTCTAAAAGTCAGGTTCAATAATGGAATTGAAAAGGATGTAGATCTTTCGAATGAACTCTACGGAGAAGTATTTGAGCCCCTTAAAGATGAATCTTATTTCAGAAAAGCATTTCTCAACAGGGATACCAACACAATCGAATGGCCTAATGGTGCAGATTTTGCTCCCGAATTTCTCTTTGAAATAGGGAAAGAGGTAAGAAGATCCGCCTAAAACCCACCCCGCCCCCATTTGCCTTGCCTGCCATGAGATTGATTATCAGAAATCTGATATATCATCAAATTTCTGACAATTAAATTTCATTCCACCTGCCGGATTCTTGTTTTTTAGGCAGCTTATTCCGGCCCGATCTTTGAACAGCATTTACAAAAGATTAATTCAATAGGAAATTAAGGAAGTCAATTAGCTTAAATTTTCAGGAGGACTCCCAATGCTCAGGTTAAACTTAGTTCTGGCAGTTCTTTTTATTTCATCTATTGTTTCAGCTCAGACATGGGTAAAACTTAACCCCAATTTCCCAAAACCGGATACGGTAGGTCGGATAGCCCAGATTATATTCACAAGTAAGAACATTGGTTGGCTATACACAACGTATGACAATACCCCTCATATTGATTTTGTAAAAGTACTATATAAAACGACTGATGGCGGTCATAACTGGGAGACTACGAAGAAAGAGATTACCAACAGGTATTCAACCTTTACAATGTTTTCGCTTGACCCTAACCATTTAATTACAGTAGATGTGAACTTCTTTGACAGCACCTTTACTTCACTTCGAACATTAGATGGCGGGGAAAGCTGGGACTCGACACTTTTGGCTCCTCAGAAACACTATTATTCGGGAGGGGATAATATTTACTTCTTCGACAAAGACAACGGGATCTTTTTCAACGACAATAGGTGGTTTACAAGGGATGGAGGCCGTTCCTGGGAAAAGGGAGAAGATAACTTTTATTTGCCATACGTAAGTGGTGTCGATTTTGTAGATCGCAACCTGGGTTGGATTGTCTGCAGTTATTCCAACTATGCTACTGACAGCGGAGCCATTCTTGTGACTGCTGATGGAGGTAAAACATGGCAATACCAGGATTCTTTAGCTATGATACTGTATGGAGTCGATTTTATCACTCCCGATAAAGGATTTGCCGTGGGTACAAACTGGGACCACTCTACGGGATTCATATATTCAACAATTGATGGTGGTAAAACCTGGCAGCACGAGCAGTTTAAGGATTTTGGAGCATTCACGGACATTAAATTTTTGAATGACACCGCCGGGTGGATTACCTGCGCCGATCCCAGAAAGCTAAATACCGGAAAGATCTTAAGAACGACAGATGGCGGGAAGTCGTGGGAGATACAAGCTAGCGGCATCAGTTCACAGTTAAAGAAAATTATGATCAGGGATAATACAGGTTTTATTTTTGGTGACGATTACAATTTAATGACTCATACACTTCTCCGGGCAGATCTTTGTAAGATTACAGGGGTAAAGGATGGTCAAACGGAACTCCCGTCTGACTTTTGCCTTTCCCAGAATTATCCTAACCCATTCAACCCCACTACTACAATCAACTATTCAATTCCCAAAGCTTCATTCGTTGAGATGAAGGTTTTTGACATGCTTGGACGCCAAGTTCAGACGCTCGTAAATAAAGAACAAATTGCAGGAGATTATTATATAAAGTTTAACGGCTCTTCCCTGCCGAGCGGAATGTATGTGTATTCAATTCACGCCGGAGAGTTAAGAGCTTCAAAGAAACTCATCCTGATTAAATAGCATCAGGCAATATTATAGTCAAAGCACTTCTTGCAATTGGCTCAAATCTTATTGTTTTGGGCGATCTTTGATGGCCTGATCTTTGATTTATGTTCATATAAAAGTATAAGGACTTTAATTTTATAAGGATTTAATACCATGCGCCCGATTCTTCTTAACCTCCCTCAGGCCGGCAGAAGAGGAAGTGCCGGTGGAACTATGGGAGTTTCCTCCGGAGCATCCAGCTCAACTAACTCCCCGTTTTCGAGCCTGAGCGGGAACTTGATTCCCTGCACTGAATGACGCGAGGCGCACAGATTAATGAAGAATATTTCACTGGAAAGATAAATTTTCTTATTGTACTCTATTGTCTCCGCCGCATTGTTTGCAGCGGGCCTGGAAACAGAGAAAAGGAAGTTGCAGTCGCGTGCAAGAGCTATGCTTTCGCTTAAGTTTACAGCCGAGTCATCTTTTTCCCTTACGGCCGTGCGGTTAAGCTGTGTGAGGGCTATAATGCAGACGTTAAGTTCAGCGGCAAGGCTTTTCAGCATTCTTGACAGGTAGGCTACTTCCTCTTCCCTTGAACGCAAAATCCGGGAAACATTAATGAGGTTTACATAGTCTATAAATACGCACTTTACACCGCAGCTTATGACCCAGCTCCTCATTCTGGACTTCACCTCTTCATCGTTCATGGATCCTGTATGGATATAAATTGATGCATCTTTTAACACTTCAGGAGCCTCCCTGAGTCTTTCCATCTCGGTTTTTGTAAGCATCTGCGGCTGCCTCAGGTGCCCGAAGGGTATGTGCAGTTTTGCGCTCAGGATCTTTTGTATAAACTCATCTTCTGTTACTTCCAGGCTCATGTAGCCCACTTTGTACCCTGAATTCAGTGCCAGGTCGCACGCCATCTCAAGTGCCAGGGTGGTTTTACCCACCTTCCATGCGCCCGCAATTACCATCAGGTTCTGCAGCTTGAGCCCGTTTGTGGCTATGTTGAAGTGATGGAGCTTCCTGAACCTTAAAGAATTATTCTCCAGCGGCGCTAGGGTTTCTTCCTCAAGGCGGCTTAAATATCCCGGCACGATTTCTGCGAGTGTCATATCGGTGTAAAAGTTGTCCCTGAGGCTAACAAGCTCTTCGAGGCGGCCGGTCAGGTTCTGAGCCTCATCAAGGCCTTTTCCTGTTTCAATGGCCCTGCCCACTAAGGCCGGCGTAATGCTGCTCAGTTCAAGTGCGATATGGCAATCCATGAGCTCCTGGCACTGGAATATGAGCGCAGGCTCGTCCGGTATGAAGTCTGTTTTCAGATAATCATTTATCACGATTCCGTTCTGCCTGAACGAGGCTTCAAGCATTGCATCCGTCAGGCTGCCCGCATTATAGAGCTCTTTTATGAGGCTGTATACTACCCTTTCATTGCCGCTGAAACATCGTAAAGGAAGCCTCTGCAAAACTATGTAAGTCAGTGCAGGATCATAAATAATACAGCTAAGGACGAAGACTTCAAGCTGCTTTTTTTTAGATTTGAGGCATGTCTTATCCATGAGATTTACTCCTTTTGATGTTAAATGATTTGGTAATTCTCAGTAGAGCCGAACGGTTCATTGTAGTTATTCGGGTATGATCTATTGACGCCGCTGTAAGATGATCTCATTTCTCTTAAGAGCCAGTTCCTTATAAAGCTTTCGTAATCGCGCCTGGGAGCCTTTTGGTTCCTTATATATTCGTCCATGTTATAGAAGTGAGCGCGTAATCCATCCTCGGAAAACCTGAGGGAAAGTTTCTCAGTAAGCTTTTCTTTCAGTGCGCAGGTTACATAAAAGTTGTCCCCCCTGTAAAATATTGTTTCCTTTTCCAGAGGCAGAAATTCAGCGGAATACCGCCTGGGGCTGCCTGAAATTTTGTCCCCTGATTTTTCCTCTTTTAGACTGCCTGCCTCTGAAGAAGATGCTTCCGGGTCTTCTTTTTTCTTTAATCTATATTCATTTATATTTCCTTTGTTTCCCAATTGAGGACTCTGGGCGTTTCCCAGTTGAACACTCTGATGTGTCCCAAATGGGGACTGTTTCCCTTTTGGGGACTCTTTTTCCATGGGAACGATGGAATCCTTTTCAGCGACTTTTGCCTGAGGCTTTCCGCGCGACTTATACTTATGGAATCTTATCCATGTCCTATAGTCCTTATTTACAGACAGCACCCTTCCTTTATGGCCGGCTGCGGCCTCCTCCAGGACAAAGATTATATTGGCTTCAATAAGCTTTTCAAGCGCCTGTGCGGCCCTTGGGAATGTTGAACCTATATCCCTGGCAATAAACCTCACGGCCAGTTCATGCGAGTCCCTATGGTAACCCAGTGTATGCCTCATAACTGATAAAAGCACCCTTAACTGCAGGCCGGAAATCTCAAGCCTGTAACTTTCCTCGAACATGCACGTGCATACCTGTAAAAAAGGCTCTTTCGTCCTCTGTTCCATGGCTAGTCCTTTCCCTTAATATTAACCAAAGACTCTTTGCGCCTGCGCATTGTGAAATAACGCGTAAGGCGCTTTATATGACGGGTAAGCAAAAGAGGGTACCTCAAGCCGCTTCCGGGCACACCGGGCGGAAAATTACGGCAGGTGAACTCGTGGTGCCTGTTAATGATCAGATACAACTCATGGAGATACTTAAGAACCGGCAGAAAAGAATCCCGGGGTATTTTCTCCCGCAGCAGTTCAGAAACTGCATAAGGGTTTATGTTCTCCGACTTATATACCAGAACTGAAACTGCCTCTGCGACAGTCCTGTTCAAAGGAGCCTGAAAATCCCTTTTATAAAGAGCAAGCAGGCAATTCAGCATTGCCTCATTGGGGGTTTCGGGACTGAAGAAGACGCAGAGCAGTTTTTTCTCAGCATTCATGACCATTCCTCCGGCAATTTGTATAATCCAGACTAAAGGTGCGGGAACACTAATGCTAAATGTCATTCCCGGGCTGAGGGGTCCAGCCCCGGATAATACTTCCAGCGCTGCAGGATCCGAAAAAGAGAACAGATTTCAGTAGATTTGATGCAAATGGGGATTCCCTTAATAATGTACAACTATTATAATATACATAATAGTTTCCTAAATGCAAGTTTTACTAGTCACAATCCGGCCGCATTTTTACATTTTTTGCACATTTACGCCATAAATTGCGCTAATTTTACAAAAGGTAAGATTTTATTATTGCAGTTAAGTATACTTTAAGCCTGTTTTTAAAGGATAATTTCGCAGATATATAAGGCAAGCATCCCGCTTCAGAAAGGAACTTTTCAGCAGGATCTTATAAATATTACTCTTTTACCCTGCTGTTCCTTCACTATGAATTTACATTTCCCGAGTACTCTTCTGGAAGCATAATTGTCCTCCATTGTCTGTGCAGTTACCATTTTAACGCCGCTCTGTTTTAAGGCCCACTCAGTAATTGCAGATGCCATTTCGGTGGCAATTGATCTTCCCTGGAATTCGTCCAGAACTGAATAACCGATCTCCACCATTCCATTTTTATCCGGCGCCCCCTTAAAGCCAACGGAGCCTACAAGCACATTTTCTGCAGACTCCCCTTTCTCAAGCAATGCGTACCAGAAGTACCAGCATTCATCTCCCGGATTCTTATCGAGCTGTTCAATAAACCAGGGGATTGCATCTATAAGTGTTTCAGGCGGCCAGCTCTCAGGAATATATGCATTCAGCAAAGAAGACAGCCTCGTCCTGTCCCCCGCTTCGGCCCTAAGCATCTCTCCTGTTGCCGGGATAAGTATAAGTCTTGGTGTTTTAATCATCCCACTCCTGCTCTTCTTCTGAAAAATGGGCTTAAACTATTCCGGAAAATTATTTTAATTTTGCGTGGAATGCCAGCGTTTTCTGAATCATTTAATATTTCCCATTATATGTTGCGCTGGCATGAAAGGCTCAACTGCTTAAATATTTCATTCACAGTTGATACTCTTTGTGATTGAAGTATTTGACCAATTTACACGCACATCTGCCTTTATGGCATCATGAGGCTTGCGTTTTTCAAGTACTTAGTGCATTTTAAAATCCACAAATAATATCTAATTACGAATACAAAGTTTAATCATGAAAAATATTTTCAGCTACATCGTTCTTTTTTTTGTATTATTCCAGCATTCCGCTTATAGCCAAAATATTGACATTACAAAATGGGTAAATTGGAATAAGTACGCAGCTTCTAATGATAATTTAGATCTCCCTGCTGCCGGGGAAAAGCGGGTAGTTTTTTTAGGTAATTCAATAACTGAATCCTGGGCTATTATAGACAGCAGCTTTTTTAAGGTAAACGGTTATCTCGACAGAGGTATAAGCGGGCAAACTTCTTCGCAGATGCTTATCCGTTTCAGACAGGACGTAATTGACCTGAAACCGGCCCTGGTTGTTATTCTGGCGGGCACAAATGACATTGCAGAAAACGCAGGCCCTATTGCATTAAAGTATGTCTTCGGAAATATTGTTTCTATGGTCCAGCTGGCCCAGGCAAATAACATAAAAATAATTCTCTCGTCGGTCTTACCGGTTTATCAATTTCCATGGCGCAAAGAATTGCAACCGGCAGAAGATATAATAAAGCTGAACTCAATGATTAAGTCTTATTGCAATGAAAATAACATTCCTTATGTGGATTATTATCCACTGCTGGTTGATGAAAGCAAGGGACTGGATGCTAAATATTCGAAAGACGGTGTGCACCCGAACTATGACGGTTATAAAATAATGGAGGATCTGGTACTGGGAGCCATAAAGAAGGTGCTTGAGTAAAAGTAAACATTCTGCCCGGCACTATTGAAAAACGAGTTGCGCAGGGACCCCGGGGGGAAAACAGGATTAAGACTACCAAAGGATGATTCAATCATTCAATAAATTCTTCTCATTTTCAATTATTCACGGAGAAACAATGAAACTCAAGGCTTTTATTCTGACGGCAGTTCTTTTATCATCAGGCTTTAATTTCGCGCAGGAATGCTATGTAAGGCTCCATGCCGGATATGGAATCGGGATCTCAACCCAAACTGATTACGACTACTTTTCTAATGAAACTGCCCCAAACGTCTCCAATTATTCCTATAAGACAAAGGATTATTCTTTCGGCCAGGGAGCCTATTTCAGTGCCGGATTCGGATACTTTGCAAATCAGAATATTGGCCTTGACCTGGAACTCCAGTACCTGGACGGTTCAAGCTATCCTTTACATAGAGAATATAACTTTCTGGATGGCCAAAAACTTGTTTATGATTATAAGAACTATGGCACTGCCTTTATGATCAATCCCTCTATGGTACTGAGGACACAATTGAAGAGTTTCAAACCATATCTGAAGCTAGGTCCCGTTTTCAGTTTTGGAACTATAAACAGCAACGTATCAGGTATTAATATAAACAGTGAAAATTACAGAAGTGCTTTTTCAAATGAGACGCAGTACAGCGGAGGTTCAATGCTGGGACTGAATGCCGCCGTCGGCACTTCATACGAAGTTTATAGCAGTATCGACCTTTTTGTTGAAATCAGCAGCAAAAATTTGTCTTACGCCCCCAAGGAAGCGGAAATGAAAAAATATCAGGTAAATGGAATAGATTATCTGACGAAATTATCTGTCTCATCAAAGAAAATGAATTTTGTGGAGAATTGGGACTCAAGTGCATCACAGGATCCAAACAGCCCCGCACAACAGCGTAAGCAATATTTCCCTTTCAGCAGTCTTGCTTTCTCTGTGGGTGTTTCATTTACCCTATAATGCTGATTTCTCTCTATACCTGTAACATGTTTGATAATCAGGAATAACTTTATGAAAACGCTTTGCATCTCAATTCTGATCTCTGTATTGTCTCTTTCATCAATTTCATCTGCCCAGACCTTTCAGGCCGGCCTTAGACTTAACAGCGAACAGATGAATACAGGTCCCGAAAAATTCATAAGATCCAGCCCCATCTTTTCTTCTTTTTACGTTACCGGTACAGCCTTTATGGAGATGGACATTGCCTTTGAGGCCCGGCTGGGCTATAACTGGGAGGACCGCTATAACGGCATTGAGGCAGGAATATTTTCAAAGTACTACTATAAAGACCTCTATGCCATTGGCGGAGTAGCTTATCACCACGTAAATGATAAGGAGTTTTCTGACGGCATTCACGGGAACTACTTCACGCAGAAAGCGGACCTCTTTATGCCTGCCCTGGGATTAGGGTTTAACCCCGGAAGGCATTTCGCGCTTGAACTGATGCTTCAGCACGGGTTAAATCAAAAGATCGGGTACCGTATAAATCAGGCTATTGTAATTAACGACCATTATCACCCTTTATCAGAAGTGTTCCCGGACGTAAACCTGAAATGGATTTTGAAATTCGGAATGAGTTATTGTTTCAGCCTTTGAGATTCAGCATGTATAGCTTCTTTTTGTGATCTATAGCACAATGTGGAGCTGTTTTCAAATCAGCCCCGTTTTTGAAGTAATTTCAAGGTTTTTTAATCCGGTAAGGAGTTCCTTTGATTAAAAAAAGCCCCGTGGAAGGCCTGGCCGGGCCCTTCCCAGGGCTTCACATTTTAAGACAGCCCGTTAAATCTTCGCTTTGTACTTGCGGTTCTTCGGTCAAATTATTTGTTTATATTTGGGTGCAAATAAATATAACCTTCCACCAGGCTAACAAGAACTCTGCGGCCGCATGGATAATTATACTGAAAGTCATGGTAATGACTGGAACTATTTAGAAAGGGTTGTAATGATGAAATAATAAATATGAGAGGACGTTATGAAAAAGCTATGTTTATTTGTTCTGATCCTTGCCTCTTCCTATTCCTTCTGCCAGGATACAAACTGGGTGACATACAACACTAAAAACTCAAAGCTGCCCTCGGATAAGATCAACTCCGTGGCAGTTGATTCTTTTGGCGTTAAATGGGTCTCGGCCGACAAAGGCCTCGTTAAAATTGCCGGGAAGGACTGGACGCTCTACGACAAATCAAATTCTGCCGTAACATGCCTCTACCCGGGCAAAATTACAATCGAGGGTAAGGATACTATCTGGCTATCCACATTCTGCGCGGGACTTATAAGGTTCGACGGCAAAAACTGGAAAGTTTATAACAGCTCCAACTCTCCCCTGCCGGGGGATAAATGGGTAACCGACGTTGCAATAGATCCCCACGGGAATAAATGGATTGGAACCGGCACCGGCGGGGCGGCCAAGTTTGACGGCAAAAACTGGACTGTCTATAACACTTCAAACTCCAAGATCCCCAGCAATCACGTAAACTGTGTTGCCTACCACAGCATGATGGGCCTTACGGTCTTCGGCACGGACAGCGGCGTTGCAATGTATGACGGGACCAACTGGATGATCAACAATAAGGACAACTCCCCCCTGCCGGGCAATGATGTTCAGACGATAACTATCGACAAAAAAGGAGTCCTCTGGGTGGGCACCAAGGGACAGGGATTTGTAGCCCATGCAGGCACAACGTGCGATATTTATAATATTTATAACTCGGGACTGAAAAGTAACTTTGTAAGTATAATTTTCATAGACAAAAATGATCAGAAGTGGATTGGGACAGAAACCGGAGGCCTGCATAAATTCCTTGCCCCCGACTGGAGCGTCTACGACACTTCCAATTCAGGCATCGCAAGCGATTCCATTACGGCAATTACTGCTGATACAAGCGGGGCTATATGGGTCGGAACAATTAACAAGGGTCTTTCAGTTTATTATCCGCCTCTGTCGGATGTAGAAGACGGCCCGGGCACGGGAAGCATCCGTTCATATTCACTTTCGCAGAATTATCCCAATCCTTTTAACCCTTCGACCAGGATCACTTACGCAATTCCGCAGGAAGAATTTGTTAGCCTTAAAATTTACAATGTTCTGGGAAGCGAAGTGGCCACCATGGTAAATGAAGTTAAAAGGGCCGGCAGTCATTCGGTGGAGTTTAACGCATCGAAGCTTCCGAGCGGAGTGTACATTTACACAATAAAGGCAGGAAAGTTCATGGATTCCAGGAAGCTATTGCTCCTGAAATAGTCCTTTAATGCATTTTTATTAGTGTACCGCGAGATTATTTACCCCGGAGGCAGCCTGTTAAAACTGTTTCCGGGGTTTTCCATTTTAAATGGGCATATTTCCCGGCCAGAAAAATCAAAAAATTCTTGCACACATGAATAATATGCGGTATTTTTCGATATTAAAATATCGATATATAAATATCAATAAAATACGAGCATGTTTTAATGGATTCCTTCCCGGAAAATGCCGAAAGGCCTGACACTATAATCAGAATGCCGACCGTACGCCGCCTGCCCAGGTATTTAAGGCTGTTAAACCAGCTTAAATCAGAGGGCAGAGAATTTGTTTCCTCAGACAGAATTGCGCAGGAGCTGGATCTTAAACCAATTGTGGTGCGCAAGGATCTGGGTTTTACAGGCATTTGCGGCAAGCCCCGCATAGGCTACAGCGTTGAGCATTTAATTATTTCAATTGAGAATGTCATTACTTTCAAGGGGAAAGACATAGCATTTTTAGCCGGGGTTGGAAATCTGGGTTCAGCGCTATTGGGTTACAATGGTTTTGGGAAGTATGGATTAAACATTGCAGCCGCATTCGATCCTGATAAAGAAAAAGTAAATAAGACAGTCCACGATAAAAATATCTATCCGCTTGAAATGCTTCCGGAACTGGCCTCACGCCTGCATCCGCATATAGGAATACTGTGCGTACCTGAAGAATCGGCACAGGAAGTAACGGATATAATGGTCTCCTGCGGAATTAAGGGGATCTGGAATTTCTCAAGCAAGGAACTAAAAGTCCCCTCTGATGTAGTTCTTCAGAATGAAGATCTGGCAGCAGGGCTTGCAGTTTTGTCCATTTCAATTGACAGGAAATCAAAGGCTCCGGTGAAATAATATGGCAATTGACACAGAAAAGAAAAAAGTATGCATATGCATGGGAAGTTCCTGTTTTGCACGGGGAAATGATAAGAACCTTGGGATAATTGAAGAATGCATTTCGAATTACAGGCTGCAGGAGAAAGTTGAGCTTTCCGGCAGCAGGTGCGAGGGAAGGTGCTGTAAAGGGCCCAACATTCTAATAGATGGAGTTATTCACAACCAGGTTGAATCGGGCTGCCTGCTTGACCTTTTGGATCAGATGTTAAAGAAAGGATACTCAGATAATAATCAGTAACATTAAAATTTCATGCTTTTTCAGATTTGGATGAATAATCTTAAGCAAGCAGGAGACAAGGTATGGATCACAGCCATCCTATATACACCGAAATTGTAGAGTGCCAGGACTGTTATAAATGCGTGCGGGGCTGCCTTTCGAAGGCGATCCGCGTTCAGGACGGGCACGCCAGCATAATAAAAGAACTGTGCACAGCCTGCGGACATTGTGTGGCAATATGTCCGGCCAAGGCAAAGAAGGTAAGAAATGACGTAAAGCGGGCAGAGAATCTTCTGCAGAGAAAAGCCAAAGTTATTGCCTCAGTTGCACCTTCCTGGGCCGCAGAATTTCCGGATATGGATTCATCAGTCCTGATCAGCGCCATAAAGGCGCTCGGCTTCTACGGCGTCAGTGAAACCGCTCTGGGTGCACAGGAAGTCTCGGCACGCCTGATTGATGATCTTAACGCATCAAAAGCCGCATTATCTATTTCATCGGCATGCCCGGCTGTAGTGGAGTACATAAGTAAGTACATGCCGGCTTACAAAAAAAACGTTACCGCAATTACATCTCCCCTTCTTGCCCATACGAGGATTTTAAGGAAAGAATACGGCAATGATATCGGCATAGTATTCTTCGGACCGTGCACGGCAAAAAAGCTTGAGGCCGACCGCAATAAGGATATGCTGGATCTGGCGCTGACGTTTCATGAACTGAAGGAATGGCTTTCAGCAAAAGAAATTAAACTGCCGGCTAGCCCTGAAAACTCCGGCGAGAGTTTTATTCCCTGGCCTGCCCATGAAGGAAGCGTTTACCCGATTGAAGGAGGAATGAATGAAACTCTTACGGGCTGGCTTGACAGAAATAAAACAGAAACCTTTTCCGTAAGCGGGCTGGACGGGTTAAGATATTACCTTGAGAATTTTGAGAGCAGCAGCCTGGATAAAAATATATTCCTGGAAGCACTTGCCTGCAAGGGGGGCTGTATCAACGGGCCGTGCAGATCGGAGGCAAGCACAGGGTTAAATGACAGGCTGCAGGTCAGAAAGAGGGTAATTTATCCTGAGAAAAACCAAAAGAGGACCCCCTGCGTCAGTACGGATCTTCCCCTGCCCTACTTGCTGCCTGCAAAACAGGATTCATCTTCAAAAAGTGAACTCACTCTGGCGCTGGCTAAAATCGGCAAGACTTCCCCTTCCGACGAGCTGAATTGCGGAGGCTGCGGCTACGATACGTGCCGGCTCTTTGCAGAGGCTTTGATCAACAAAAAGGCTGAGACAGCCATGTGTGCCTCTTTCATGAAAAAGCAGGCACAGAAAAAGGCAAATGCGCTTTTAAGGTGCATGCCCTCGGCTGCAGTCATAATAGATTCCGGTTTAAGGGTAATTGAATGCAACAGGCATTTTGCCGAAATGTTCGGCGAGGAGACTCTGCAGATATACAAGGTGCTTTCAACATTAAACGGTGTATACATTGAGAAGATACTGCCGTTTGCAAATTTATTTAAGACCGCACTCAGGACGGGAGATGACATTTCAAGAGAGAACTTCAAGTCGGATGGCAAGCTTCTCAACATCAGCATATTCACCATTGAGCCGCAGCAGACCGTAGGCGCAATAATACAGGATGCAACGAGCATAGAGGCAAAGCGTGAGGCCATTGCAAGTAAGGCAAATGAAGTGCTCAGAAAAAATCTGAATACTGTTCAGGGCATTGCCAAGCTTCTGGGTGAACACATGGCTGATACCGAAATTATTTTAAGATCCATTGCCAAAGGCTTTACGAATGACGAAGCGCAGCCGGTACTAATAAAGCAGCAGGGGTCTCAGGAGAAATGAAAGACCAGCAGATGTTTGTAGATATCGATTATGCCCAGGAAAAGAAGTCCGGTGAAGAGATCTGCGGCGATTCATTTGCCGTAAAGCAGTTCCGGGAGGGGCACAGGCGCATTGCTGTACTTTCAGACGGGCTTGGAAGCGGTGTAAAAGCCAATATTTTGTCGTGCATGACCGCGGAAATGGCAATTCGTTTTATTGCAAATGAAATGGATATTATTGAATCCATAAAGATTATTATGGACGTGCTGCCGGTGTGCGAGGTGCGCAAGATCAGTTACTCGACCCTGACAGTTGTTGATACGCAGCTCTACGGTGAGACCAGAATAATTGAGATGGGTAACCCGCAGTTTATTCACCTTCGGGGAGACAAAATTATTCCCTCTGAATTCAAACTCTATACTGCTGCCGGCTGGCAGAACAGGACCATACGAATTTCGGAGGTGAATGTGGAGCCGGAAGACAGGATAATAATTTTCTCTGACGGAGTAACTCAGGCAGGACTTGGCAGCAGGAATATTCCAATGGGATGGCGTGAAAAAGGATGCAGGGACTTCATTGTTTCTCTGGTTTCAAAAAATCCTTTTATTTCCGCCGCAAGGCTTTCCGAAGAGATAATCCTTAAGGCAAGGCATTGCGAGCCCGATGCGCAGGCACATGACGACATGACCTGTTCTGTTCTTTATTACCGCCGTCCCAGAAAGACTATTGTAATGACCGGTCCCCCTTTCCACCCTGAAAAGGATTCAGACTACGCACAGAAGCTAATTCAGTATAACGGGAAAAAAGTAATCTGCGGGGGCACTACTGCAAATATTATTTCAAGGGAGTTAAATCTGCCCGTAGAAACTTCCATAAAAAGACAGGGGGATCTGCCCGCAGCCTCCAAGATGTCCGGTATCGATCTTGTAACGGAAGGCATCCTTACGCTTACAAGAACATACCAGCTCTTAAAGGACAGGGACAACTGGCAGGATGAGACCGCGGCGGCTGATCTGGTAAAACTGTTAAAGGAAAGCGACATAATCGACTTTTACGTCGGGACTCGCATCAATGAGGCGCATCAGGACCCCTCGCTTCCAAGGGAGCTTGAGATCCGAAGGAACATAATAAAAAAGATTAAGGCCATACTGGAAGAAGAGTACGTAAAGGAGATCCACCTGTTCTATATTTAACTGCAATCTTAATGCCCATTTGGGGCTTATTTCCTGGAAAGGTCCCTAATGCAAAGTTTTTCTCAGGGCGCGGGAACATAATATGTTCATAATGCGTCTAAAGATGTAAAGTTTCTCTTAATTTGTTTATTTATATGCAGGCCGGAAGCTGCACAATCCGGCCTTTTTTTATGTTTCCCTATTTTTATTGTCCCCCGCCCGGGTGGGGCGCGCAGGAATGTAATTCAGTCCATTTTTGTAATATATTGAGGAATCCATGAAACTCAGACCTGTTCTCCCGTTTATTATGCTCATTTTATTCTATTCCCTGGGTAATGCCCAGACAACTCATGAAACATACAAGGTTACCGGCGCAATTGCCGACAGCGCGACCAGCAAGGGACTTGCAGGCGTTAATGTTGTCATCTTGTCGCGCGCGGACAATAAAAACCTGGGCGGCGGCACCACGGACGCAAAGGGAAACTTTTCAGTTGATAACATTAAAAAAAGAAACGTCAGGGTTAAATTTTCGATGATAGGTTACCAGACGAAGACGCTGGATTCAGTGGATCTGGAAGCGACCCCGCGCGTTGGGCTTTTTAAGCTGAGATCAACCGTAATACAGATGCCTGAAATTGTAGTACAGACCGTAAGACCTATGGTTGAATACAAGGTGGACAGGCAGGTTATAAATATGGACCGGGTGCCCGGAAGCAGCGGGTCTGTAACTGATGCCTTGAAGAATTCCGGTACAGTGGAAGTGAACCCTTCAAACAACAATATCACGGTAAGGGGCCAGTCTGTAAAGCTTCAGATGGACGGACGCCCGTTTGAGATGCCCGCGGATATGCTTTCGCAGATGCCGGCTTCAATGATCGAGCAGGTGGAGGTTATTCTTGCACCCGGCGCCAAGGAAAGCGCTGAGGGAGGAGCATACATTCTGAACCTCGTTTCAAAGAAAAATGACATGGATAACTATAACGGTTCGGTTAACGTCAGCTCATCTACAAATAAAATGAATTTCGGCGGGCTTAACATGAACTACAAAGAAGGCAAGCTCAACATTTTCACCTCATTTTTCGGGGGCTTCGGCGAACAGAGCTTTATAAGTGAAACAAACAAGTTTAATTACGACAGCAAAAGCCTCTATCATGAATATGGCAGAAGCGATAACACTATGCCGGGCAACATGGTCAATTTCAAGCTCGGGGCAGACTACGACCTGGATGCCAACAACTCATTTACTTTCTACGGAGCCTACAGCAGAACAAAGTTCGACGGCGACAACAAGAGCGGCAATACGGTCTGGAATCAAAACAATATAGCCCAGTATACCTACAGCAACAACAGCAAATCGGGCAACAAGTGGGCAAACCTTTCATTCTACGGATTCTACAAGAAGAAATTTGCCGACAAGGGGCACGAGATAACCTTTGATGCCATGTATACCGATATGGATATGCCTTCAACATCGGACCTCAGCATAGGCTACAGCTACCGCCCATCTACCCCCTATCAGCAGAAGAGCAGCACGGGCGTTAATGCAAAGACGTTTATTTTTAAGGCAGACTATACCAGGCCCATTGAAACCGCAAAGCTCGAGTCGGGCTACAGCTATACATACAGAACGAGAGATAACGATTACAGCGTTCGGGATTTTTCATATCTCGCAAATGCATGGCAGGACAGCATGAGTCTGAGCAACCTTTTCAGGTACAGAGAGGATATTCATGCAGCATATGCAACTTATTCACAGAAGTTCGGGCGCTTTGACCTTAAAGCTGGAATCAGGGCCGAGAACCTGCATACACAGGGTGACCAGCTGACTTCGGGCGAGGACTTTTCGGGAAATTTCTTCAATCTTTTCCCGAATTTTAACCTTGGTTATAAACTGAACGATATGTTTATGATCACATTTAACACTTTCAGGAGGGTTACTTATCCGCAGGTGTACTACATTAATCCTTTCAAGCAGTACATGGGTCCAAACAGCTACAGGATGGGCAACCCGGGGCTGAAGCCTTTTTTCCTGAACTCATACAGCCTGAGCCTGTCGCAGTTCATAAACGTTTACTATGTATTCTCCAACGGCAATTTCACCCGCTTTACAGGAAATGTTGACGACAGCGTTTCGGTTTACAGCTTTATCAACCTGGGAAAAAGCAAATTGTACGGAGTTGAGCTTACGCTTCCCTACTACAATTCGCCTCAGATGCCGGTACATCTGCCCGACTTTATATCGATGATGAATGTGGTCTGGGGATTTACTTACCGCGAGCAGGAAGGACAGTACCTGAGCGAAAACCTTACTTACGCCGACAGGCGCATGTGGCTGAGGGCAAACCTTGCCCTGAACCTCTGGTACGACGTAAGCATGAGTACATTTTTTATGTACAGTCCCAGGACGAAAAACGCCAGAATGACATCAAACGCCACAAAGAATCTTTCTATTTCATTCAGCAAGTCGTTCCTGGACAACAAGCTGAAGGTAAACTTAAGCTTTTCAGACCTGCTAAGGGCGATGAGGTTTGATAATGAAACATTCGGAAGCAACTTCTATTCTTTTGAGAAATTCACGATCAACAACAGCAGGAGCGTGAGCCTGGGGCTGACCTGGATGTTCAACGATTACAAACCCCACCGCGAGCGCAATATTGATGATGGACGTGACAAGGCCGAAGGAGGAATGTTCTAGTCGTTCTACGTTCAACAGAAAGAAATAAAGTTCGAGGTTATTAAGACAAAAGCCTGAAGTCTTTTTAGATTTCAGGCTTTTTGTTTAAAACATCGGTTGATGACATTTTCGCTTAAGTCCGCCAGAACAGTTTTCTTTTGGTAAAGTATCCTGCTGTCAGGGCAACAAGAAGAGTAAATATAAGGCCCTTCAGAAATCCCAACCATGGATTGATCAGCATATAATTAAGCAATGTACCCAGTGTTGTGAGTGCCAAGACAGGCATTATGAAATTGCTCCCGGCTATGTATGCTATCATGGGGTTTTGGCCGCTGCTGATTAAAAGGCTGAAATATTTTTTCTTTTTCATACAGTCTATGAATACGGATAGCGCAATATAGCAGAAAATGGCAAGTCCCGTAGTAACAAAATAATAACTTAAAGTCGATTTATCTTTTTTTATGCCCCCTTCGAAGGCCTCAAAGAAAAGCCCGAGCAGAAGCCAGTAAACTCCCCAGTTGAAAAGTGACCGGTAAAGCCTGCCGGTTGCATTTTCAGCTTTCCTTAAAAGGAGATAGCCCAGGAAACAAATTACTGCATCTGCAAGGAGAGTAAAAACAAGAGCCCGTGTAAAAAGCCCGTAAAGTGTGATTGTTATACAAATAAATAAAAGTGCAGATGCAAGAGAATACCTGCTTTTTGCCTCACTTGAAAGGGCTGCATTTTTCTCTCCTGAATTCATCCATTTCAGTATCATGTCCCCCGCTATGGTACCTGGGAGCACAATGAAAAGATACTGCAGATAATATAATTTGTAAAGCCAGGAGGCAGGAGTTGCATACCAGAGGAGCAGGTTCCAGCTCCCTTCAACATTCTGCGTAAGCCTGATTGCCAGGTAAAACGCCAGAATCCCCAATCTCAGCAATACATTTTCCCTTGTAAAAAGCCACACAACTGCACCAAAGAATGCTACGTTTGCAAGCACAAGGATTATGATATCGCTCCTGTTTGGAGAAAATCCGCTTCCGTTAGCATATCTCAGTACAGAAAGCAGAACTGCAGCGCCTCCGTACCCGGCCATTCTGATTAAAATTTTATAAGCCGGTTTCATTGCAGAAGGCAGCCTTAGGAGCATTGGGAATAAAAGTATAAAACCCAGGATGCCCGTAAGCCAGGTTAATGCGCCGGGTTCAGACATAAGCGAGTAGGGTTTTATGTGCTGAATGTATATTGCAAAAGCCGCAAGGAGCAGACCCCTTCCCAGCGACTGGAGGGCCAGCTTCCATTCAGGAACTCCCACACTTATTTTTTTGGATAATGCAAGGGGAATTGCGGCGCCCATTGCAAAAAGGAAAAAAGGGAATACCAGATCGACCCAGGTAATTCCGGGAAGATTGGGGTTAAAGATGTGGTCCGGCGGAGGCACCTGTGCATGATACATCCAGGCAGGCAGCGCTGCTATTCCGCTGAAAGGGATGCTTCCGGATAAAATCATGGCAAGAATTGCAAGCCCTCTTAGTGCATCGAGCGCGTCGGCGCGAAGAGGAGCGGTTTTCTCATTTGATTTTATCTCGGGTCCCAATGTCTGCACTTCGGTTAAAGTCACGTTTTCCACAAAAAATCTTCCTTAATTATTGCAACAAAGCAAAATGAAATTGTTATTTGATCAGGGACATTTTACGGCTGTATGTATACTGCCCTGCTTTCAGCCTGTAGACATACATTCCGGAGGGCAGCCTGCTACCATCAAAGCTTACAGAATACCGGCCTGCCGGCTTATATTCCCTTACAAGAGTCAGTACTTCTCTTCCCAGCAGGTCGAACACTTTCAGCTCAACCATAGATTCCTTTGGTATTTGGAATGTAATCATGGTTGTAGGGTTAAAAGGGTTCGGATAATTCTGTAAAAGCTTATATTCTTTCATCTGAGCGGCACTTAAATCCAAACCTGACATCCCAAGCTTCTTTCTAAGAAGAGCTGAAAATTTCTCGGGCGTAACAACTTCAATGTTATTTCCTGTAGTAGGATCAGACTTTAAGATATTTACAAGCTGAAGAAGTCTTCCCACAGAAATATCTGCGTTTTCAGGATCTGTACGGCCAACAAAATCATCCTGCCTCAGTCTCTGGTATCCCGCAAGCATAAAGCAAGGTTTAGTTTTTGTTTTAAGCGCATTCAGTATCCTGGAGGCTGCAGCGCCAAGGCTGCTTACGTCACCGTAAAATGTACCATCATCAGAATGATTAAAAAGCAATCCCCCGAAATTCAAATATGGGGTTTGTGTTGAGAGCTTTGGGTCGAAGACAAATGTAAGGCCGGCATTAATGGCCCTTTCATATTCGCCAAGCCTGTAGAAATCGAAGCTGTTATCCAGCATTTTGCCGCGGTATGAATATGTGTATGCCCCGTTTGCATAATGCTTGTATGCGTAAACGTTATTAACATTAAACTTGTTCATTAGAAAAGCCGCAGAATCCACCGCGGTTTTCCAGACTTCCTGCGGGAACAGGTCCGGATAAGCATATCCCATCGGGGATGTGACGCTGATGAATCCGTCATTTGCCGTGGCTGTTTCAGAATAATAGGAGGCAACAAACGGGCATTCATTCATCAGTTCAAGGTTCCATCCCCATCCAACCGGCACCTTTCCCCTGTCGGAAGAGAGCCAGGCACCCGACTGGAAGCCGAAGTTCCAGTTTCCGGCATCCCCCTCGGTTCCGATAAAGAGAAGGTAATATTTGTCCGAAAGCCTGAGTGTATCCGGATTTACAAGGGAGGCTCTTTTGTATTCCGTTTGGGCTACACGAAAAGAGGAATGCCAGGACATATTGGACAATAAGGTCTCATGAAAGCTCGCGCCGAAGAATGCGAACCACTGTATTACGGGTTCCGGGGTCATCCAGCCGTAGATATGGAATACTGTCTGAGGGTTCTTTGAATGCAAATATGTCAGTATCTGCTCCAGAATCTCAGCCCTTCTGTCGGGCAGAGTTTCAAATTTAGCGCTGTAGGGATCGGTACCCGCCAGGTTAACCTGAAACATTTTTTTCTGGATTGTATAATCCGTTATTTCGCGTATATAAAGTTTTGAAGGATTGCACCTGGGCAGAAGGTTTTTAATACCCCAGGAAACAATGTTAAGATACTTCTGTTCCTCGGAAAGGATAGAACTGTTCCATGGATTAATTGTGTTCTCCAGCCTGCCCGTCACATAAATATCAGGATCATTATCAAATGAGTCCTTTACAAGGACAGTGTCATTAAGCCCGAGGTTAAAGGCCAAAGCCTGGGTCTGTGTAACAGGCAGCCTGTCAGTCAACCCTCCAAGCAGTGCCGCGTACTCCCCCTGCCACTGAAGGTTCTGGTACTGGAAGTTTGAGTAATACCGGTTCGCATCGTAGCTGATTCCCCCTTTAATAAAAGGGCGGAACCGGTCTATCAGTGCAGAAACGGACTTCAGTGTGTCAAAAGTGACATTCCCTCTTGTCCTGTAAATTTCAGCCCAATTTTCATCTGTTCCGGAGTAGTTCCAGGTTTCATAGACATTTAGGAGATAAAGTCTGGAAGAATCGCGGTTAACTATGCCGGCCAGGGTCTTTGCAATCAGTTTTTCCCATGCCTGTGCGCGGCTTCCGTCATAAAGGACTGCCTTATAGGGATATATGTGTGAACTAAAAAGGAAAAGAAATATAAAAATGGCTTTTTTCATCTTTAGAAGTATTGTGCATAAATGGTGAGACCGGTTATTTTGCAAGGAGCATCTTTTTTGTCTGGCTGAAATTTCCGGCAGTAAGGCGGTAAAAATAAACACCGCTGGAAAGACTGCCGGCGTTAAATTCAAGCTGGTGTGTGCCTGCAGGTAAATTTTCAGAAATCAGCGTTGTCACCTCTCTTCCAAGCATGTCAAAGACTTTCAGCGATACGTTGCTGTCTGACGGTATGCTGTAACGTATCGTTGTGGAAGGATTAAACGGGTTCGGATAGTTGTTTTCAAGCCTGTAGTTATCAAGGACGGCTTTCCTTCCGGTCTTTTCTTCATCCTTTACGGAAGTTATAACAACATCCGGGGACAATTTCCTGTTGATCATTATCATTACCGCATCTGCAAGAATATATTTACCGTTTTTAACGCCGCTGTTATCAAGTTTTACGGCCTTATGCAATCCTTTCTTCAGGAATACATCCTTCAGTTTATACCACCCTTTGTTTTGGCCCAGGGACTGATTCACAACAACTTCAGAGGAATCATTTTCGGAATAAACTTTATAAGAGGCCTTATCCGAAAGCATGAGATTCGGTTCCACGTAGGCATAAACGCCGAACCATCCGTCATAAGGAACATTAATGTTATAGTTAAAAGATGCATAATTTGTATCGTTAGAAAGGTAGACGTTCGGTTTATAGCCTATTGCGCTGCTTACTTCTTTTTTCCAGATGCCCTGCCTGAGAGTAAGTGAATCTTCATCCTCATTAACAATTATTGCCTTTGGGCGCCAGACTTTTCCGTTTCTGTAAGGAAGCAATGCGGGACTTGAATAAACAGTAGTCTTAAGTGTATCGCCATTCTTCTTATTCAGGTTTGCAATGCCTTCATAAAAGAAATATGTCTCCCCCATTATTCCCCTGGCACGGTTTTCTTTTACGCAGTTTACAATGTCTCCCGGAGTAATGACATAAGATCCAACCTTTGCAAGAACTCCGGAGAATGAAATATTCTTCTTTTCGGCTGAAATATCCTGCATTGTACGGTTTAGTATCCACTGATATTCCGAAAAGCTTCTTGCAGGAGGATTCGGATAAATCTGCGGAATAAAGTTATCCACTATGCCGTTATTGATCCAAGATGGTGAATCCTGCAGGTGGTCATTGTATCCCCAGTAGTAAGGGCTTGGTGCCGAAGAGAGTATAAGATTGCTGCTCCTGGTTTTCACGGAATCCCTCAGCCTTGAAAGGAACTGTGTCAGCTTGTCTGCGCGCCATTTTTTCCAGCCGCTGTCGTCATAGTTCAATGGAGGGGTAGAACCATTATGTTCTGCCTTATAGATTGAAACTGTCACGGAATCGTATCCCCCTTCAACTGGCAGAGCCGGGAGCCTGTCGTCACCCTGAATTCCATCAAGGTCATAGTTGTCCAGCATTTCAGAACAGAGAGAAATTATAAAATTCTGTACTTCAGGATTAATTCCGGACATCCAGACAAATCCCGTGTTAGGAGAGCTGCCGTCGGTTAAGATATTCCCGTTACTGAATCTGGATGCCCAGTATGGGAATTTGCTTATTATTGCGTCGCTGATTGAACCTGCGGCATAAGAGCTGGCAAAACCGTATTCCATCCATGGTATCACTTCAATACCGTTCCTGTGGGCTTCAATGACGAGTCTTTTTAATGGGTCCCTCCCGCTGCATTTGGGAGAAATGGATCTGTTAAACATCTTTGACATTACCTGGCTCGGATAAAGAGTGTAGCCGTTATTCCACATAACAGGAAACACCACATTTATGCCGATGGAGGCCAGATAATCCATCGCTTTTGCAATTGTTGCATCGTCATAAGTAAGGACGTCGCTGTCCACATTTGTAATCCAGACGCCCCTTAATTCCTCGTGCAGCGCCTGAGCATTGCTGCTATTAAAAGCGGCTGCCGCAAAAAAAGCCATAAACAGAATCAGTATTGTTTTTTTCGCCATAAAACTTCCCGCTGAAATCTCCTTTGAATTGAAAAAAGGAAGGAAGACCTGTCTTCCTTCCTAAATAACGACTTTCCTTCTGAAGAAGAAACTTCAGAATCATTTACTTAAGAAGAACCATTTTATTTGTTTTGACATATTTTTCTGTCTTTAAAGTATAGAAATATATGCCGTTTGACAAGTTCATTGCATTGAATTCAACTGTATGTTTTCCTGCCTGCACAAAGCCGTTGACGAGCAGAGCGACTTCCTGTCCCAGACTGTTTGTAACGAAAATCTTTACGTTCATATCCTGCGGAAGCGAATAGCTGATCCTGGTTGCAGGATTAAAAGGATTGGGATAATTCTGATCCAGTTTGAAATCTGCCGGAGCGACACTGGCTTTCTTCACGTCAGAAGTCCCGTTGTTGAACTGGAAGACGCATCTCTGCCATGCATCAATTACATAAGCGGTATTGTCATCAGAGGTAAATGCCACGTCGGCAGGTCCCGTCATCGGAGCACCGTTTGGGTCGGGCTGAGCCTTACTGCCTGAGGAAGGGAGCTCATCTACCTGAGTGGCATTGGCAGAAACTATGCCTGTTTCCACCTGAAAACCTTTTACCCATCTCCTGGTAGAATCTATACCTGCAACCCAGAGTGTTCCCTTATTGTCGCAGGTGATGCCATAAGGAATTGAGCTGTTGAAACTCAAGTAGTTGTCGAGATCAACGACCCTTAAGGCAGTATAGTTCTGGTGGTTGGAGCTGACGGCTGCCTTATCGTACTGTGTTCCGCCCGTCCAGGAAGCAATTCCGCCATTCAGCTCACCAACAGCCTGTGAATTCCTTGAGGTATAGAAAGGTGTTTTGGGATCGAAGTAGTCACCATTTGGAATAACGGCACAGTCCCTGATTACGTCGAAACCTGCTGTTGAGGGGCCGCCAGGCTCTGCATTCTGATTATCGGGAGAAATATAGGCAGCAAAGCCAGCCAGCTTGGATTTTGTAGAAAAGTTGAATGCGCGAATGCCTTTTGTATAATCTGTGCCGGCAAAAACAATTGAATCTTTAGTTGCCGCAGCGCCCAGAACGAAAGTGCCCCATCCGGAAAGGTACGGGCTATAGCCATAGCGGGTTCCCTTGGATGTATCGCCGTCCAGGTAGTAGTAAGAACACGACTGTCCTCCCGGAGAGACAAAGTTATTTATCTTTCCTGAGACCAGGATATTATTTTTTATATGCGTAATTCCTACCAGCATTTTAATATTTACCGTATCGCCTATTGCGGTATAATCGATCATCCTGGTCATAACTGTGTCTTTAGAATCCTTCAGGAAATAGATTGCATCGTGTGCATTCAGGTTGGTAGACCTAGAAGAGATCACATAAAGCCTGCCATTGTCATCAACCGTGCACAAGAAAGGCTGAACAATAGAGCTGTCAGCCGCGGGGAAAGAAATTCTTTTTGTATATTTCCACTGTGCGGAAGTATTATTTGCATAAAGCCCGAGCAATAGAACTGCAAAAAGAACGGTACGCATTTTTTTCATTTTTACTCCATTTATATTTGGTTATTTACTTGCCACTCTTGAACCGGACAAAGGTGAGGCATGAACTCAGTTCCCGGCCCTCTCAGGGTTCCTGTAATACTTTCTGAATAAGTCAGGGTACTTCTTCAATCCTTCAAAAAAGAAAAACACCTCACCTTCGACTCCCCTTTTCCTGTTTTCTGTAATTACCGATTTAAGGTAGTCTTCAGTTGCATAATAGCTGCCAAGTTTCAGAAGCACTCCCGGATAGAATTTCACAAGGTCCTTTTTGCTTATCTGAGATTTTACCACCTCATCGAGCGCCCTGACGTACTCACCGATTTCAAAGCGGTAGAGCTGCGGGCATACCATATCGACCATTCCCTGCCTGAGCCATTCGGGCCAATCCTGCAGGTATTCTTCTTTTGACCAGGGGAATATGCTTGGCGACATGGAAACGATCACGCTTTGTTTAATGTCCTTCACGCTTCTGTAAATTCTTTGCATAAATTCATTGAGCTTGCCGGCGCGCCAGTCTATCCACTGAGGGTTTCTGAAATCCTTCGGGGGAAGTGCTCCCTGGTGTTCCTGCCTGTAGAGTTGGACAGTATAGTTATCGTAACCCGCTTCGACCGGCATGGCGGGCAGCCTGTCATCTCCCTGTATGCCGTCAATGTCATAGTTCTTTACGACTTCACGGATAATGGAAAGAAGGAAATCCTGCACTTCAGGGTTAATGCCGTTCATCCATTCAAAGCCGTTTTTCTCAACGAGCTCACCCTTATTATTTAAGGCTTTCCACTCCGGCTTAAGTTTAAGAATTCTTCCGCCGTCAAGTTTATAAGAGCTTGAAAGTCCGAATTCGAACCAGGCAATAACAGAGATATTTTTCTTATGCGCCTCTTCTATTAGCTCTCTAAGTGGATCTCTCCCTGCCAGAGATGGGTCAATTTCTTCGCCAAACATTTCTTTCATCACATTGCTGGGATAAAGAGTCATTGCCTTATTCCAGACCACAACAAAAATGGTATTTATTCCTATGCTGTCGCATAAATCGATAGCTTCTGCGATGTTTGCCCTTGAATGCAGGACATCGCTGTCGACATTTGTAAGCCAGGCTCCTTTCACCGCAGGATAATCCGCCTGTGCAGCGGCCGTTATAGGAAGAAGAAATATCAAGGCAGCAAGAGCCGGAAGCAATAAATTTTTGATTGTCATAATTTTATTCTAATCCCCGCTTTCAGGTCAAACATCTGAAATGTGCTTATGTTTTCCATACCGAGTTCCAGTGAAGGATACAGTTCACCGACAATATTCTTGTAGGCTGCGCTAAATGATATAGCAACGGGATAAAAGGGAGTTATTATCACTTCCAGTCCCGCGTTAAAGCCTCCGCTCCAGTCAGACTGGCTGACAGCCAGGGCGTTTTTCACTGAGTAATAGACGGTTTTTGTACCGCCGGTGCCAGATGGCACGCCGGCTGAAAGCGAATCAAGGCCTTCCCTGTGGAATATCCATCTGTAGAACCCAAAGCCTGCATCGAC
This sequence comes from Ignavibacteria bacterium, assembly GCA_025612375.1. Lineage (NCBI taxonomy): Bacteria > Pseudomonadati > Ignavibacteriota > Ignavibacteria > Ignavibacteria bacterium. The sequence goes on from JAAXKN010000001.1 coordinate 106,390, forward strand.
GTTTGTCTCAAGAAGTCCCGTCCGGAAAAGGTTATATTTTGTATCAAGGCCAAGGCCTGCTATTTCAAGCCTGATCTTAAGCTGTTTCATTGGAAAAGTTACTTCCCGGTCGGCTCCATCAATTGTAACCGTGCGCTTAAGGCTGAGCCTGTCGGGATTAATTTTGTCGAACTTCAGGTATTCTGCCTTGCCAAGCCACGTCCATTTATTACTTGTCTGAAGCCCCATGTAAAAAGCTCCGCCATTAGTGGGCTTGAATCTCTCACTGAGTGTGCCAACAGGTTTATAGTAAGCCCCCTCAGCTCCCAAAATCAGGTGCCGGTCCTGCGCAAAAGTTGGCTTCAGTAAAAAGCATAAGGCCAGCACTAAAGGAAGGATCAAATTTGATGTTTTCATTTCTTTATAAAAAAATTATTAAATCAGTATTTAAGGGTAACGCCAAGCTTTGCCGATAAGACGTCTTTCATGGGAAAGTTATCGTATCCGTATTTGCCTTTTGTCCGGAAAACATAGGCGTATTTTGCGCCCAGGCTGAGACTAAGGAGATCATTAACGGAGTAGACGGCGTCGAGCCCTGCCATTGCAGCATACGGATTACCGGATACATTTTCGGACATATTGCGGTATGAATATCCATAGACATAATTATCCATCCCGGCAAATACCTTTTTCCAGGATTCTTCAACATAGAGCCTCTTTGAATAGAATAACACGCCGGCGCCAACAAAAGGCCTGACTGAAAGGTTATCGGAGATCACATATTCATAGCTGCCGGTAATGAATACCGGGAAGAGATCCATTTTCTGAACCGGGTTAAATCCGGCGCTGTAGCTTGAATCTTTAAGGACAGACTGAACCCACTGTGTCGATTTTGAAAAGTTCGGGTCATTTATGTCTCCGAAGTACCTTTTCCAGTACTTCCAGTTCCATTCGGCAAACATGGCGTACATATTCTGCTCTACTGAAAATACGCTATAGCCACCGGTAAGAGAGATGCAGAATTTTCCATAGGCATTAAAGCGGACTTCAATGTCACCCCCGAATCCGTTTATGCTTTTAATCTGCAGGTCATTTCTTTTTGACAGCGTGTTTGAAAGACCTGCCGAAAAGCTGACCGAGTTGACCTGTCCCATAACAGCGGAACTGAAAAATAATGCTGCAGTTACAAGGAAAAGAAGTTTTGTTTTCATAGCATACCAAGTTGAAAAGTTAATCTAATTACATTGCCCAGCCTGCCGTAATCGGAAGCCGAGAAGTCCAGATCCACCGGATAATCCATCGGCAGAGCCAGTCCGAATCCATAGCTGAATTTTTCCTCGTCATAAAAGAATTTATAGCCGGCCCTGAGTGTAAGAATATTCATCAGTTTTATTTCAGTACCAACGTTTACCCTCTCGTCGGCATCGGTCGGGTGCACAGCCTCGGCAATGAGGGTCACTTTGTTTTTATCCGACTGGTAGACCTCGGCAGCAGCGCCGATCCTGAACATGGCAGGCATCTTGAAATCGCTGTTCTTGAATTTTGAATTTGTTCCGAAGTTTGTTATGGATGCACCAAGCCTCAGAGAGGACAGTCCGGTAAGGTAAAGGAAGCCGCCATCCATCAGGACGTTTGATGAGGAATAAACATCGATCTTTTCATTGACATATTTTGCCGTTACGCCGAAAGAGAATTTGTCCGTAAGCTGTTTTGCGTATGTAAGTCCCAGTGCCATTGATTTTGCGCTAAAGAATCCCGTTTGTTCAAATACCCTCTGGCCTGAGAGCCTGACCGTGCGGGGCATGGAGCCATAGTCGAGCGCAACGGCGCTGAATCCGAAGGCGCCCATTGCCGAAGAGAATGCATAGCTGGTTGCGTAGTGCTTTATATCTGCAAACCACGGGGAATAGCTAAGTGAAAGTGAATGGCTCTGCTGCTGGAAGCCCAGGGCTCCAGGGTTTGAAAATACTGCAGATGAGTTCATATCTGAAAGGCTTATGGATGACTCACCTAGTGCGGCATTTCTGGCCGTAACAGGAATCTCCAGAAATGTATAGCCTGCAGTTCCGGTCTTCTTAAAGTCCTGCGGGAACATCTGAGCAGACAGTAAGAGCAAAAGTAATATTGTTAATTTTTTCATCATGAGTTTCAATGAATATTCAGACTTTTAATTAAATTGTTTCTCTATCTGACAATTGCCAGTTTGCCGGTTTTACTACCCAGCGAAGATTCAATATGGTAAACATAGATACCGCTTGTAACAAACTGTCCGTAATCAGTAGCCTGGTTCCACGATGCAATTGCACCCTGGCCCTCATCCACTTTGATAGTTTTTATGAGGTCTCCCCTGACGGAATAAATTCTTATAGTGCACGGGTTAGGAATATTTACAAACTGTATCAGGTCTGCATCTCCGGGCTGAGAAGAGCCTTCTCCGATCACGAAAGGATTCGGAACAACGAGCACATTGTCCAGGGTCTTTGGTGGTGCAAGTGTAGCCACAAAGGGGTACAGTGACCTGTTTGCATAAATGGAAGATTCAAGAGGCGGGACCTGGCTTGAGTGTGTGCCGGGATAAATTGCCGCCGGATTGATATTCCATGAAGTTCTGCCGCTGTCGAATGCAGTCAGCGCATAATAGTATCTGGTTCCAATTTCAACGGTTGAGTCGACAAAAGTATAATTGCCTGCTGAATAATATCCATCCTTACGCCTTGAGATTTCGGCAATTTTTTTCCAGGGACCAATAGGAAGGTATTCCGAGCGGTAGAGGCGGTAGCCCTGAAGATCCAGTACTCCGTCATCCGGGTCAGGCAAGTTTTCACATGAATCCGTCCATGTAATCTCGTTAGCCACAAAATTATCTTTTCCCTTAAAGAAGTTAACCTTAAAGGATGGGGCCATTGGCGGATTCGGGTGCCTGAGGCCGTTATTGTAAGTAAACTGTGCTTTATCTGCAGTGGGTTCAAAGTTATCAATGCGGCCCTTTGCAAGCATGGTTATTGCATCGCTTTTATACATATCCGGGCCGGTGCACTTGCTGTAGTCAATCCCGTCAACCATTTCAGCAATTGCAATTACGATCGAGTCTCCGGGGGCAATATCCCAGGGACCGAGAGACATCATAGTCCATAGCCTTCTGCTTCCCATCAAGGGATCGAAGCTTGAAGTAACTGAGCTGAATGCGTTTGCAGGGTCTTTGAGCACGGAGTAGTAGTCTTCCAGGACCCCGCTTTTCCCCGTAAGCGGTCCCCCAAGGTCAATACTGTTATCAACTGCCGACCAGGCAATTTTATTTATTTTAGTCGGCAAATGGTTAATGCTGTTAGGGGTACAGTAAAGCAGTTTTATGCCGGCAAAACCAGGTGCAAGCCATTCACCAGATGGTTCAATTTCGCCGGTTGCAGGATTTTTCAGTTTCTGTCCCCTTGTAGCGGCAAAGGCATAGCTCATTGCTCTCGGATTATCCTTTGAATACGGATCCTCCTTGTAGTCGCCTGCCCAGCCATAGACCATATTCCGTGAGTTATCGGTCCTGAATTTTGTGTTTCTTGCTCCGGAAGAAAGGTCAGGATAGAAGATTCTCCAGGACTTCGAATTACAGTTAATAGCATAATTAAACATCGCATAGAAGCCGTGGAGGGTATCAACGATCTTTCTTTCTTCCTTATACTCTTTGAGCTCATTTGAAATATTCTTTATTACGTATTCATATATGATATAATTCTCATCGCTCATCGAGCCGTTCCACTGGTGTGCAGTTCTTCTTACTCTTAAAGGGAGCTGCCTTTGGGGTTCATACTGGCTTGGGAAATTGGGGTTATACTGCCATATGGTTTCAATGGTCTCTTCCCCGCCCGATTTTCTTTTCTGCATACCCCAGTTATCGGAGTACTTCTTGTGTTTACTGACCCTGTACTTTGAAGTAATTTCGTTTGATATGCTGGATGAATAAATGGACCAGTCCTCGCAGGCAAGGACACTATCCTTATTGTTTTTACAGCCTATATAAAGCCCGCCGGTTGCCATGTATGAAGCCGTGCCGTCAATGTCTTCCTTGATTTTGGAAGCATCGAAGCCTGGCCAGTCCCAGCTTATGCCGGTCTGCGCCCAGTTATTGAAGGAGCCCGGGCCCGATTTTCCGAAGAATAGGCTGTGCCAGAGTTTTCCCCGTGTAAATGTCAAAAGAGGGGCATCAATATCCCCCTGCCCGTATACGTTAACGGCCGAGGAGAGAAGGGTTACAAAGAGAAATAATTTAACTGATAAAGAGTTTTTTTTCATAACTGTTTTTTTTATGATGATAAACTTAAATTCCTACGCCGAGTGTAAAGAAGATCTGCCTTGGCACATTTCTGTAAGCGCGGTAAGGGCTAAACAGATAGGTGCTTTCCCTGGGATAATCGGGGTTGTCGGCCGTTACGCCATAGAGGATCCATGCATTCCTGTCACTTTCATTATCAGGAGGAGTAAGCCACCTGTTATTAAGGAGGTTCATAATACGCAGGCCGAGTATCAGTTTTGTGGAACCCCAAAGTATAGTCTTGTTGAAATTAAAATCGAAGTTAGATTCAAGGGGATACCTTCTGTTATTGTAGACATCCTTCAGATCGCTGCTTGTCCTGTATGTAAACGGGAGCCCCGACTGTGCAGTATATGTCAGGCTGTATGTGGTATTTTCAAAAGGATAGACGTTAAGAATTCTAAATCCCTCACCTTCCCTAAAGAAATACTGGAACAGGCCGCGGAAACTGTGTGTACGGTCCCAGGAAGCGAGCATTTCCATAGAAGTAATTCTTGTCTCTGAGCCTGCTGCATTTTCAGGATATAGTATCGGGGAGCCATAGGTACCGCTTGTCGTCTGTGAAAGGCTGTAGCTGAGCCTGTAGCTGAAGTTAGAGGTTGTGACACTTTCAAGAGTTATATCTATACCGATTGTTGAACCGAACTGGTTATTGGTAGAAGAATTATAGTAGAACAGCTGCAAATTATCGTCTGTAAAGCCGATGGAATTTCTGGCATTACCAGTAAAGCTTGCAACTTCCTGAGTGCCGATCTGCTTAACCCTGTCGTTGTAATAGATTGCAACGTCAAGCCTGTTGTCTTCGTCGATCAGCTGCTGGAGCCCGAACTCGTAGTTGATTGTTTTCTTGGGTTCGAGATTTGGGTTTCCCCTGGTGTTCCAGCCGTAGAATGTTGAAGTACCGAGAGCCTGTGAAAAAACAGGCATTGATGCAAAGTGCCCATACTGAAGGCGGAAGGCTGTATTCTCGCCTACAGGGAAAGACAGGCCGAGCCTGGGAAGAAACATGTACTTTGTTTTTGAGCGTTCTGTTTCGATGCTGCCCAGACTTCCAGGGCCCTGAGTTCCCTGATAAAAGACGTTAAAGACGTCTTTAGGCACGGCGGTCTGGAAATTGTACATTTCTGCTCTTAGGCCGAAGTTTGCCACCATCCCCTCATATTCCATCTTGTCCTGAAAGTAAAGGGCAGCATTGACAGGAAAAGCGGTGTAGTGTTCGGCTACGCCCTGCTGGGTAAGGAAAGCATTGGCCTTAAAATTATACGTCACGCCAGTATTGGCAAGGTCCCAGTAGTTAAATCTCACACCAGCCTTAAGGTAGTTGCTTTTAGTAAGCTGGTTTGAATAGTCGGAGCTAAAGCTGACCTGCTCGGACCTGTTATCCTGGAAAAAGTCGGTAGCAATATTTTCATAGTACGTAAATCTCGAATCCCACCAAGGGCCCCTTGTAAGAAGCAAACCCGTAGTATCATTAGAGCCGTCAAGCCTGTCTTTTTCATCATTCCAGGTATAAAGGTATTTATATGGCAGTTCATACTTTTCGTACTGGTGAGTAACCTGAGTTTCGACAAATGAGTTATTATCCAGAGTATAAACCCAGTTAAAGCTCTGCGAGGTTGTAAGTTCAGTTCTTACAGGATCGCGTGAAGCGAAGTATTTATAGGACGGTGATATGCCGGCCCATCTGATGTCATCGGAACCTGAGAACAGTCCCCCGACGTATTTCTGGAAGCCGGAGGTAAACTTAAACTTATGATTTTTAATTATCTGTGAAGTAAGTGTAAGAATATAATTTTGTGCCACCTGGTCTTTTTCCGTTGAAGGAATTCTTGTAGGGTTGCTCTTATATTCCCCCGAGAAGAAGAATTTCAGGAGGTCGGGATTTTTGCCCAATGGGCCGCCGAAGCCCAGCATATATCTTTTATATGAATGAGTCCTGTAGTCATAGACGCCAAGCGGATTTGCCTCATCGGGAGTATGGAGTTTAGTCCAGAGGTCATAGGCCCACTCGATTTCCCTGTTTGCAAGTGAATCCCACCTGGCAAGTTCACTCTGTGAAGCGTTTTTTGAAGTAAACACCTTATTATAAAGTTCGGAATATCTTGAATTCATTCCCAGGAATGTAAAGATATTGGAAGTTGGAGAAATCTTTGCGTTTTCCTTTTCGACATTCATCCAGTAGTTGAGGTTACCCCAGGTCTGCCATTCAGGGCTGCTTTTATCGTAAATATAATCGCCCCAGTGGTATTGCCCGGCGGGTCTGTATTCAACCCTGAATTCGCCGGAGAACTTCGGGGCGCCTTCCTTCATTACTACCTTAACTATGCCTGCCTGGGCGTTGCCGTATTCAGCCGAGAATCCTCCCGAGATAAGCTGCATCTGCTGGACGCCGATAGGGTTAACGTCATATTTCCAGGAGTTGTTAGCCTTGGTACCGCCTCCCCAGCCTGGGACAGAAGTATTAGAATTCCCCTGTTCGACGCCATTAACCTGGAAGCTGACTTCATTAGTGCCAGAGCCTCTTACCTGGTAGTCGCCCTGAGCATTTTTCTGGAAGCTGGCCGAAAGGTCAATTATTCCCCTTAAGCCCTCAACAGGAGAAGCCTTGATCTGCTCGTCGTCCATGGTAGCTGAAGTTGATGTCTGGTCCTTAATGATCTTTGGTCTTTCAGCCAGAATTGTTACAGTCTGTGTCTGAATGGAAGCATCCTTGAGGCGGAAAGTAACTTCAGTAGTGCGGTCGATAAAGACTTCCACACCCGTTTGGGTTATTGTTCCATATCCTATCATACTGGCAGTAACAGAATACTTTGCCGGGTTTAAGTTAATGACATTAAACCTTCCCTCCACGTCTGAAGTGGCACCCATTTTTGTATCCACGATACGGATATTAACGCCCACGAGGGGTTCATTTGTCCTGTCGTCTACTATCCTGCCTGAAATCTTGCCCTTGCCTCCCTGTGCAAATAACACCTGAGAGGTAATTAGCAGCAGGTAAAATGCTCTTTTTATTTTTTGGAATGAGAACACGCTATTCCCCGTCACTGATTAGTTAATATTTTATTTTAAGCGTTGCCTTATGGTTCAGCTGCTAAGAATCAAGCCGTTTCAGCAGGAATCTCTTCTGCTGTCTGCGGGGCATCTTCTTTTTCTTCATAAGATAATCCCTTAAACCAGCTGAAATACAATGCAACAGTAAGAGCCGAAAACAACGCAAGCAGAAGCAGGAAGTTTTCCCAGTTTTTCATAATCAGCATCATGCCGGCCATAAAGAATGAAATCTGCCATGGTACAGCAATGAAAGTTGAGATAATGTCTCTTCTGTTTTCACGTTTAATTTCTTTTAGTTTACCGGCCGTTTTTTTTGCTGACACCGGCTTCCAGAAGCCGAAAGGGCGCGTCACGCTATAGAATTCTTCAAGCACTTTCATGTCTGTAGGCTTTGTAAGTAATGCTCCCATTATGCAGCCGGCGAAAGATGCCCCGGCAGGAATAATAAAGCTTAAATACTCAGCCACCCCAGGCATATACAGTTTTACAAAGACCGCAGTAATCATACCGCAGAAGGTGCCGGCAGCAAACCCATATCCGTTAAACCGCCACCAGAACCATCTGAAGACCAGTGGGACTGCAAGCCCCGATCCCAGGCCAAGGCTCAGCCAGCCCCATATTTCATTAATGCTTGAGATATTGTAGCTGAAGGCGACTCCTGCAGCGACTATTAAAACCGAGGCCAGTCTGCTCTGTAAGACGAGTTCTTTTTCAGAAGCTTTGGGCTTCAGATAGCCCTGGAAAATATCCTTCACCCAGTAAGCCGCGCCGGCATTGATAATTGCAGTAAAGGTTGACATTGCAGCGGCAAGGAACCCGGTAATTATAAGTCCCTTAATGCCTGCGGGAACGTAATTCTTTATTACCACGGGGACAACAAGTTCGGGATCGGCAATGATGTGGCCGGTTATACCGTGATATATGCCCAGCATTGCAAATGCCGCAACCAGAGGCCACCTGAAAGCAAGGAGAAATATCCAGAAAAGTGAAAGGAGTCCTGCTTCCCTGTCGTTTTTGGCGGCAAAGTATCTTTGTGTTATATAGCCGCCCGAGCCTCCGCTGCCTTCAAGAGCAGTCTTGATAATGTATAATAGGATGGTTATGCCCAGGAGGTTGAAAATGGAGTAATCGCCCGAAAGATTCATTTTGAACGGCGGCATTAAGCTGCTCCATTCTTTGAATGTAGTTCTGACCTGCTGAAACTCTCCTTTTCCCATCGGGATGGATACTGAAAATTCGGCTGGAAGTGTTACTGTCCTAAAGGCAATAAAACATATTGCAATTACAGCCCCGAGAATCAGGAATCCCTGGAAAACATCCGTCCACACCACACCATAAAGCCCGCTTGTAACGGTATAAACAGTAGTAATAACGATAAGAATTATTGTACCTGTACTTTCATCCAATCCGAAGAATTCGCCGAAGAATTTTCCGCCTCCTACAGCAAAGTAACTGATTGCACCGATTGCAAAAACAATGTTTGCCGAAGCGCTGAGAATTCTTGCTAAGTCCCCTTCTTTCCCCTTTCCGAATCTGAACTGCATCCATTCTGCAACGGTCATCACTTTTGCCCTGCGGTTCCATTTCCCCATAAATACCATAAAGAAAGCCATGATGAGAACGATGCCGCCCCTGAATTCTATAAAGAACCCCTTGCTTCCCAGGGCGTACAGGAGCCCCACTATGATCATCGTACCTGAGAGGTCGACATTACTGGCCATTCCGGAAGCACCCAGGGCCCACCAGGGAAGATTCCTGTCGCCCAGGAAGTACGAGTCAATCCCGCGGGAAGCTTTTCTTTCAAAATAAAAGCCAAGCAGAATCACGCCCACCATATAAAGTGCAACGATGGAATAGTCAATAAATTGCATAGATACTTGCTTATAAATATTAATAATTTAAACCATGCCTGAATCAAGCCATGGCGCCAGTTAGAGCATGCCTCGTTTTTCCGGTTCAAATTTTAGAGAAAAAGGCAACCTTAAACAACTACATCAAATGGTAAGATTAAGCTGCACAATATGGTAAAGCATTGATATGTTTCATTGAAGGAGATTCGGTCTGAATTTCCCTAAACAGATATGAAGAAGCAGGCAGCAGCCTGACTGTGCCTGCTTAAAAAGTGCGAAGTATCTAAAGGATGCCCTTTTTCATGGCTTCTGAAACGGCTTCAGCCTGAGAGTGGACGTGAAGTTTGCCGTATATTTTTTTAATGTGGAACCTGACTGTATCCTTGCTGATGCCGAAAGTAAGGGCGATTGCATAATAAGTTTTTCCCTTTGCAAGCTCTTTTATAATATCAAGTTCCCTTTCGGTAAGAAGGTTTGCGGCGGAAGAAATTTTTCTTCCGGGCTGGAAGAAGCTTATAACTTTTCTTGCTATATTCGAACTCATCGGGGCACCGCCCTCATAGGCTTCCTCAATGGACTCGAGCAGGCGCAAAGGATGTGTTTTTTTAATTATATAGCCGCTTGCCCCGGCACAGAGGGCTTCAAATACGAGGTCATTTTCCTCATGTATAGTCAGCATTAGGACATTCAGGTCGGGGTCAATTTCCCTCAGTTTTTTCACCCCCTGGATTCCGGACATTCCCTTCAGCTGAATATCCATCAGCACCACATCGGGCTCCAGGTTATGAATTTTCGCAAGCATTGTTTCACAGTCAAAAAAAGAGCCGATGCATGTAAAGCCTTCAGCGCCGTTTATGAGGGTCACGAGAGACTTATTGATAATCTCGTTATCTTCAACGATTATAACTTTTATCTGTTTTTTCATATTATTGAGTCAGGTGTTAATAATAGCCTGTAAATTTAATCATTGTCCCCTCTCCCGGTTTAGACTGGATTCTGAGGGTACCATTTATCTGTTCAGCCCGGGCTTTCATATTACCGAGCCCGTTTCCGCAGCTCTGTTTGCCAATGTCGAAGCCGATACCGTTATCATAGAGCGTTATGTCCAGGATTTTCCCATTCACCTGAGTATTAATTGATATTTCAGTACACCTGCTGTATTTGAGAGCATTATTAAGAGCCTCTTTAAAGATCAGGTAAAGGTGTTTCCTGTATTCAATTGGAAGCTTGATCTGTTCGAGAAAATCCGCGTTATTTATGTGAAGAAGGATCTGAGAATAAGAAAATATCTCCTCATAGCTGTCGTGCAATTTAAGGAACAGTTCGTTCAGAGAATCCTTTTTGGGATTAATAAGCCAGATAATATCGCTCATATTATCGATCAGATTTCTGGCAATTGAACCTACTTTTTTCACAGTTTCCTTTATCTCCGTGCTCTCTTTCTGATCGTTCATTGCACAGGCGATGTCGCTGAGCATTGAGATTTCTGTAAGTCTGGTACCTATATCGTCGTGCAGGTCGGCTGAAATCTTTAGCCTGAGGCGTTCGATTGCCAGGAGGTGGCGCATTCTGACGGCAAATATGAGCCATATGATGCAAAATACAAGGAGGAAACAGAGCAAAATAAACCACCATGTTTTCCAGTAAGGGGGTGCAATAATAATCTTAAGCGAGGCGCCATAATTATTCCAGACGCCGTCGCTATTAGATCCAATTACCCTGAATGTATAGGTTCCGGGGTCGAGGTTAGTATAAGTGGCAAATCTTCTGGTTTTGGAGTAGTTCCAGTTTTTATCGAAGCCCTCCAGCTTGTATGCATACTGATTTTCGGTCGGGTTTGAGTAGTGAAGAGCTGCAAACTCGAAAGAAAATACGCTCTGGTTATAATCGAGTTTAATCTCACTGGTTTCAGTAACAGATTTTTTCAATGGAGAATCTTCTCCCGGTTTAACCGGTTTATTGAAAATGAGGAAATTGGTAATGACAATGGGGGGTATTACCCTGTTGTCTTTAACACTGTCAGGATAAAAGCTGTTTAATCCGTTAATTCCCCCAAAGAACATTTCACCACTGCTGTTTTTGAAGAAAGCGCCCCCGTTAAACTGATAGCTCTGGAGCCCGTCGCCGGGGGAATAATTTCTGAAAATTTTTCTTTTTAGGTCAAATTTCGAAATTCCCTTATTAGTACTAAGCCACAGGCTGCCGTTACTATCCTTAAGAATGCCATAAATTACATTATTCGGGAGGCCGTCTTTCTCCTTGTAAACAATGACGCTGTTAGTGCGGAGATTGAGCCTGTTAAGTCCGTCATTTGTGCCGATCCACAGTATATCCTCGCCAGCAATATTGTCTTCCATTATAGTCCACACATAATTATTGCTGAGGGCATTATTCCTGGCAGGTTCAAACTGAAAGCGGGTAAATTTACCAGTATTTTTATCAAAGCGGTTAAGTCCCCCGCCCAGCGTACCGATCCAGAGTCTGCCATATTTATCCTCACATATAAAGCAGACATAGTTATGGCTCAGTGAAGATGGGTTCTTGGGGTCGTTCAGGTAATGTGTAAATGATCCTTTATTCCTGTCATATTTATTGAGCCCTGAAAGTGTGCCGACCCACAATGTTCCCTCCCTGTCCTCATGAATTGCAGTAACATTGTTATCGCTGATTGAATTCTGGCCCAAAGAAACCTTGTGGTGGCTAAACCTGTTCAGTCGGATGTTAAATTCATCGATTCCCCCGCCATTGGTACCGATCCAGAGAATGCCGGACCTATCCTCATAAAGCGAGCGTATGTAATTGGTGCTTAAGGAGTTTGATTTTCCGGGCATTGAAGTATAGTGCACGTAATTATCCCTGCGGGGTTCATACATATTAAGCCCGTTACGTGTACCAATCCAGAGGCGGCCAAAGTTATTGCCGCAAATAGCCGTAACCTCATTGCCGGAAAGGCTGTTGGGGTTGAAAGGGTTATTCTGGAAGAGCCGGAATTTTTCCTTTCTGCTGTCATACATATTGAGTCCTATATCGGTGCCTACCCACAGGACGCCCGATCTATCCTCAAAAATGGACCAGATATAGTTATGGCTGATGCTAAAGGGCTCGCGTGCAGAATACTGATATTTGACAAAGCCGATTTTTCCGCGGGAATCTTCTACAATACGATTAAGTCCCCCGCCCAGCGTACCGATCCATATTACGCCCTTTTTATCCTCATAGATTTTCCAGATGTTGTTCTGGCTGATGCTTGACCTATCGCCGGGGTTTTTCTTAAAGACAGTAAACCTGTTTGTAGTCCTGTCGAGCAGGTTAAGTCCGTTATTTGTACCGAGCCAGAGCCTGTGCTTGCTGTCCTCAAATATATCCCAGACATAGTTATTGCTAAGGCCGTATTTCTGCCCGGGTGAATATGTGTACCTGGTAAATCCGTTATGAGCCGGCTCAAACTTATTCAGTCCGCCATAAGTACCGATCCAGATCTGATGGTTTTTATCCTCATAAATTGACCAGACATAATTGTTACTCAGGCTTTTAGGATCTGCGGGATTATTGAAGTAATGCCTGAATTTTCCGGTTTTCGTGTCGAGTATATTAAGCCCGTTGTTAGTTCCAATCCAGAGTTTTCCGTCGCTGCTCTCAAGAATTGCCCTGACATTATTGTTACTAATGCTTGAGGGATCGGCCGGGTTATTAAGGTAAGAAGAAAAGTTTTCCTTATCCTTATTGTACCTGGTAAGTCCTCCGCCTAGTGTACCGATCCAAAGGTTGCCGTGCCTGTCCTCGTAAATCTTAAAAATAGTGCTGCTTCTTAGGGAATTTTCCGCCGGCTGGTTTGCCCTGAAGACAGTAAAGTTATAGCCATCGTATTTATTTAAACCTTCAAGCGTACCGAACCAGAGGAAGCCTTTTTTATCCTGGCAGATTGAGAATACAGAGCTTTGGGAGAGTCCCTGGTCTACTGATATTTTATTAAATTTTATTCCGTCCTGGCCCTCAGGCTTAAGCGCATTAGCTGCAGGGGCATGCAGGAAGAGACAGACAAAGAAGAATATGAGTAGGGTTAAAACGTGACGTATTCCTGCGGTTGATCTGACTAGTAACATTTCGGGCTCAATTTTGAACGCAAAATTATGGAATATTTTACAAATATGAAAATATATTCATACTCACGGAAAATTTTTCGCAAGAGGACAATTCTTTTCAAAATCCTTTATGGTTTTGTTAAGTATTCCGAGATGAGCCTGGCCCATAGTTTATAGGCATCTGCGGTAAGATGAAGCCCGTCCGGAGTAAACCCAATTTTGAGCTTTCCCTGTTCATCGGAAAAGTAAGAGTTAATGTCAAAATAGCTCAGGCCGTTTTCTTTAGCCAGTTGAGCAAGCTGGCAATTAAATTCCCTTATGCGTTCATTTGGCCGCGGCGGATTGTCGCGCGTAGGAAAGATTGAAACAGGCACAATATTCACGCAGGGGGAAAACTCTTTAATTCTGCTAATTATCTTCTGCATATTGCCCAGGATATATTTATCAGTCCTGTCCCTTGCAAAGTCATTGGTCCCGATACAGACGAATGCAGTAAGGGGTTCACTGCTAAACCACGAACTTTCAATTCTTTCCAGGAGTTCTACGGTGCTGTCGCCAAAGACGCCATAATTCAGTATATCGAAGTCAGGCAGGAGTTCTTTTTCATTAAAGCCATTGGTAATAGAGTCGCCAATAAGTAAAACAGGTTCTTTTTTCATAAATCAGCCCAGGTTAAAATAAATCCAGTAAGAGGTAAAAGCCTCAAATTTAATGAGTTCAAAATAAAGTCCCCGGAAGGGAGCCTGGCATTAAAGCCAGGCTTTCCATTCCGGGAGGAAGTCGGTTATTCCCAAATAGATGTCTTTTGGCAGCTTAAAGCGGTGCCAAAAGGCGCATTATTTAAGGAGCATCATTTTTCTAACAGAGTTAAATTTACTTCCATCCATGCCTTCAACCTTCAGGCTATAGATATAGATACCGCTTGCGAGCTTTGAAGCATTGAAGCTGACAAACTGCTGGCCTGCAGGCATGAAGCCGTTGACGAGGTTTGCAACTTCCATTCCAAGTATATTATATACTTTTAGTGATACTTTAGCTCCGGTCTTAAGGTTGAATTTAATCATTGTTGATGGGTTGAAAGGATTAGGATAGTTCTGTTCAAGAGCATATCCAGAAGGCCTCTGCTTTCCGGTTTCTTCAACAGCAGTAATCTGTGGGCCTTTCTTGTAGAATACAGAGATCCATAAGTCGACATCCAGCCCCCATGTCACTGAACCCGGCTGGTCGAAATATCCCCAGGAATTATCACTGTAGAGTTCCCAAGCGCGTGATTTTTTGTCACCCTCGCCATTTTTATCAGAAAAGAGGGCAACAGTATCATCGGAAGCTGTAGCCCATTCGGCACCAACAAAGATTTTACCAGAATCAGGTACAACCAGAGTAGAATCCAGGAAGAACACATTTCCCTGTCCCGTGGTGTCTATTTTATCCGTAGTAACCTTAATAGTTCTCAGAATTTTTCCCGGCTTTCCGTCGGCAAAAGTTCTGATATTGAGGCTTAGTGTATCCGGCGTACCGGTAATTTTCTTATAGCCGAAATAGTATTTAACGGCATTAACTTCATCGTCCTTAAACATATCGAAGCGCTGATATTTTCCCAGGTCGCCGTAGCTGTTCGCACCGGCAACGAAACCAGCGCCATAAGGATTAGCAAGGAGGGTTTTCGTATTACCAAAGAACAGTGTATCGTTCACGCCAAGCTTCATATCATCGTTATAAGTAAATGCGGCAATGCCGTTATTTGAGCCCATAACAAAGAAAACGACAACTTCCCTGCTGTCTTTTGAATATTTAAGCACCTGAACAGAGCCAGCGCCGTTAAGGTTCTTAACTGCCCCAAGTGACGGGGTAACAGCCGAGAGGAAAGATTTTGCAGGATCAGTTACGTCTATAATGTTAACGTTTTCAGAAGGTCCTGTCTGACCTGCGAACGGTAAATATGCAGCTATATATTTTCTGTTATTCATTTCGAAATATTTGATATTGGTTGAAGAGCTGTTTGCAGCCTTAACCGTATCAAGCATTTTGCCGTCTGCCGAATAATGGATAAGCGGTTTGCTGTAGGTCTTAAAGTAGAAAGATCCATCTTTTAAGAGAGCAATATTAGGCATTGAGCTGAATGAAGCGCCTTCAAGGGTGATTACGGTAGGAGTGAATGTATTACCGTTGTCGGTAGTGGTAAATTTCACCAGCTGTCCCTTATCCTTGACGCCGCAGAAGATTGTAAGTGAATTATCCGAAGCCTTTCCATAAACATTAAAAGCATCGCCCATTCTTGAGCCTGCAGCGGCAGCTTTATAGGAGATGACAGATTTGGCAGTATCCACTGAACTCCATTTATAAACCGTAAACGGTGTAGTTGAAGCATCGAGTGTCATATTTGCGGCATAGATCACGCCATCTTCAGAAACGCCAACGACGTTAAGCGGGAAGTATCCCACGTCAGTCTTAGGTTTAGCTATGACATAGAGGCTGTCGCCAGTAAAGGCATCGTGGACTACGATCTTAGGTCCGCCCGTGCGGCTTACGACAAAAATTTTATCTTCGCCGCTAATTCTTCCGTAAGCCATGCTTCTTTCATAGTCGGAGCCAAAATAAGCCGGCTTTGTGCCATTAGCAGCTGTTTTTTGCCAGTTTATTTCAGAAGGCATAGGCACGTAAAGCGGGTTGAGCGTAAAGGCGCCAATACCATTATTTGAACCGAGCAGGAAGAATACGTAATTGTCTGTTCCGCTATTGGGAATATTCATAAATTCAACAGAGCCGGTTCCGTTTGTATTTGCAGTTGCACCCAATGAAGAAGATTCATCGGCAAGGAAAGTTTTCTTTGGAGTAGTTATGTTGAATATCTGAAGTTTTTCGGCGGTTCCTGCCTGGCCTGCTGCAGGCATATATCCGGCGATGAACTTCCTGCCATCAAGTTCAAAATATTCGATTTTTGTAATTGATGAGGATACTACACTTGCAGGAATTGTGTCAATGACTGTTCCATCGGCAGTATAGTGGATTATAGGAGTAGTATAAGACTTAAAGTAAAAGCTTCCGTCGGGAGCAAGCGAAACGTTACCGCTTGAGCTTGTTTTTGCACCCTGAAGAGTAATAACTGATGAGGTGAAAGTCTTGCCTGAGTCAGAAGAAGTGAATTTAACAACTTTTGGCTGGTCCTTTACGGCAGCAAAAATTGTGATGTCGGCACCTTTACCGGACACGCTGAACATATCGCCCATTCTCCAGGCAGCATCTGCAGCAGTATAGGAAAGGACTGTCCTGCCGGTATCGGTTTCACTTGCCCATCTGTAAACGACAAAAGGTGATTTCTGTGCGTCGGTTACCATGTTGCAGACGTAAATGATTCCGTCCTGAGTAACTCCGGCGCAGTTGACCGGGAATGTACCTGAAGTAGTCTTGGGATTAATAAGAGTTCCAAGGCTGTCGCCAGTCAGGGCATCATGAACAAAGATCCTGTTGCCGCCATTGCGGGAAACGACATACATTCTGTAGTTGCCGTTAACCTTTCCGACAGCCATACCTCTTTCGGTATTTGAACCGAAGTAAGAAGGCTTATTATTCTTGGCAACAGATTTCTCCCAGGAGATTGTGCCTGAGAACAAGGAATTCTTTTGAGTTCCCTGGAATCCTGGAGCAGCAGTTATTGCGGCATCAGACTGTGAATTGTTTAAAGCCGCAAGATTCTGGGACCTTCCTGCCAGGACACCTGTTTTAGAAGCCAGATATCCTGATGCCAGAAAACAACTCAGAATCAGTACTAAGAAAGTTTTTTTCATACAACGACCTTTTTGAGTTTTTGAATAAATGAATTAATTGAAAGAAAGCCTTTGCCTGAATAGCCGTTAAACTTTTCAGGCTGCTTTTTATATAGAGAACAGATTTCCAAAAGGAACAGTATTAACCCATTACAATTTCAATTTTAATCTCACTGGCATCATATTGCATAGGATCTATGAAAGCCGAGCTGGAAACTTCACCGTTTACCTTCATGCATTTTACAGAAGAGTTTACTCCAGCTTCGTTATTGACATGAAGAATGAGGCGTTTGCCGCGGAACATTCTTTCGGCCTTAAATTCCTTCCACGCTGAAGGAATGTTTGGTGAAACAGTCACTCCGTGCAGTGACGTCTTAAAGCCAAGTATATAATCCAGCCCTATTCTCAGCATCCAGACTGCTGTACCGGTAAGCCAGGAATGGCTCGCCTGATTAACACTCGGGTGATCGGGGCTGGTAACATATTCTGCAAAAACGTAAGGCTCTACCTCGTACCTGTCGATATCCTTTGCTGAATTCAAAGGAAGCATTTTCGAATAGACGTCATAAGCCGTTTCAATGTCGCCGTTCATAATTGCTGCCAGGACGAACCAGGAGGAGGCATGGTTAAAAATTGCGCCGTTTTCCTTTTTTCCCGGGACGCACCTGCTGATGAGCCCTATGTCATCTGCTATTTCCGTAAATGAAGGCCAGCAGATCTGAATGCCGTAAGGTTTATACAGGTACTTTTTGCACGATTCCAGAGCCTTGTCTGCACGATCCTTACTGGCAAGCCCCGATATAACAGACCAGGTCTGAGAGTTAATAAATATTTTTCCCTGCTTGTCCTTATGTGTCCCAACCGGGCTCCCATCATCCTTAAATGCCCTTATATACCACTCGCCGTCCCAGCAGAATTCATCAGTTGCAGCCTTAAGCCTTTTATAAGCAGCGGTAAAGCGGCTGAGGGTTTCCTTATCCTTTCTAAGCTCCAGGAGTTCAAAAGTTTTCCTCAGGACATAAGCCAGGAAGAAGGCACCCCAGACGGTCTCCCCTTTTCCCAGGGGTCCGATGTGATCGAGAGTATCATTCCAGTCACCGTTCATAATCCTGGGGAGTGATCTTTCAGTAGTCGAAGAGACTGCGAAATCGAGTGCGTTAATCATGTGGGTATATACATCAGCGCTCCCCTTGTCGTAGTAGTTCACTGTTTCTTCAAGGATTGAAAAGTCACCTGTTTCATTCAGGTATTCAATGATGCCGAACGGTATCCAGAGCGGAGTATCGGAATGATTGGTCCTTTCGCCGCTGTCAGTAAACTTAAAGAAGTTATGCAGCGTAGAGCCGTCAGAAAACTGGTAACGGAGGGCCTTCAGGAGGCGTGTTCTTACGCGCTCCGGATGGGCAATTACCATTCCAATAATATCCTGGAACTGGTCTCTCATTCCCGTACCGAAGAGCAGGCCTCCATGATAATAGCCTGCGTTGCGTGCCATGTCGAATGTAACTGCAGCCTGGTACTGGTTCCACACCCCGAGCATTGCATCAAATTTCTTATCCGGTGTATGGACTTTAATATTATTCAGGTATCCGGTCCAGTAGTCCTTCAATTCCTGAAATTTGCTGTTTAGGGTTCCGGTTTCCTTAAGATCACAAATTTTCAGGTGCTCAAAGGGGTCTTCTTCCCTGGGTGAAATTCCAAGAATTGAAGCAAACTCGATTTCGGAGGATGGTTCCAGGCACACCTTTGACTTGAGTGCAGCAACCGGGTCGCCCGCAGTTATTTCATTATTTTTCATCACACCGGTTTCAACCGATTCCGGGTTTGCCTCCGAGCGCCAGCGGCCTATAAATGTGTCCAGGCTGCTGTCGAAGCCTTCAACGGGAAGGGTGCTTGTAAATACGAGATTATACTTCCAGTCGATATTAGGCTGAGCCACAGAGACCTTTTTATTGAGGACCCAGTAGCGTCTTGTTGCAACAATTGCCTCGTGCTGAGTGTTGAATTTAATTTCTGTAAAATGCTTGTCGTTCGGTTCATTGATAATATCGTTAAGAGCATTGCCCATCATGAGTTCAATGAAGGAATAGATTTCAAGTTTTCTCTTTCTGCCCGATAAATCCGTCAGTTTTACCTTCCATATTTCGGCATTGGTATCCAGGGGGACGAAATAAGTCAGTTCTCCCCTCATGCCAAAAATTTCAGTAATGATGGTTGTATACCCCTGCCCGTGCCTGCACTCGTATTTATCGTACTTAAGGTCAATTGTAGGGGCCCAGCTCAGCGACCAGTACTTATTCAGTTCAGCGTCCTTTACGAGTATATATCTTCCGGGCCTGTCCCAGGGCAGGCAGTTATATCTCATTCTGCTAATTCTGTTGTCGCGGGGTGAGTCCAGGAAGCTGAAGCCTCCGCCCGTGTGGGAAATGAGTCCGCCATAATGCTCATTCCATATATAATTAAACCAGGGTCTGGGGGTACGCGGGTCAGTAATTATATATTCCCTGAAGTCCTCTGAAAAGTGTCCGTATTTATTTTCAAACATTGAATCCCTCATTATTAGTATCGAATTTTATTCTTAGGGTAACGATTTTCTTTTTCCCTACTGTAACATTAAAAGAATTACTGTTTATGGTATCGACTTTGCGCCGTGGTTTTTCCTCCAGAGTAGTTTCTTCAACCCCTGATATTCTGAAAAGGGTTGAAACGTTTCCTGTTATCGTTCTTCCGGAAGGATTATAGAGCCTGAGAATAAAGCTTCCATTTTGGCCGTCCTCTGCTTTTTTAAGTGCGCTGAAGACGAGATCCTTCGGGATAAATTCAATAAACGATGAGTCGGGGTTTAACATCCCTTCAGATGCTCCTGTCTGCACAAGAGAAATGGAATTTGAAAAAGTCAGAGCCTGTTCAAAGACTTTGCCTTCAGACCAGTCTTTCCTGTGGGGATAAAAGGCGACGTGGTATGTATGTTTCCCCAGGCACTGTGAGCCTTTCATGTGAGAATAGTCCTGTTTTGAGCTGGGTGCAATGATGTATTCAAAGGCGCGCAGAAGTGTAACTGCAAGAGTCTTTTGCTTATCCTGCATCACCTCATACTCCTTTAGGCCTTCGCTTAAAACAGCGCAGCCGTTTGCGCCATCTGAAACATCCACAAAGTGGTGCATCGGATAGTCGTACATGGGCTGTTCAATCCAGTCCTTTGTATCAGGGCGGTCAATTGAGCGTTTAACGACGTCAAACTGTCCTTCCCCGTATGAATACTTTGCATCAAGCCCGGTTGGGAAAAGCATTCTAAGGCGGTGGCTCTCGGCTATGTTATCAACTTCCACCATAAACTCCAGGCGCCTTGAGTTCTTTCCCAAGCTAAGTGTCAGAATAACAGGCATCCGGACCATTTTCCTGGTTTTTGAGAGTCTTGATTTGAGGTTTTCAGGAAGCCTTATAATATGTTTAATTCTAAAGACAGCTCTAAGAGGGTTGTCCTCAATGATTTTTATTTCCGGCTTTGATTTGAGCGTAGAGATGACCGGTTCAAGAGTCTCATGCGTCCAGGCATGACCGCCTTCACCTTCATCCAGGAAATAGCCCAGGTTTTTATAGGTTACCTTTGATTCTTTGTCAGTTACATTAAAAGACCCGTCGCTATTAATTTTTACTTTGATGAACGGGTTTTCAAGGAGCCTCTCCCCTGCCCTATTGGTTTTAATGAGGCTTCCTTTAACTGATTTTTTTTGAGATGAAGGAATTACCTTAAACTGCCTAAATCCGAAAGCAGGAATGTCCTTCAGTTCCAGGAGAGTAGTGTAGCGCATCATCTCGAAGTACATCGGGCGGTCTATGAGCTGCTCCAGAACAGGCTGGCAGGCTTCCCTTCCCGTGACTACTATATCAAGTTCATTACCCCTGCTGTCAAGAACCTTGATGCTGCCTTTGTCAAATTCTTTCGGAACGTCTATAAATGCCTGCACGGTTTCATTTCGCGTGTAGTTACCGGGATTGAATGCCGTAAGGAAAATATTCTTTTCATCCGGCACGGGAAGAAGTTTACTGCTGTCTATATTTTTCGAGATATATTTAACTGCTCTTTCAAATACACCGTGTGAGATCTGGAGGGAATGCTTATACCTCACAATCATGTCGTCGTGTATGTCATCAAGGCTGCAACCGCCGATTGAATCGTGAGCCGAATTCTGTATCAGGTACTCCCAGGCAATATCGAGATAATTGTCGCTGGTATTTCTGCCCAAAAGCGAAGAGAAAGCGCTAAAAGGCTCAGCATAGTACATCAGCCATTTTTCCGCTTCGTAATTTTTCTGTTTAATGTACATTCTGGCTGAAGTTGTATAGCCGTACAGGTTTCCGCTGCGCCTGTCGAACTGCGCGCTCCTGCGTTCCCCGCGGACTAATTTGAGTTTGGATTTATCCACACTTTTCAGTACTGCATCCGCATATTCTTCAAGAGTGCTGTGTTTTACCTCCATTCCGGGCATCATATTATTTATATCGCTAATGATTCTTGCGGTTTTCGCGTTTGGTCCGCTTGAATCGTGCCCTTCCATCCAGATAACGTGTCTGGTTGTAAAATCGTGAGCCTGCTCCCTAATAATTGATTCAACGGAGGGTTTTATATTCTGGCTGTAATATGAATCAAGCGGGACAATTATTGAGTAATCCTCTCCATACATATTTTTATCGGCAAAGTGAAAAGGCATACCTCCTTTAGACCACTTGTATTCAACATCCGGAATAGACTCGTTATGGATCACCGGGCGATAGATATAAAAGTAAAAGTTATATCTTGGCATTGTAGAGAAGCGGGAAGAGACCATTTTTTCACCGTCCGCTCCTTCCCATAAAAATTCCGCCCTTGGGCTGTCAATGGAATTAACGCCGCGGTAGAACATAATAAGGTCTATATCAAACTGCTTATATATCTGGGGGAGCTGTGATATCTGTCCCCAGGAAAAAGGTGAATAGCCAATTTTTGACACCCCGCCGTACATAGCAGAAGTTTTATGCCCCAGAAGAAGGTTACGTATAAGGTTTTCGCCCCCCACCTGGAATTCATCGGGAAGTATGTACCATGGACCAACAAGGAGCCGTTTTTCCTCAACAAGCCTTATGAGGAGATCCTTTTTATCGGGGCGGATTTCGAGGTAATCTTTAAGTACAATTGACTGGCTGTCCAGATGGAACGCCCTGTATTGCGGTTCATGTTCAAGTATATCGAGGACATTATCTATCATATCGACGAGCATCTGGCGGTTCTTCTGGAATGGGTAGCGCCATTCCCTGTCCCAGTGCGTATTTGAAATAACGTGAAAAACTTTATTGTTCATTACTTTTTCTTACCTATGTTCATTTTAATGAATAAATAACTTATGGCACAGGAGAACCTCAGGCAGACCGCCTTCACACACAAAAGAGGCAGCCGAAAGGTCGTGTTTTTTAGTCTGTGCAAACGGAAGTGCCACACATAATCCGATACCTGCGGTTCTAATTGCCACGGTGCCGCTTTCGCTATCCTCAAATCCCGCTACCGTTTTGAATTTTTCCTTTGGAATATGGAGTCTGTGAAGAGACATGCTGTAAAGGTCCCTGTGGGGTTTAAGCCTTATTTCGCTGGAATCACTGGCAGTAATGAACGCGTCATAGACATTATTGTAATCGGAGAACTTTTCGCAAAGCGTGTCTTTAAGCTCCCGAGGAATTTGGCTGCAGTTTATCTGTGCACGGAGCATTGTCATTAGCTCCCTCATTACGATATCAGCCTCATAAAAAATTGAAGAAGTCACAAGCGCCTTTTTAGCGGGATTCTTTCTGTAAACTCCCGCCAGGAGGCGGAGGTTTTCTTTGGCTGCGGTCATTAAACTTGCGGGGAATTCTGTGCCCGTTCTTGTTTTATAGTCTTTAAAGATCAGTGGCAAAAAGTATTCTATTTGAGACTCAGCGACCCATCCATTAATAATTGAGAGGAAAGTCAGTACGCCGGGCATAGGCTCGATGAGGTGTTTACCGGGATCAGAAAAAATTTCCGCGGCTACATTGCTTCCTTCCCCATTTTTGATGCGTTCAAGAATTTCGTGATATCGCTGATAGTAGACGTCAATGCCTGCTCTTACAATGCTGTCGAAGCCTGAGGGTTCAAAACTGCTGCCATAGGTGTTAACAAAGTGTTTAATAATTTCAGGAGTAATTTCAACCGTTGATGCATCACGCCCCAGGTTTATGAGCACCGGATCCGAAAGCATATCCCCCAACTTCAGGTTTATGACGTTGTTTCTGACCTCTTCCTTTCTTTTCTCATCGCGTCCAAGTACCAGCGTCCAGAGCGCGGCGTGAACAAACGCATTTTTAATATTCTCGGTCCTGAAGGAATTCTGATATTTATTTACAAGGTATTCCACGTGTTTTGTCGTGCTGTTACCGATTATATGGGGATAGTCCAAAACGTGGTCCAGTCCCGTCCACTCTTCATTTGACATTCTGGAGCTAAAGAGGCGGATCATATATTCCAGGGAGTGAAGGCACAGGAGCTCAGTGGTAGTTGTAGTGCCGTCCATATCCATCACAAATGCGGGAATAATGCCTGGGACGGATTTAATCTTTTCTGCCATAGGATAAATCTCAAAGGGAGGATAGACGTAGTCGGGGTTATTGACTACGGCAAATTCCTCCCCCAGGGATTCCAAAAGTTCGTAAGCATCTTTATTGTCTATAAATTTTTTATTCATTTGAATTAAATCCTTCGGAGTTCATTTTTATTAAGCCATTATGTTATACTTGACCAATTCCTGCACTTCCCGGTAAGGAAGCTCGCGGAGGCTTTTGTTTTTCCTGACGGCAAGTGCCGCCGCTGCGCCCGAAGCCTCACCTGTAGCAGCGCTGGTGGGCATAATTCTAAGCGCACTGTGTCCTTCTCTGGTAGAAGAGACGCACCTGCCGGCAGCAAGGACGTTCCGGACTCCCGAGACGAAGAGTGTTCTTAAAGGAATTTCGTAGTACTGGCCTTCGGGCACGTGCTCCATGACGCTATTTTCATCTTTCTGCCCATGTATATCTATTCCGTAGCAGGCTCTTGCAACTGCGTCATGAAACTTACATCCCCGTCTTACGTCATCGCCTGTATAAACATAGTCGCCTACTGCCCGGCGTGTTTCTCGTACACCCACCTGAACAGCCGTCTCGAGGAGGAATGAGTCTTCGAAGCCCGGGATTTCGCTTTGCAGGAGGCTAACGACCTCAGATACCTGCTGACGTCCTTTGATTTCAGCTTTGGTAAGGTCAAAAGAGCTGGAGCCATCGAGCGACAGGATGTTTGATGTATTGAAGGAAGCTTCTCCTTCTTCGGGCAGTGTAGTAAAGAATATATATTCTAATTCCGGGGAGAGTCTACCCTCCCGAATGGCATTTTTCACCTGGCTGAAATATCCGGCGATGGAAATGATTTTCCTGAAGTCAAAATTATAATCCATCCATGAAAAAAAGTTTTCCTTATTCAGTGCGGCGTAATCCGTAACTTTTCTCATATTGATGTTTGCCATTCTGAAGAACATTGTAAGCGCCTGCAATTTTCCCGTTTTTTCGTCTCCCTTGCTGAATCGCAATCCGGCAAGGTAAAGCAGTTGGGCGTCTCCGGTTGTATCAATAAATATTTTACCGGTGAATCTGAATGTCCTGCCTTCTGAGAGAACGCGGAGAGCCTTTAGTTCACCATCGAGTATTTCGACGCTGCATATTTCGCAATTGAGCAGGAGGTGGCAGCCGGACTTTTCCAGAATAGAGAAGGAAGCGATACGGAAGCTACCGGCATAAAAGCCGTTATCTATAATTCCGTGCATAGTTTTCATTTCCTTTTCCAGTTCCCCTAAGACACCATTAACAAGAGGCCTGCCGTTAATGGAATATTTCATAAATGGCGAGACCATGCCGGCGGTAGACATACCTCCTAAAAATCCGTAACGTTCAATGAGAAGTACGCGGGCTCCCATAGAGGATGCTTTAGCAGCGGCACTTATGCCCGCAATGCCCCCTCCGGCAACAATGACGTCGTAATCATTTTCATTATTGTTCATTGGCATAGCACTTTCTTTATTGCATCAATGTACCATTGAGTAATGAGTGCCGGGCGCGTAATTGCAGAGCCGGTTACAACGCTCCATGCGCCTTTTCTGATCATCTTTGCCGCTGCCTCGGGTGTATTGATGCGCCCTTCAGCAAATACAGGGACAAGGGCTTTTGAGGCAAGGGACTCAAGGAGCTGGAAGTTAGGGCCGAGCGGGCATTCCGCCGAAGTCTCCGGAGTATACCCGTTAAGAGTTGTAGAAATACAATCTGCCCCGGCCGCTTCACATTCCAGACCTTCTACGGAATTGGAGATATCCGCCATAAGAGTGCAATCAAATTCGCGCTTTATTTTTTCTATAAACTCTGGACCGCTAAGTCCCTCTCTTTTTCTGAATGTACCGTCAACAGCAATGATACCGGGGCCGATTTCCATGAGTTTTTCAACTTCTTTCATAGAGCCGGTAATTCTTACAGTTCCATCCTGAAAATAGGATTTGCTGAGTGCAATGACGGGGATATCGACTTCAGAAAGAATCCTCTTTGTTTTTTCGACACCCTCGGATCTTATACCTTTTGCTCCCCCCTGCAGAGCGGCCTTAGCAAAAAGCGCAACTCCTTCAGGTGAATTGAAAGGTGATTCCCCTTCGGCCTGACAGGATACGACAAGGCCGAACTTCAATTTTTCTAGAATATTTTGACTTTTTTCCATATTATCCGCATAAATGTGTTTCAATTTCTGAAGCTTTGACAAGCTGTTCATCGGACAGATAGTTTTTTGACAGGATTTCTTCTACCGTCTTAACAGGCTCCTCAGTGATCTCATTTTCCCGGTCAAATTCGAACCGGGAATAAATCTCAGGGGGCATAATCTGAATTCTGGCCCCGGAATTATGGAGCACAGGAGTAAATCTTCCTGCTTCTTTCTCGCTCAGGCCGTCCGCACTCTTGAGTGAAACCCAGTACCTGCCGTCGCGCAGTTTCACATAGTTTGAAATGCCCTCATACATAAGGAAGCCGTTTTCCAGGGGCCTTGTTGTAAAGAGATTTGCTTTCCTTGCAATCTCCCTTGGCTGGAATCTTCCATGAATAAAGCTGAAGAGAAAGTTTTCCGAAGCATCCAGCAGCAATGAAGTGGTCATTTTTATAATTCCATCTTTTCCAACTAAGTCCAGCTCCAGGCGGTGGTCACCCTTAGTTTCAGTCTTAAGAGGGTTGACATGGAAGAGCATATCGACGTTATTAGCCACAAGTAATTCCTGGAGGATCATTTTAACCGTTTCCGGGTTAACCAGCACTCTTTTTTCATCATTATAAAGGATGCCGTATTTATCTTTTTTCAGAGAGGAGATGAACTGCTTATAAAAGCCTTCACCTTCGGGTTCCTTTATTTTCTGAAGGCAGTTCAGGCCAGAAGTGATGCTTCCGCCGGGAAATCCGTAGCGGTTTGTCATCAGCACATCTTTCCCCTCGCCCCGTTTATTAAGGGCATAGATTACTCCGGCAACAGTAGCGCCGTAAACCACAACATCATATTTTTTACTTCTAATCATTAATTTTCACCTGGTCACTTTGAAGAAACAATCAGGACTACTTCATCATCAGGTGATATTCTGGAAAGTTCCAGATCTGTCAGTGTCATCACCTGTGTTTCATTAATCAGTCCGGAAAGATTTATTATCTGTCCTGATATCAACAGAAATATATTAGGCATAAGGGCACCTGCATCGCCAAAAACTGTAAAACGTTCAACAGCCCTGGAGATTTTGTTTTTCAATTCACCTGCCTGAACTGAAACAACAAAAGCCTCATTCATCTGCAGGCGGATTGTGCCTTCCCTGTCAATTACCCTGAGCTTGCAGAATTCCCTTCTTATAAGTCCGAAACTGCTTTTTTTAACGCCCTTATGGACTACAGCGTACAGGAAGGGGGTTCGTCCGGCAATAATGAGGTTATCGGTTGAAGTTTTAAGTGACGAAGCACAGATGCTGAAAAGCTCGTGCTGGCTCAATTCCTTAATGTTCAGGTCACGTGTTCTTAGCTCACTATTGCCCATTGCGACGGCAATAATTTTTTTGTTCTTTGAATCTATCTCTACAGTAATTTCTACGGTATCCGGGGCTGCCCCCATTTTTATAACCGAGTCGAGCGCTTCCTGGCGGATTGCAATAATTTCGGAATCAGTGGGATTAATTGAAGATCTTTCCACTGAGTCCATGATCATACCAAGAGCAGCCCCGATTGCAGAAATGACTTCGCAGTTAGAGCTGATCTTGTGAGGGTAATCAAGATATCCGGCGGTAAAAGGGACAATTGCAGATGCACCGCCGCCGCCGCCGATAAAATTAATGAGTTCCTCATCGAGCTTATATTCCCTCTTAAGCTGGCTTATTACGGGTTTAATTTTTTCAGCAGATATTTCCAGTATATCCAGGGCGATCTGTTCAGCCGGTGTATTCAATTTTTCAGAGAGTGAGCTCATGGCCTGTGCAATTGCCATATGGTTTGCTTCGCCATGACCTTTCTCTTTTACAAGCCCAAGGAAACCGGAGGCCTCGGTAGGTGTAATTGTAAATTTCTTATGGCCGTTTTTACTGATAGAGATTGCCAGGTAGTCATCAGGGTCATTTTCCCTGGGTTTTACATTTTCAATTTCAATATTCCTGAAGTCAGTATCGCAGCTGAAGGACACATAATCCAGCCCTGCTATGTGGGCGCTTCTGGGTCCCACTTCAAAAATTCTGCCCGAGCGGATCCTGGGGACTGAGCCGCCGGCAATGCCGAGGGTTCTAACGTCAAGGGTTTTCAGGTATAGTCTGTTGCCTCCGATCTGGGCGCTTTTGACCTGTGGCTTTCCATTCTTAATGACAGAGATATCGGTTGAGGTCCCGCCTACTTCAAGAAAGATTCCGTCGGACACTTTAGCGTACATGAGTGCGGCGGCCAGACCAGCAGCCGGGCCGCTAAGCATCGTAAGAATAGGTCTTCTGCGCATTTCATTTATATCCATAATTCCGCCGTCGGAACGCATAACCATAAGTGGGGCTTTAATGCCGCTTTTCTTAATGGCCTCCTCTGTCATATTCGCTGTTTCCAGCATCTTAGGCATCATGCTGGCATTAAGCACCGCAGTCCTTGTTCTTACCCTTAAGCCGTAAAGCTTTGAAATACTGCTTGCGGCAGTAGCAAGGAGCCCCATTTCCTGTGCGATATGCACTACGAACTCCTCGTTTGAGAGGTTATCGACTCCGAATGCCTCTGAGGCTACAATTACTTCTGCCCCGCTTTTGAGAAGTGTTTCAATAGCATTGCGGACCCTGTTTTCATCAAGGGGCAGAGAAGTATCAAGAAAACAGTGCCTGGTCTGGAGAAACTTATCAGAGCCGAGGCCGATGTGGTCAAGCTTTGTCTCCTTTTTTGCCCTCAGGCCTTCAAGGCCTTTTCCCATACCTATTATTCCAACTATTGCGACGTCACCTTCGAGCAGGGCATTTGTAGCCTGTGTGGTGGAATGTGCAATGAGTATAATTTCCCCGGGGTTCAGTTTTGCAGCAGAGATCAGTTTCTGAAGAGCCTCAATAACTCCTTTTGCAACCCCTTCCTTAGCGGAGTGTGTAGTAGGCACGCAGGCTTTCCCCACAATTGAATAGTCACTGATTTCAACTGCCACAGCGTGTGTAAAAGTACCGCCAACGTCTATTCCAATCTTTATTTTTCTAACCATTTTTCTTCGGTCTAATCGGTTAAATAGCCTGGTTTATAAATAAATTAATGAGGCACAAAGCAGCCCCAGAAAAGCAATTGTCCATGTATACGGCATTGTATTTTTTAAGAGTTTCTGCACATCCGTCTGCATTTCGTTTGCCAGCCAGACGTTGTGTGTATTTGTCGGGTCGCTTATTCCCTGTATCTGCCCAACTGAGAGCAGGAGTCCCATGATAGCACCGGGGTTGAGCCCGCTGGCAAGAAACACGGCAGCCAGACCGTAGCCCATTCCCCAGACATTCAAAGGGCCGCGGTACAGCGCCAAAGGCGCACAAAATGTAAAAATAGCCACGTATGAAAGGCTGCCATGAGGAACAATGTTCAGAAGAAGAGGTTTCAATAGATTAAGCACGGGCCAGCCTCCGGGATATTGCCGCAATTCCACTCCGGGTCCCATAATTGCGATAAGGAGCATTCCGATGCCGAACATAAGTATCACGGCAGGCATAACAACAGCTCCCCCCTCGAAGATGCATCTAATCAGGAGGTTGAGTCTTCCTTTTTTGTATGTTGCCATGAAAGCATAAATTATTCCCACAATGAATGAGGCAATAAAGTTCAGACTGAATATCAGTATTAAAATCAGCGGTATTACCGGGGAGAAGTAAGCCGTCCAGTGAACATCTGACAAATGTTCGTTTTTCTGGAGAACCAGCCTCAGAATAACGACTGCACACAGCAGAGCCATTGAAGAAGCTATAGCCCATTTCAGGACAAAAGCCGTTCCTGAAAAGAATTTATCGACCATCCCCTTTCCTGATGGAGTCAGGACATTGCTGTAGACTGCGAATGCCGCAAAAGCCAGGCCCATAAGAATTATGCTGACGATTGCAATTTTTCTTACATTAATATTCTGTCCATCCCTGTAGAGCTGGACGGTGATATATACAATTGCAATAAAAAGAGAGATAGAAAAAATAATAAGCGCAAAGCGTTTGATCTCCTCGGGATGAAGCCCCATCACGCTGATATATACGGCCCAGTTCCCGACGTTTATAATGCCGCCAATGCTGAGGCCGAAGAGAAATATTCCTACTGCAGTAATAGCTCCAATTCCGACTGAAGACATTATTGGGAGCACAATTGTAGCCACCATTATTATTGCGCCAAGCCCACCAAGAATTGAGAACAGGAAAACAATAAGCAGTAAAGTCATTACAGCAATTATCCAGGGGTTATCGCCGGAAAGTTCTGCTCCTTTTTTTATCATGCTTTCGGCTACTCCCGTTTTCTGAAGCACAATACTGAGCATACTTCCCATCATTGCAATAGTATAGGCATTGTACAGCTTCAGTGAGCCCTGTCCTATGACATATTCAATGATATCCCCGGGCAATATTCCGCCAATTAGCGCAATGAGGACCGCCATGACAGGAAGCGTAATCAAAGCCGGCATTTTGCGCATAAACATCAGGACGGACATGACTGCAAAAACGGCAACAAGAAGTAATGTTTGAATTATCTGCATTGTGTTATTTTACTTTTTGTGTGCTAACATAATTAAACAGAAAAAGAAAAAAACCTACACTATGATGTAGTTGTCGGGGAGCATGAGATGAGCTAACTTTTTATGCCAAGATATTTGTTTTTGCAATGTTTTGGGAATATTTCGCCATTTTGGCCGGGCTAAAACCGGGAGATATCCCGCTGTTACATTTCCGGCAGATAAACTATAGGGATCTACACATCATAATGAATAATGAAATTGTTTTCGGGACCGACGGCTGGCGCGGCCTGCTGGATAAAGAAATAAACAACGAATCTACTTCACTTGCGGCACAGGCATTTTCAGACTATCTCATTTCAGAGAAAAGTGAGGCTAAATGTGGACGGGACCTGCAGGTTGCCGTAGGATTTGACGGAAGGAGATGTTCATCTGAATTTGCGTCAATATTTGCCGAGGTCCTCTCAGGCAATTCGATAAGAGTATTTTTATCTGACAAAGTTGCACCTACGCCTGCCTTGTCATTTTTCGTGAAAGAAAAAGAGCTGGATGCAGGTGTTATGATAACTGCGAGTCATAATCCGCCTGAATACAACGGTATAAAATTCAAGGCATCATACGGAGGTCCTTTTTGTACAGAAGAGACACTGAAGGTTGAAAAGCTTCTTGGCAGGAGCAGCATTAAAAGGAACAGCCAAAATGTAGTTACAACTGATCTTATGGAAGTTTATTTCGGGCAGCTTGAGAGCTACATCGATTTCAGATCTATAAGGGAAGCAGGCATTAAAATCCTGGCCGATTCGATGGCAGGAGCGGGCCGGAGGTACCTTGAAGAAATACTAAAAAGAAACGGATGCAGTTGTGAGACAATTTTCGGGACATGCAGTACAGACTTCTGCGGGAGGATGCCTGAGCCGATAGAAAAAAATCTTACAGATTCAAGAATTTACTTACAGGAAGACCCGGGATTTTCCTTTGGAGCTGCCACGGACGGTGATGCCGACCGCTGCGGGATCCTGCTTGAAAACGGTCAGTGGCTGAGTGCCCAATATACGATTCTTCTTTTGAACGATTACTTTGTAAATCAGAGAAAAGTCAAAGGGCACCTGGTAAAGACATCCTCGGTTACCGATAAGATAAAGCAATTTGAATCCGCAGAAAGGAAAGTTATTGACGTGCAGGTGGGTTTTAAATATATATGTGAAGAAATGATTTCCAGGGATATTGCAATTGGGTGTGAAGAAAGCGGCGGCTTTGGCTACAAAGGGCACATACCTGAACGTGACGGAATTTTATCTGCTCTGATAATGGCCGAGATGCTTTCAAAATCGGGCTACACCGAATTAAGCAGGTATTTTGAAATGAAAAAGCGTGAATTCGGGAGCATCTTTTACGACAGGATTGATTACAGGTACGATGGCAAAGACAGAACAGAGATACTGCCCCGGCTTTTTTCCTCTCCACCGAAAAGCATAACAGAATTTCCAGTCCTCGACATTAAGGAA
Source organism: Ignavibacteria bacterium (assembly GCA_025612375.1). NCBI lineage: Bacteria > Pseudomonadati > Ignavibacteriota > Ignavibacteria > Ignavibacteria bacterium. The sequence continues at coordinate 138,197 of JAAXKN010000001.1, forward strand.
TTCTATTCAAGCAGGGGGATCATCAACGGATTAAAGTTCACCCTAAAGGGAGATGCCAGATGGCTGCTCATGCGCGCTTCAGAAACAGAGCCACTGGTAAGAATATATGCCGAGGGAAACAGTTCCACGGAAGTAGAAACATTGCTCAGGAGCGGCGTCAATTTGTTACTTAACAAGAATTAGGCAGTGCATATAATGGGCAATTGTGAAGCCAGGAGAAGGCTCAAAAAATTTCTTACTGAAGGAGGACTAAGGCCAGGACAAAATATAATTGTACATGCTTCTTTCAGGAAACTCCGGGAAGAATTCCCTGAAATCAGCCCGGAAGAAGCCGTATCTGTACTGAAGGAAATAATAAGCTGCAATGGCTCGGTTATTTTCCCGGCATTTACCTACAGCTTTAAGAAGCCTGGCCAAAGCTATGATTTTTTTGACAGGCTTCATTCACAATCCAAAACCGGAATTTTGTCTGAAGTCTTCAGAACCTCAGAAGGCGTGATAAGGACGTCCTCCCCTACCCATTCATTTTCATTATGGGGAAAGGCAGCAGGCTCCATCAGCTTTCTAAATTCACCGTCAAGCCCTTTGGGACACGGAAGCGTAATTGACTGGCTTGCAGGAACGGATGAAAGTTATGTACTCATGCTTGGGGCTGATTTTACTGCACTGACGATTGGGCATTACATAGAAAACATTTCCGGAGCCGAATACCTTAAGATTTCACCATGGAACTATTTGAATGTACTTCCATGTGGTGTTTCAGACATCGGCGAGCAGGCTTTAATAGAAGTTCCGGGGTGCAGCAGGAGTTTCACCGGATTTGAACGCCACCTTCTAAAAGAAGGTATCATAAAGAAATTCTGCAGGGAAAGTCTCAACAGTTATTTCATAAGCATCCCGCTTTTAATTCGGCATGGCATAAGCTACCTAAGGAAGAATCCAACCGGACTCCTCTGCCCCGAAGGAGCGTGCAGCTCGTGCAATGAAAGACACGTGTTTTTACAAAACAAATGATGCAGGAGTTTTACATTGAGTAATAGAACCAGGCAGAACATAGTATTTAGAATTCTTAGCACCTGCATATTAGTTTTGTCTTCATGGACCCAGATGCTGCCGCAGAATATGCCGGGTAATTTTGCAAGGACCGACTCCAGCACGACAAAGAATAATCGAAATGAATTCCGCAGTAACATATATAAAGACATCATCAGGAATAATTTTTCTTTTCCTCTTTCCGGAAAAACAGAAAGCAGGTGGAAAGGGGCGTACTGGGGATGCGAGATTTCATATTTCAGAGACACACTTGTATATGAAAGGCTCAAAGAAGCTCTTCGGCAGTATAATGAAAGATCATCTGAATTTAACAGGGCAACTCTTGAAGCGCTTTACACGCTTTATCCTGCAGGATTTGAGAACGACATCCGAAGAATAATAAAGGAGACCCAAAATCCAAAGCATTTTGCCATGGCAGCGGAGTATCTTCGGAGAATAAGCGATGGAAATACTTCTGAAAATAAAAAACTTCTGGAGTTGATGAGTCGAAAATTTCCGGCATGGCAGAACGATCCCATTCTGTTTATGCTGAAATACAGGCTGGAAAAAACAAAAGAAACATTGCCCGATATTGCAGGCCTCTTAAAGCACGAATTCTGGAAAGGTAAAACGGTAATAATCAGCTTTCAGAGTGAGAACAGGGATTACGAGGGTATAACTGTAATCCGCTGCCCTGACGGTAAATTCGTTAAAGACAGCTCCGGGAACATCTTCCACATTAATCAACTTGCACGCAGTCTATCCAATCTTCCGGGCTATCTTACAAATGGCAGCACGCCTGAAGGAATTTATTCTGTACAGAAGATTGATACTTCAGACAATAAATTCATCGGGAAGACTCCCCTTATTGTAACAGCACTTCCCTTTGAAGTCCCGCCAGATTTATTCTTTAAGGATAGTAAATTAAAAGGAATCTCCTGGAGCACTGATTTATACAGAAAGATGTTACCCGGCTCATGGGTGGATTATTTTCCATTATATGAAGCGTTTTATGCAGGAATGGCAGGAAGAAGCGAGATTGTGATGCACGGAACTACAATTGACCCTGAGTTTTATAAAAACGCTCCTTATTACCCCAACACCCCTTCAATGGGCTGTATGACAGCGAAAGAGATTTATTCATCCGAAGACGGGAGGCTGGTTTTAAGTGATCAGCAGAAATTAATTGATGCATTTACTGGCTGCTACAAAAAAGAAGCGTTTCTTGTCGTCATAAATATTGAGGGAAAGGAAGATGAATTAAGTATAAACGAAATACGGGGATTTATTGAGGAAGCGGAATGATATGCCTCCAGGGTTCAAGGTTATGATGACAAAAGCCTGAAGTCTTTTTAGATTTCAGGCTTTTTTGTATCCATTTTATTTCATAAGAGATCTACAAATTCAAAGTTGAGGGAATAGGTGGTGGCCTCTTTGCTTACAGATACTGAAGGCCTGAGAATAACCTTCGAAGTCACACCTTTGGTCATAAATGCCGCTGAAAAGTCAACAACCGGAATCATGCTTGGAGTTTCCTCTCCTGCAAACCTTTCAGGCCTGAAAAAGCTCAACATTGCAAAAGGCTGGATCTGGAACTTTTGTGAAACCTCAAACCTGCGAAATACATATGCTCCGATGGACCATGATCCCACGCTCAGCTGCCCGGTTTCGTCTTTTGATGTATACCTGTGTACATTAAACTGAATCATAGCTGACAACGAAACCGGGTTTGTATCAGACTGCTTCAGTATGTGCACACCCGCAAAGGGTGAAATGACAGTGGAAGTGGATTTGTAAGCAGAGGTATCCTCTTCCCCGAAGATATAACTGTAGCCGATCCCGAAATCAAAGGTGCCGGAATTTGATACCCCGGCAGATCCACCTAATGAGAGGACTTTGGGATGGTACGCTCCCGTAAGAGAAATTCCGTAGGCATTCTGCCCTATTTCTATGTATTCCCCCTGGGCGTAGATGGTTCCAAGGGACATCAGTAATAATATTGCTGTTAAATATTTCATAATCGGCTTAAAATATGTTATTTAATTTGAGTAAACATAAGGAATATTATTTTTATTGTCATGGGAAATCTCTGTAAGTCCAACATACAATTTACATAGGCGGGATTAGTTTCCAGTGTTTCCCCAAAAGCAGGGGCTGAAAACTTCTTTATTATCATCAGGTATCCCGGAGCTTACATAAACTTCCCTATGATGCAGACCATATGAAGAATATTCCGATGCGTCAATAATAATTTCGTCTCCGGGTAAAAGAGTAAGGCTTAATCTTCCTTCAAACCAAAAGTACCCCTCGATAAAAGAAGGATTCTTAAAGTCCGAGAGTATAACCTGCTCCGGGTTTCCGTAAATCTCTGAGAGCCTTTCAAGGAAATAATCAAGATCGGAATAAGTATTCTGAGGATCGGGCAGGAAAATAAGTTTTGCCTCAGCAAATCCCACCCTGAAAATAAACTTACACTGGGATGCTTTTTTATCCATGAAGTAATAGTTCTCGTAGGCAAGGCTGTAAAAATCGTAATAGTGTTCACATGGAATAACGTCAAGTGTCTGCATTAGGCGGTCGTCCAGGATACTCATCGGAGTATCCCACCTGAAGCCCAGGAAGCCTTCCAGGTTAGGCGGGGTTTCGGTCTGCTGAAAGTAGACAGGTTCTATGCATCCTGTAAAGGAAAGCAGAAGTGCTGCAAGGGCGGCAAAAGTTACGTATTTTCTGTGCATTGTAAACCCCCGGGAAATTTTCAATAATGAGTCTGCAATGGTTATAGAACATAATCCGTACCAGAGGGGAATTTATTTAAATATTGAGGATTTATAGCGCTTTGTGGATAGTTTTGAATACAGGGGATGAATAAGATAAAATACAATGTGCGAGGTTTCCGCAGGGGCGGATTCAAAGTTCGAAGTTTTGTACAAGAGGCGCGCCCGGGACTTATGGAAAAAGGCGCGCCCCAAATGGAATACTTATTTCAAACTCATCCAGGCCTGGCGGAGGCTTAGTTCTTCAGGCGTGGCATCAGGATTTTCCTTAAAGACAAAACTGCGTTTAACAGGGAGCATTTTTAATGTAACCTCATGAGGAATTTTATTCCTTAAGAGCGTCAGCTGAAGCTCATCGCCCGTCTTTAGTTTTCTTAATTGGACAGTCTTCTGCATGGCGTTCTGCAGTGTCAGAGTGTCACCCATAACCTTAAAGACAATGTCTCCCCTCTTAATGTCGAGCGAAGATTGTTCTGGCTCGATGCTATTAATTACAATCATATTATTGGCTACTGTCATAGAAAGTCCTGAATGCGCCTTTGAAGTGTCGTAACCGGCAAAGTCGGCATAATCAATTCCCACACTGCTGAAATATTCTTTAATTGGCAGCGGTTCATTGCCTATTATGTAGCGCTTAAAGAAGTCGCCAATTTCGGGGTATGTCATGCGCGTAAAGTCGTCGAAGAATGTTGCCTCGCTGAATGATTTGTTGATGCCGTATTGCTGCGACAGTTCATGCAGCACTTCCCTTAATCCCCTTTTCCCATGTGAAAGCTCCAGCAGCCTGAGATCCATAAGTCCAGCTACTATTGCCCCGCGGGCATAGATGTCGGCATACTCCCTCTGCATTCTGACGCTGTTCACGCCCAGATCCCTCAGGCTTACATTGGCCTCGTAGCTTTTGCTCTGGGCCAGCTTTTCCGACATTCTTTTCAGGTATTCGCCCAGCGTAATCTTATTAGTCCGGAGCAGCATTATATTTGCGGCCCATTCTGTAACACCCTCATAAAGCCAGAGGTGCTGCGACATAACGGGTTTTTCATAGTTAAAATTTCCTACGAGCTCGCTATGAAGTGTAAGAGGCGTAAAGATATGATAAAACTCGTGCGCAACCACTGTGCGGAGCAGTTCTTTATATTGGGGGCTGAGGGGTTCATCTTCCATTACATAATCGGAACTGAAGGAATGTTCCCACGCGCCATATGACATTTTGCCGAATTGGAAAAGGAATGTGTATTTTTTAACCGGGAGGCCTCCCATGAATTCAGATTCAGCCTGAAGAATATCCTTAATTGAGCCAAGTAAGCTGTCGGATGTAAGGCGGCCTGAAACTGAATATGTATATACGTCCACATCTGTTCTGCTGACGTTCAATGAAGACTTTGTAAGGCGCCCGAGAAGAATCGGGGAATCCACCACCCTGTCGAAGTTTTCAGCCTCATAAAACCCATCGGCATCCTTTTCGAGAGCGGTGCCGGCCGTCCAGTTCTCAGGGTATTCAAGTTTTATTTTAACGGGAGCTGACTGCCTACCCTTAAAGTATCCCGCATATGTCTGTCCGTTCAAAAGCGCGTTATCATTCCCCAGGCTTGAGCCGCACATCGGATAGACAAAGTTACTGTCGACGTGAGTATCCATAGTTGTTGTCATAACGTACTCAATTTTCCTGACCTTTCCGGGATCTGAAATTGACCACTGATTAAGTGACGAATGGGTTGTTGTAATTTCGCCTCCCGAGGCATCGAAGGCGCGGAACTGTTTTACGAAGCGCCCCATATCCATCGTCTGGTACGATCCGGGCGCGGTAGCAGCAAACTGGTAAACATTATTTTCAGCCGACAGCTTTTGGGGTACAAGTGTAACATTGATTGTGCGGCTGGTATCAAGTCGTACGTAGTATGTCTCCTGCGCGTATGGGATTGTTGACAGAATAAATAATGCTGCAGGGAGTAAAAACAGCGGAAAATTCTTTTTCATAAAGGCTCCTTTTGAAAAAGTTATTGTGCTGCCCTAGGCAGCGCCCCTGAATAGATTGATGCAATAATTTATAAATTTGAGGGGTGAATTTCAAATGAGACGGGAACCGGGGATGCAACGGGGTATGATAATTTGCAGGAATTTTGTATAATTTATTTTAAATATTCAACTTCCCTGCAGATAACCGGAGGAGGTATGAAGGAGAAACGGAAGGAGCTTATTTTATGGGCTATTATCGGAGTACTCTTTCTTCTGATAGCCATTCAGTTTTTTCAGGTTGACAGGGACAATCCCAGGAAAGCTGCAGTCATAAGATGGAATTCCGGGAATGCCGGGAATCTTGCACGCAGGGCGTGTTACGACTGCCACAGCAATGAAACCACGTGGCCCAATTACGCCTGTTACGCCCCGGTGTCATGGTTCGTTGCAAGCGACGTCCACGAGGGCCGGAGCAGCTTAAACTTCTCGGAATGGACCTACACAAGAGAAAAAGAAGCAGAGCGGGCAATAAAAATGATCGAGGAGATATTTGACGGCGACATGCCGCCAAGGACGTATCTCTGGATGCATCCTGAAGCCCGGCTTGACGAAGGCGAAAAGCTTGACCTGGTCAAAGGAATTGAAAAGACTTTCAGTGTAAAACACTAGCCCCGGTTTTAATTATTTACTTAATAAGCATGATTTTTTTTGATTCCTTATGCTTCCCCGCCTGGATTGAATATATATAGACTCCGCTGGGTAAAGATGAGCCGTTAAAGAGCACATTATATTCTCCCGCGGACTGCTCTTCATTTACCAGCTCTGCAACCTGGCGGCCAAGCATGTCAAAAACTTTCAGCTCAACGTGAATCTTTGAAGGTATCTCATACCGGATTGTAGTTGCCGGATTAAAGGGATTCGGATGGTTTGGGTAAACCCTGAAGGCATTTTCTACAGGTACATACTCCTTTTGAGCCGGAGGGATCTGAGACAGAGCATCAGGATATATATACAGCCTTGAATAAGAAGATGCGAAAAGGTCCCCCCTTCTGTTGAAGAAGAGCTTTGCTTCAAGGCTGTTAAAGTTAAGGTTGCCCTTTTTCCATGTCAGTCCGGCATCAGAGGTAACGAGTGAAGAATTCTCAGTTAAAATTACGCCCCTGTATTTGTCGTAGAACGTAAAAGCCACGGCATCAGTATTGATAACCTTCCAGGAGTTGCCGCCGTCGCGAGTAGCATAGATTTTTCTTCCGCCGATAGCAAAGCCGGTTAAGTCATCAATAAATTCAGCATGGGTGAGTTCATTAGCAGCAATATCCTGCACGCGCCAGTTATTCCCGCCGTCAGTTGATGAGTAAATAATTCCAACCCTGGAAGACTGCCTATCAAGTCCTCCTGTTCCTAATACCTTAAAGCCGCTGTACATTTTAATTTCATTCAGGAATATTCCTGTCAATGGTGCATAGCGCCAGTTTTTACCACCATCGGCAGTAGTGCAGAGGTAGGGATAACCCTGCACTACAATGCTATCGGCGCTAAGAGCATAAACGCCCGAAACCCCTCCGTAATGGTCAAAATAGATTTCCTGCCAGCTGTCGCCGAAATCTGTAGATTTATAGAGCACGAACTGTCTTTCGGTAAGATACATACAGTTACCGGAAATACTCAGATGGGTAAAATCCAGGTTAAAATCTTTAGGGAGGTGCTTAAGTATCCATGTACTGCCTCCATCGCGGCTTACAATAAGATCCTTGTAATAAGGAGCCACAACAGCTGAGAGTTGAGTTTCAGGAGACCGGGGTCTGTTATCGAACGAAACCTCACCGGCATAAACGTCCCTGTTGGAAGTTAGCCTTGTAAAGCTTTTCCCGGCGTCAGTGGATTTGTAAATCCCCGAAACTGTAGAAACGAGGATGGAGTTTTGTGTAGGGATATATACCGATGAGTAAAAACTGTTATAGTTGCCCCGGCCCTCGAAGTCACTGCCTGTTTCCCATGATTGCCCCATATTGCCCGTCCGGCGGTAACAAACTTTTCCGTAGTATCCGTCAAAATTCCCGAAGACAACGCATGTACTGTCATTTATAACTTCAAGCTTATTGTAATATTCACCGGGGAATTCCTGAGTAGTCCAGGATTTTCCGAAGTCAGTTGTTTTAAGAATAATGCCATATGTTTGCTTCTGCAGAACCCTATGGATTCTGCCTGCGGCATAACCTGTCCCGGTGGGATTCATGTGGAAGTCTGCATAAACGACCTCATTGAGAGAATCCGATATAATGCCGGTATTCAGTTTAGTCCATTTTTTCCCTCCGTTGGAGCTTTGCCAAATTCCAGCCCCGGAGTAAGTTCCATATGAATGACTTTTCAGAATCCAGAGATTTGTTTCATCCTGAAGAAACATATTATTGATATTCCCTTCATCAAATAAAGGTGTTTGCAAGTACGTCCATGTCAGGCCTGCATCCGTAGTCTTAAAAAATCCGCCGCCTCCACACTTAAATCCCACCTTTGGACTGGCGAATCCAACCATCTGCGCACCTGCATAGTCCGGAGACACCTTTACCCAGTGGTGCCCTCCGTCAGTAGTTCTGAACTCACCGCGGATTCTATCAGTTATATAGCCAATAAGGCTGTCTGCAAAGGAGATGCCGCTGGATACATTGTCCCCGAAGCCCGAGTTATCAAAAGGTGTATACCATGGGTAAAATGTGAAGGAATTTCCGGCGTCACCTGTAGAATATACCTGTCCGAATTCGCACCAGAAATAGGCCTTACTGCCGATTACGCATGTTGAATATACACGCATTGTGGGAGGCACCGGGGCAACGGGCTGCCAGAAACTCTGGGCAGATATAGCACAATGAAAAAACATGAGGATTAGCGCCAAATACAAAACACGGTTTTTCATTTCATATTCTCCTTATATAAAACTATATCCTGGTGCAGAAGTAAATTCCGGTAAAGGGCAATTTGCATCACAAGAGGCATGTATCCTCTTCGTTTTACATAAAGGTAGACATAATTGCCAAGATAACGTTTATAGTAACTCATATAGTCACTACCGGGTGTAACAACCGAATCGCCCACAAAAGCCTCACTGAAAGGAAGGTAATATTCCCCCTTGGAAGTTGCAGCCGCATTGGGAGTTCCGCGGTCACTAATAACAAACATGGGGCAAGAGGCATTAAATTGCCTGCCGCTGTCGCTTAAGGCAGAAAACCTGATTGTATAGGGCCCATTCATCAGCTTAAGGCTATCGACTATGTCCTTGAATTGATACTGGTAAAGACCTCCTTCGAAGTCACCTGAATGGAGATAAGAGGCTTTAGCGGCTGAGTTTCGTGTAACGGAAATACCGATATGTGACTTCCCGGGTAGTGAAAACTTGATATATGTGGAATTATAGACAGGATTAGGGTAGTTTCCGGAAAAAGAAAAATCGAAACTAGCCGTTTTGTTAAGCCTTTTAGGAAGACTCATTTCGAAGTTGGAACCCGTACTGCCCGGATAATATGAATAATAGCAGTATATACTTACGCTATCGAGTGCAACACCGGATGAATCAACCACCCGGCCAGTCAGGCCGTTCATGACCTGCGGTTCAGGTTCCATTGGCTCGCTGCAAGCATAGACAAGTAAGGGAAGGATTACAATAATAAGAAAAGTAAAACACCGCATGATTTTACGGGACAATAAAGGATTTGAATTAATCATTTGATTAACCTCTCTGTTTGTTTGGGGATAACATCAGCACGGTAGAATTATTACGATAGTCCCTCCGGTATTCCTTTGATGAAATTATTTGCATCATTAACAGTATTTTATGGCTATAGATCCCTGAACGCCTTACGAAAATTATTTTATTTTTCTGTGGAATGCCAGTAAATTTTGCGTAATGTGAACTGTTTCACTTTCACCAGACGGCAAAAAACTGTTTTGGGGAAATAAAAAAGGGTTGTATATGATGGACGTAACAAGCGGAAATGTCGCTCAATTGAGCAGCAAGAAAAATATCAATTCCATGTATCCCCCAAGTTTCTCAAAAGATATGAGTAAAATAGTCTATTCAAATGGAGAAAAGCTTGAGACGATGGATATCAGCGGCAGCTACGAACAAAACGTACTAAAAATTGATGCAAGTAAATATTTATACGGCCCCCATTTCATTTTTAATGACAGCAAGATCATCTACATGGAAAAGGAGGCATTCAGGAGACGGGAGCAGAATTCTATACAAGGAAAATGATGATTTGTACGTAATAAATCCTGATGGGTCGGGCAAAAGGCTCTTACGCAGCAGAGCTGAAGGAGAATATTATCTGCTCACCCCGGCGATTTCGCCGAACGGAAAGTATATAGTATTTGCTCGGATATATGATTCCTCAAATTAAACCTATCAGCCCGACCGCCGGACTGCGCCCCGGAGGCTTTCAATCCTCTGGGGAGGACCACTGACCGCGGCAGCTGAGTATAGCCATATACTTTTGCAGCGTTAATCTCGACCTAAACGCCGAAAAAGCTCGACTTTTTTGCCGAAGGCGGTTCATTGAAGAAGCTAAAGGAGGGCAAAACAGGGCAAAATTCGGGTGGCACAAGTGTTGCTTCTCAATTATATCTTAATCAACACTTAAAGGAGAAACATGAATGAAAGCAACCAAATTTAACGCTCTGCTTCTTGTTACCCTGTTACTTTTAACCGGCAGCCTCATGGCGCAGCACGGGCACTTCCGCCCCGACTCGCTAACGACGGTAACAGTTACCGGAAAAGTAATAGTTAAAACCATAACCATACAGGATACGCTAAAGTGGAAGGACACTGTTGTGGTCCGCCAGTTCACAAGGTATCTGCTCGACACCGATCAAAACGGTACGGCCGAGTATGAACTGAACTTCGGACCCAAGTGGTACAAGCCTGACAGCAGCAGCGCCGTAAGGCCTCTGGACGGCGACATGGTGACTATAAAAGGCGGGCAGCCAGGCCGTCTTACACGTGACAGCCTTAAGATGGTAGTTGTTTATGAAATAAACGGACTCTTCTGGCGCGATCCTTTTGATGCCACGTGGAACAGGATGGGTAAAAACTCACACGACAAGTTCCACGGCGGAAAGTGTCCAAAGGGCTACGGATTCGGTCCCATGCACGATTCCCTTACAACCGTTACTGTATCAGGTAAAGTATTTGTCGATACAACCTTTGTCAATGAACGTTTTTCGATCGATACCAATAACGATTCACTGCCTGATTACAGCCTTAACTTCGGACCGTACTGGTACACACCTTCGTCAGGCGCAGTAAGGCCCAAAGACGGCGATAATGTAGAAGTTACAGGCGGGCTGCTTAACCGCAACAATAAGCCTGTGATAATAGTCTTCAAGATAAACGGACAGCAGTGGCTCGACAGTTCCATTGTTGGAAAGGAACTTGGCGGAAGCTGGATCGGACGTGAAATGAGGAAACATATGAAGTTCCACTCACCTTTTGATTCACTGAGCTCTGTAACGGTTAACCCCGGATGGGCCGGAGGAATGATGGGCGGAATGATGAAAAACAAGATGTACGGACAGATACTTGAACTTATGCCGGGTGACATTCCGAACCAGGAGGATGAAAATGTTCTTGCAGCCTATGAAGTCAGCATGTTTGACGAAGCGGGCAACAACGCCATGCTCAGTAACGGCATGAGAGGAAGCCATATGAACCTTGGTTCAACCACACAGGTTCAACTTCATTTTAATGATTATCAGCTTCAGTACGGCAGCTTCTCAGAGAACAATATCACGGCCAAGTACTGGGATAATAATTCAGGTGAGTGGGTAGCCGTTAACAATGCAACCCTCAGCACAGCATCAAACACCGTTACATTCCAGCAGAACACACTTAGCAACCTTGTAATTCTGACCGCAGCCAAGGCTGCAACAGCAATGGACAGCCAGAATGGAGAAGTTCCAGGAAGCTATCAGTTAAGCCAGAACTATCCTAATCCTTTTAATCCCTCAACAGTAATCAATTACACGATTACAAAAGCAGGATTTGTAAGTCTGAAGGTTTATAACATACTGGGCAAGGAAGTTGCAACTCTTGTAAGCGGACAGCAGACAGAAGGGATGCATTCAGTTCAGTTCAATGCTTCAAATCTTCCCAGCGGAATATATATTTACACAATTCAGGCTGGTGAATTCAGTGCCAGCAAAAAGCTCATGCTTCTAAAATAATAACTCCGATCTGAAGCATTTTTAAGGGCAGGGATCACATCCCTGCCCTTTTTCTTTCCAGGAAGTTACAGCCCTATGGAAACTTGCTCCTGGCTCCTTTGCCTTTAAGCATTTATAAACACCTTCACCTTATGCGGCTTTTCCAAAGGGGTGAGCGCTTATTCCCGGGGCCACAGTCTTAATCCTTAATAAATAATTTATAATTTTATTCTGCACGCGCCGTATTCACGAACCTCCACCTTGTGCACAGAACCCGGTTCCAAAGCCCTGTTAATAAGGGACATATAATCATCAAATAGATTGTGTTCCACAAACGCCAGGATTGTGCCGGCAAAGCCGCCACCGTGGATCCTGCAGCTTCCGCGACTGAAGTTTTTCTTCAGGTAGTACTCTGTTAATTCCAGTGCAATTGAAACGCTCTGCTCCTTATAGTTTTTATTCGAGTATATGTTCTGCAGAAACTTGAAGGAAGAATCGCCGGACTGTTTTATTAAAGACAAAAATTCGGTTATCTCTCCATTTTTAATAGCCAGGACTTCCCTTTTAACCCTTTCATTTTCCTCCAGGAAGTGAAGAGCCCTTAAGACCGCACGGTCGCCCAGTTTAATCCTGAGGTCTTTCATGTTATCCAGAATATCACTGCGCTTAATGAAGCGGCAGAGGCTTTTCCCAAAGTATCCTGCAACGGCTTTCATTTCGGAAGGGATTGCGGCGTAGTCATCCGTAAGATCTGCGTGTGTAGCGCCAGTGTTGACAATGACCGCCTCAAAGCCGTAGTCAGAAAAATTAACATTCAGTTTTTCAACCTTGGGATTGTCCTTGTCAAAGAAATCCACAAAGACTATTCCGCCAACGGCAATTGCGAGCTGATCCATAAGTCCGCAGGGTTTTCCGAAGAAATTATTTTCAGCATACTGCCCGAATTTTGCAATTTCCACGGGAGATACACCTCCTGCGTTATAGAATTCATTTAATATTGCACCTATCAATACTTCAACAGAGGCCGATGAGCTGAGGCCTGATCCTATGGCTACATCGCTCTGTAGCACGCAGTCAAATCCCCCGATCATGTGGCCTTCCAGGAGGAATTTTGCCGCCATTCCACGGATTAGGGCTGAGGTCGTTCCTTTTTCTGCTTCCTGAATATGAAGGTTTCCTAAGTCAACGGAAAACCTGGACTTAAGATTACCTGAGATTAAATTTATCCTGTTAAGGTTATTCTTTTGAGCAGCGGCAATTGTATCTGTGTCAATTGCGGAGGCAAGAATCAGTCCGTTATTATGATCTGTATGGTTGCCTCCTATTTCAATCCTGCCGGGACTCGTAAAGAATGCAGGCTTTGAGGCCTCAAAGTTTTCATTAAAGTACTTCTCAAGATTTCTTAGCCTGAAGGTCTGTGCCTCAAGTGTTCCGTTATTCTTATATAATTCCTTTAATTCCATATTATTGTTTCTCATATTGTATGCTCTTACTGCCTCACCTTTTTGTTTTTCAGAATAAACAGGCCGCCAAAGGCAACCATTATGCCGCCCCACCAGAAATTGGGATGAGTTGAGGCAAGGACGGTTATTTTGGCAGGAGGATTAAAATAAAGCATAAAGCCTGCAAGTAAAACAATCAGTCCCATAACGACGAGTATAAGCCCCACAAAATACCAGATTGGTTTCATAAGAAAATCTCCTTTTATATTACCAGTAATAGATATTTATTGCAATTAAGATAATAAGTGAAATGACGGCCCAGAACTCTGGCTTTTCAAGCAGGGGAATGTTCTTCTCTTCTGGGGCCTCAGCGGTCAGGCCCTTGACAAACCCCACAAGTTCCTTCTTATCTTTTTTCTTTGTAAAGAGGCTTATAACTATGGTTACAACAAAACAGATGAGCCATGCCCACCAGGCTCTCCAGAAGTTTGTTGCCATGACGCTCGGCTTATTGGAAAGTGTAATGAATGTAAGGTCCATCCATTTCATCTTGTCTATAAGGAACAGTGCAAACGAAGAAAGCATTCCTGTTATGAGTCCGAAGAAAGCCCCGTTGGGGGTAATCCACCAGACAAACATTCCAAGGAGCATGGTAGCAAACAAGGGAGCGTTGACCCAGGAGAAGATTGCCTGCATATAATCCATAATGCTCGGGAAGCTCTTTGCCCAGTAGGCAGTACCGATTGAGATAATAATGCCGACGATTGTTGCAGCGCGGCCCATCCAGAGGAGGTTCTTATCTGAAGCGTTTTTATTTATTACGGATTTATAAATATCGTATGTCCAAACTGTGTTAAAAGCGCTGATATTGCCTGCCTGCCCTGCCATAAAGCCGGCCAGAAGGGCTGTTACGCCAAGGCCCACAAGTCCGGAAGGATAATACCTTGCAATTAAAAGAGGAAGTGCCTGGTCGTATTCCCCTGCCTTGAGCATCGGGAACCCGCTTTTAGGATCGTGTGACAATACAAGTGCAATAAGGCCCGCAAGAATGACAATAAAAGGAAGCGCCATCTTGAAGAAGGAGGCAAGTATCGGGGTCATTCTGGCCGAGCGCAGATCCTTGGCCGAGAAGGCGCGCTGCACGACAAGAAAGTCCGTGGTCCAGTATCCGAATGACAGGACAAATCCGAGACCCAGTACGATGCCACCCCACGTAACCATCATGCCGTTTTGCGATGGGTCGCCTGAGGTTGACCATAGAGTATTCATCGAAGTGGTCTGGAACTCCTGTATCCTGGCAAAAATCTCCTTAATGCTCCCGATCTCAAGAATACCCATAATTGAGACGAGGAAAAGGCCGAACCAGATCAGGAAGAACTGGATGATTTCTGTAAAAATCGCAGACATAAGTCCGCTTAAGGATACGTATGCGGCAACAGTGATTGCCGATACCCACATGCTTACGTCCCAGTGCCAGCCTAAAAATGTATGCAGTACGAGTGCCATTGCATAGAGGTTAATGCCTGAGACCAGGAGTGTCATTATTGCAAATGAAAATCCGTTGAGTACTCTGGTTTTCTCGTCGAAGCGGACCTTAAGGTATCCGGGTACAGAATTGATTTTGCTGCTGTAGTAAAAAGGCATCATATAAATGCCCAGGAAAAGCATTGCGGGGATTGCGCCGATCCAGTAAAAATGGGCCACATACATTCCGTACTGGAACGTATTTCCCGTCATACCGAGGAGCTCCAGTGCCCCGAGGTTAGCAGACAAGAATGCAAGTCCTGCCACCCAGGAGGAGTTTCTTCTTCCTGCCAGGAAGAAATCCTTTTCGCTTGTAGTAAATTTTTTAAGATAAAGGCCAATACCCAGTATGAAGGCGAAATATATCACAATTATGAGCCAGTCGACATACGTCAGGCCGATAGCACTAAAACCAGTAGACTCCATAAGTTCCCCTGTTGGTTAGGTAATAGATATATTTATTTTCTGCTGTAATGTTCCGTTGGCAAGGATCTTAATATCTCAGCGCTTTTCTCGGGCAGAATATCCCTCTGCGGGTTTGCGAGCATTTCATAGCCGACCATAAACTTCTTAATTGAAGCCGAGCGCAATAAAGGCGGATAGAAGTGCATATGCAACTGCCACTCAGGGTGGTCTTTCCCGTCGGTCGGAGCCTGGTGAATCCCGGAAGAGTAAGGAAACGACACGTTAAATATATTGTCATATTTTACTGTGCAGTACTTAAGTGCCTCTGCAAACAGTTCTATATCGTCTTCTGAAAACTCCAAAATGCTCTTAATTTTCCTCTTTGGTATTATCATGGTTTCAAAGGGCCAGACGGCCCAGAACGGGACCAGGAGAACGAATAATTCGTTCTCATAGACGATGCGTTCTTTTTTCCCCACTTCAAGCGAAAGGTAATCAAGAAGGAGGTCTTTTTGTTTTTTTCTGAAGTATTCAAGCTGTCTCGTCTGTTCCTTTGCAGGCTCAACGGGTAGAGATTCCTCAGCCCAGATCTGGCAGTGAGGGTGCGGGTTGCTGGCCCCCATGATCTGCCCCCGGTTTTCAAATATCTGCACGTAGTTAATGGAAGGATTACTGCCAAGAGATTCATATTCCACTTTCCATTTTCTTATTACCTCCTTAATATCCTCAATTTCCATCTCAGCAAGCGTCAGGTTGTGTTTTGGGGAAAAGCACACGACGCGGCAGAGGCCCTTTTCAGAGCGTGCTATAAGGAGATCAGAATCATTAAGTGTGGATTCAGGCGTATCCAGCCTGAGGGCGCTGAAATCATTATTAAAGGCATAGGTTGATTTATACTGAGGGTTATATTCCCCGTTTGCGCGCACGTTTCCAGGGCACAAGTAACAATTGGGGTCGTATTCAGGCCTTATTTCCGGAGGTACTTTCTCCACCTGTCCTTGCCAGGGGCGTTTAGTTCTTTCAGATGAAACGAGCACCCACTCGCCGGTTAATATATTTAGTCTTCTATGAACGTTATTATTTAGCATTGACCCTTCAGTTTGTATTTAGAAACATTTTATTATTTAAACACAAGAATCGGACAAGGGGCGCCGGCGTTTGCAGTTTCTGTTTATCACCGTTTTATTCAAATGGGCATACTGATGCGTAAACGCATGCAATTTATAAAGTTAAGGGCAGCGTGTCAAGGTTTCAGTGAATTATTTTCCCTGACAATTACAAAAGAATTATAAATGCGTCTTTTAGTTACGTTCAGGGAGGCGGAGTTTTTGTGGGAAAGATCAGCCTGTCAGCCTCACTAATCTCATCCTGAGAGATTGTGTGTCCCATATTCTTATACACTTTTAATGTAACATCAGCGTTCATCCGGAGCAGGATGTCCAGAGTTGAATTCACTCTTTCCAGGGGCACGTGGGGATCGGGGTCGCTGGTGCCAAGAAAAACCGGGGTGTTAAAAAAATCGCCATGGTAGTTTTCGGGATGGATCCTTTCCCCTATTAAGCCCCCGGTAAAAGCTACAATTCCGCCATACTTTTTTGCGTTACGCGCTGCAAATTCGAGCGTAAGGCAGGCGCCCTGGGAAAAGCCGAGCAGGTAGACATTCCCGTCCTGAATTCCCGCCTCATTCAGGTCCCTTATTATATCTCCAAGCTTTTCCAGGGCAGAGGAAAGCCAGGGTTCATTCTGCTTCTGAGGGGCAAGGAAAGAATAAGGGTACCAGGTGTTTCCTTCAGTCTCAGGGGCAAGAAGCGCAAAGTCTTTTACGTTCAGGTATTCTGAAAGTGAAAGGATGTCCCTGGCGTCTGCCCCCCTGCCGTGTATCATGACGAGTGCCTTTTTTGCCTCGGAAACATCCCTGCCCGCCATAACCAGATTTTTTGAATTTAACAGCATAATTACAGCCTTCTTTTAAAAATACATGCGGCGGAATTTCTCCAGATTCAGCTTTACAGGCTTCACCGCCTTTTCAATTTCCCTGCGGTGAGGTTCGTACTGCGGCGGAAGCATAAAGTCCTCTCCCAGGTGCTCCTGGCTTTCATCGACTGTAAAACCCGGAGGCCTTGTTGCAACCTCAAAGAGCACTCCTCCCGGCTCGCGGAAATAGACAGATTCAAAGTACTGCCTGTCGATTACAGGCGTTGGATTGAGCATACTTTCAGCTATTCCGCGCCTTACTTCCAGCTGCGATTCCTTGCCGGGAGTACAAAAAGCCATATGGTGGACCGTGCCGTTTCCGCCCAGGCCCCTGAGGCTGTCGGGAGTGCATAAAATGTCCACATAGTTGCCGGGTGAATCATCCGCGGCAAAACGGAAGCGGTTGCCTTTTTCTGTAATGAGTTTATGGTCGAGCTGCGCAGTCAGTATACCGGCAGTTCTTTCATAACCTTCCTCCCAGATCTCCACGCTGAAAAATCCTTTAATTGAATGTTCCAGGGGAACAAGTCCATATGTAAATCCGTTCCGGGCGTCCCTGTCGTTAAATACCAGTTCAAGCTGCAGCCCGTCCGGATCCTTAAATGAGATTATGACCTCGCCGTCAAAGCGTTCCTGCGCAGAATGATAATTAACGCTGAATTTATGCAGGCGTTCTTCCCAGAATTCCATTGAAGAAGACGGGACAGAAAATGATATGGTATTGATCATTCCCTTTCCGTTACGCCCCCTCTGTATATCCCCGAAGGGAAAGAAAGTAAGAATGGTTCCGGGATCCCCGGTTTCGTTGCCATAATAAAAATGATACACGTCGGGAGCGTCAAAGTTCACGGTCTTCTTGACAAGCCTGAGCCCCAGTATGCCCGTATAGAAGTCCAGGTTTTTCTGCGGGTCACCCGCAATTGCCGTAATGTGGTGAATTCCTGTTATTTTATTTTCTGCCATCTAAAGCCTCATTTCTTATTATTAATTATTACTAAGTAAAAGAGGCAATACCTTCAAGCCAATAGTTAAAGCCATAACTCCCTTTCCAGGAACAAAAAAGCCGGAGATTATAAGGAAACAAAGAGAGCACTTTTCCCCTTAAATCTTTTGTCTTTTTTGGTTTAGTTACATCAACGCCTAAAAAATCCGAGGAATGTATTATGTATAATGTTAAAAATGACACCCGGTGGCCTGCCCTGCCATATGAAAAATGGAAGGACACGCTTGATACGCTGCATATGTGGATGCAGATTGCGGGCAAGGTAAAGCTGGCACTTCATCCTTTTTTGAATCACTGGTGGCAAGTAGCCTTCCAGATTACCTCCTCAGGTATGACAACAGGGCTCATCCCATATAAGGATGAGGCATTCGACATAAACTTTGATTTAATTCATCATGAACTTCTGCTTCACAAGGTCAGCGGCGAGTCCTTGAAGATCTCGTTATATCCCCGCTCGGTAGCTGACTTCTACACGGAATTCATGGGAGCCTTAAAGGATCTTGGCATTGACGTTAAGATTAACCCTATGCAGGTGGAAGTTACCGATCCCCTCTCTTGTGACACGGATGATTTACATTCTTCCTACGACAGCAGTTATGCACACAGCTGGTGGCTTCTGCAGGTAAAGTGTTATTTTGTTTTTGAACGTTTCTGCTCACGTTTCAGGGGAAAAAGCAGTCCCATACAGTTCTTCTGGGGTTCTTTTGACCTGAATGGAACGCGCTTCTCCGGCAAGCCTGCCGCGCCGCCTGACTACGGAGGGCGGATAATGCGTTTTGCTGAAAACGAGGAGAATTTTGCCTTTGGTTTCTGGCCCGGGGACAACAGATATCCTCACGCGGCTTTTTATTCCTATCTGTACCCGGCACCCAAAGGTATTGAGAATGTTCATATTGAGCCTCCGGCAGCATCATTTAATACTGTAATGGGTGAATTTATAATGCCTTATGAGGATATTTTATCCCTCGCTTCGCCTGAGGAGAAGATAATGCAGTTTCTCCAAACTACATATGAAGAAAGCGCAAAGCTTGCGGGCTGGGACGTCAGGTCACTTGAAGGACCGGTCCCGTTTTAGCACAAAAAGAATAGACGGAATTTTATTTTAAGCTGAAAGGTAGAGAAAATGAAAGAAGTATGCGAACACATTGCTCAGATTACCAGGGAGCCCGAGCCGAAGACGCCCGAAGGATGCGAGGAGTGCCTGAAAATGGGAGACACCTGGGTGCACTTAAGGCTTTGCCTTACATGCGGGCACGTAGGCTGCTGCGACCAGTCAAAGAACAAGCATGCAACCAAGCATTATCATGCGACACACCACCCGGTAATAAAATCTTTTCAGCCGGGAGAGGACTGGGAGTACTGCTATGTGGATGAACTGTTTGCCGAGTAAGGTAATATTAAAGCCAGGGGAAGAGCAGTTTACTCTTCCCTTTTGCTTAAAATATCTTACTTAATAAGCGGAATTCCTATGGAGCCGCTGGGCTCAGTAATTTTCAGCAGGTCTGCAACCGTAGCTGCAATGTCGACGATATAGACAGGTGTGTTTACAGTCTGCTTAGGAATGTGCCACCCGTAAAAAAGTATGGGGACGTGTGTATCGTATGAATACGGGGCGCCGTGGGTTGTTCCGGTATTAAGGAAAGTCGGAAGAAATCCGGGCTGAAGGTTATAGGCAATGTCGCCCGAGCGTGCCGGGTTAAAGCCGTTTAATATCAGGTCCCCGGACTCACGGCTGGCAGCTCTGCCTTCAAGGTCAGTCCTTGTTGAGAGGGTTGAAATCTGCGGAAAACCGCTTCTTATATAATTGCTGAAGGAGCTGATTACAGAGTGAAGATCCAGGCCGCCTTTTTTTATCTCATCGCGGCTAAAAAATATCTGGAGGTTCGATGTATTCTCAATAATTCTTGTGCTGCCGTAAGTTCTTGTGGCAAAAGCCTTCAGAGAATCTGAAAATGCCCTGCTGTTAAGTTCCCCTGAAGGGAGGTTATGGTCCTTCAGGAAGTGCGGTGTATCGAGCCCCGCGTGGTCAGCGGTTAAAAAGAACACATAGTTTCCTTTTCCCACCTGTTTATCGAGCGCCTTTAAGAGCTCCGCGATCTGGAGGTCGAGTTTAATATAGGTATCCTGAAGCTCATAGGAATAATTTCCATAAGCGTGCCCCACATAGTCGGTGGAGGAAAAGCTTACGGCCAGGAAATCTGTTTCTTTGCCCTTTCCCAGGTTTTCATTTACGAGAGCCGCAATTGCCATTTCCTTAACTATCTCGTTTCCAAAGGGGGTGGATTCAAGGCTTCCGTATTTCTGGTCGGGCTTCACCTTATCGAATGCATGAGGGAATGTGGTCTTGCCTTCTGAGAATACGTCTTTTTCATAGTCCGACTGGTCAGATCCCAGGCTCTGATAGTCCTCCCTGGGCTTTGATAGTGTCCACTGCCCTGACAAGAACTTATCTGCCAGTTTTCTTTTATTAAAATCCTGCACCCACACAGGAAGCGAATTCATGTAATAGGTGGAAGTAATGAAGTCCCCTGTTTCATAATCATACCAGTAAGCCCCGTCGGGCCAGTGGCCTCCGGGAAGGATTGCAGCCCTGTCCTTAAGTGAAACGCTTATAACTTTTGCCTTCCCGTTAGTTGCAAGCTTAAGCTGGTCTGTAATTGTAGTAGAGAGTTCGCGCCTTGGGGACATCTGTCCTTCCTTATCATTACTGCCGACGGTTTTAACTGTGGTGTCGCTTGCGCAGTAGACCATTTTCTTCAGTGACTTATCGTAGAAGTCGTTTCCGATTATTCCATGGAAGTACGGTGTAGTTCCGGTATATATGGATGTATGCCCGCATGCGGTATAAGTAGGGACATAATTATAATGGGCAAAAGTGAAATTTGAGCCTTCATTTTTGAGGCGGTTAAAGCCGTCTTTTCCGTAATAAGGTTCGAAACGGTAAAGATAATCATATCTCATCTGGTCTATGACGATTCCGACGACCAGTTTCGGTCTTTGCAGCTGCTGTGGAAAGAGTTCAGATGAAAGGGCAAGCAGTAAGACCACGAGCGGAAAAAATAATTTAGTTTTTGACATTACCTGTTTAACCGTAAATAGTTCAAAATAAGATGACCAATATATGAAATTTTAATATAAACAAAAAAAGCTCAAAAACCGTGTGATTTTGAGCTTTGATGTCTGCAATAATTTTTTTTCAACTTTTGAAGCCGGCATATCAGTCTGTGTGCCGCAAAGTTCAAGCCGTGTTCATTCTTCCAGAGTCATTCTTTTAGTAAGGTGAAAGACCGACTTGCCCTCTTCCTTAAGTACGTGGTCATAAAACTCACACACCATGCAGCTTGGGATTTTCCGGGCAAAAGTTCCTTCAATATGGCCCTGGCAAAATGAGCCTGCAATTGCCCAGCAAATTCTGCCCCCGTTTGTGCCGTCATTTATGCTGTCGGCATCCTGATTAGAAGCAGAAGGACAGAGGCCAAGTTCCGGGACCTTATTGCCATTTGGTCCGCGCCCGCATTTCATGAATTCCCAGCAGTTGAGTTTTTTTGCCATAGATGTTACACCGTTATTAAAGTATAAACAGCCAATTATTTTTAGAACAGGGATGAATGAAAGTGCCTAAATATAAAATTATTTGGTTCAACAGGCAAGTCTCACTCAGAAGTTAAGGCAGAGAAGAAAGTCTTTAAGTCCTATAGCTCTTCAAACACCCTTATCAGCTCATCAGAAGGCTCAAGGCCTACAGAAATTCTAAGGAGCTGACGGTCAATGCCTAGGTTATTCAGCCTTGCCCTGCCCCGCGGGGTCTTCAGCATATCGTAATGCGCCATATAAATGTATGGCATGGCGAGCGTAAACTCTGTTCCGAAGCTTGGACCTTTGGCCAGCGGAAGGCGGTCGTAATAGTGCTGAAGATCCTTATCAAAAATTACTGAGATGAGCCCGGGCACGGCACCGCCATTTTTCATTATCTTTCTGTAATTGCATTCGGTAGATTCTTCAAGCGCCCAGTGAACGTGTTTAATTTTAGCAGATGATTTCAGATAGCTAATAAACCGGAGCGTATTTTCTGAAATTGCCTCCACCCTTTGAGAGTAGAATTTAATTTCTTCAGCCAGCCTGCATATGTCTTTAATATATGGGATTTCATTTATTCCGCACAGGGCTTCTTTTATTGACTGTGCCATATTGCTGTTCTTATTCAGCATGACAGCGCCCATCATTACATCGGCATGGCCGCACGCGTATTTGGTGAGGCTTTCAACAACAACGTCGGCATATTCCATCAGTTCCACGTTAAATGGTGTGGCAATTGTTGAATCAATCATTAAAGGAATATTAAAGTTCCGGGTTAAGGAGGAAAGCCTCGGCAGGTCTGCCGTCTGGATCAAAGGATTCGTCGGGATTTCCGTAATTACGCAGGCAATTTCAGAGTGATTTTCTTTTATATATTGTTCAAGAGAATCCAGGTCCGCAATGTTAATACAAATTGAGTGCTTATTGCTGTATTTGCGGATTATTTCCATCGAGTCGAGATATAGCCACCCAAGCTGGACAATAATGTTTCTTTTAGCCTCAGACCGTTTCACTCTTAAGGCTTCAAAAGCCGTATAGAAGGCATTTGTTCCTGAAGTACAGAGAAATACGTCTTCAGGCGCCACATTGCCATAGGCCTCAGAAAGTGTCTTTTTTATTATACCCGCGGCAGATGATGAATCCTCACGCTTTTCCGGGAATTCAGAGAGGACGATTTTATTTTTAAGCAGGAAGTCTTCGGCTTTTCTTGAAGATAGGATTAGTCCCGTGTGCTGCTGGAAATATTTTACACCTTCAAGTAAAGGAGAATCCTTAGGGATTTTAATAAAGTCCAGGCCCTCAAAGGTGAGGGTTTCCAGGCAATGTCCGGTCTGTTTTTCGAATAAGGACACGCTCTTAAATGAGGAGACGGGAATGATATCGTCTTCAGGAGTTAAAGAAAAATTCTTGCGGGCATAATCCCGGGCTTTCTGAACCAGCAGGTTCTGTCTGAAGCGCGGGTACGCAGAATGCATAATTTCAAGAACCGAGGGATCGCTTTCCTCATATCCAACGACGTCAGAGATTTTGGGAAGGCTTACCGAAACTGCATGCGGGTTGTTTTGAGGTAATGAATCTCCGCAAGGTATATGACAAAAGTACTCCATAAAAATTATCCTTAACTTAAGGCCGATTCTATATCCCCGATCAGGTCGTTAATGTTTTCGAGCCCGACAGAAATTCTGAGTGTATTTGCGGTTATGCCGATAGCATTAAGGTCCTCTTCAGTAAAACTGTGGTGGCTTATCTTTGAAGGCATTTCAATCCTTGAATCCACGGTTCCAAATGATGCCTTTTCGCCAAAATATTTTGTATTAGTGATAAACTTTGCTGCCTGGCTGCTGTTTATCATATCTACAGTAAGAATGCCGGGGCAGATTTTCATCTGTTTTACAGCAAGCGCATGCTGTGGGTGGCATTCAAGGCCCGGGAAGCATACCTTCATAACGTCCGGTCTTTCTGAGAGATATGCCGCAAGCTTAAGTGTATTTTCTTCCTGCACCTTCATTCTGTATGTAAGAGTAGGAAGCCCCAAAGTAATTAAGAAAGACTCAAACGGGCTCTGTGCCCGTCCTTCGGCATTTGAATAGAACCTCAGTTTTTCAACCCATTTCATCTCTTTTGCCGCAACCGCGCCCGAGACTGCAGCCCCGTGGCCCGAGACCGATTTGGTGGTTGAAAAAACAGAAAAGTCGGCTCCAAGCTCAAGAGGTTTTTGCGAGGCAAATGTTGCCAGGCTGTTATCAACTGCAAAGAGGGCCTGATATTTTTTACAGATTCCGGAAATTGCAGCGATGTCAATTATTTTAAGTCCGGGATTTGTAGGACTTTCGCAGAAGACGAGCCTTATATTTTTTGTGCGGATCAATTCCTCAACCTTCGCGTGGTCCATGAAGTCGCAGCTATAGACATCAATACCGGACTTTTGAGAAAGAATATTAAGGAGCCTGTAGGTGCCGCCGTAGCGGTCCATTTCAACGAGTACCGCGTCGCCTGTCTGAAGTGTAGTCTCAAAGAGCAGAGCGATTGCTGAAAGGCCCGTATTGATGCAGACGCATCCCTGGGCGCCTTCGGCAGCGGCAAAGATATCTTCCAGGGCATTTCTTGTAGGGTTATCAGTCCTGGAGTAATCGTATATCCTATCACCCGATTGTTTTTTAAGGTCGAAGGTTGCTGTCTGATAAATTGGCAGATGAGAAGCACCGTAAGGGTCGTTAATACTGCAGTTATCGGTCAGTCTTGCAAGTAATGTTTCCAGCTCCATAACAAAAACCGTTTATATAATAAATATCCGTGTAAGCACTTAAAATTAAGGTGTAAATATAATATAGATTGGTGAAATAACAATGAAGGAATGGATTTATTTGAAGAATAAAGGGAGCTTATTAAAGTGCCGCCGCAGAAAGAGCGCAGCGGCACATTTAATATATTATAAACTCAGGCCAGGCTTTTCCGGCGCTATCTTATTACGAGTTCTCCCTTTCCGCCGCACAAAAAGATCGTCTTATTCGCGTAAGTTTCGAATTCCCTGTTATTATGGATTGTAATAATGGTTCTGCCTTCTTCATTCAGTTCTTTAAGGAGTTCCATTATACCCACCCCGGTTGCTGAATCAAGTGCGGGATCGGGTTCATCAATAAGTAGTGCGCCGGGATTTTTCACCATAGCGCGTGCAATAGCAACCCTCTGCTGCTCACCCTTATTCAGAGAGCCCGGGAGCATGCCTGATTTATAGTACAGGTAGACTTTTCTTAAAACGGAAAGCGCCATTTCCTTCTGTTCTTCCAATGAGTGCTCGTTGGAAACAAACGGGAGCATAACGTTTTCAAGCACCGTAAGAAACGGAAGGAGCTGAAACGAAGGAAACATGAAGCCCAGGTTCTTATGCCTGAAATCCGCAAGCTGTTCGGGAGAGAGACTATAAATGTCGGTTCCATCCACAATTACGCTACCGGATGTAGGACGGTTGAGGCCTCCGAGCGATGTTAGGAGAGTACTTTTACCTGAACACTCCTCCCCCATTATCAGGCAGAAGTCCCCTTTTTCCAAGCTGAAAGAAACGCCGTCTATAGCCCTAATAAATCCTTCCTGTGTCGGATAATACTTCTGCAAATCCTTTATTTCAATCTGGCTCATAACTTTCCTCTTTCTTTAATATTTTAATAGTGCTTTACGGCAGGGTATGTCCCCTGCGGCAGAGTAGCTTCGTCCGGAATATTAACCGCCTAAAAAAAGACCTGACTGTCTTTTCAGCGGATAAAGTTCCGGATGGACCAATTGTACTAACCTTATACGTCATTTCCGCTCACAATGTTTCCATCTTCATCAGATAAATGACCGGCTTAAAAGAACAAAAATCAAAGTCTAAAAATAAAACAAATCGGGAAAATTACAATAAACGAGCGAATTATTTTCAGGGCAGTCGGAAAACCGGAGGCTTAAGTCACCAGAACAGCCCAAATCAGGCAGCATTATGATCTTTTGTTTTACCTTTTCAGCTCCTTACCCAGCCGGCCGCTGCAACTGCCGGCTGGCTCCATCCAACAAAGATCATAATGCTTTCAAAAGCTGAAGCCTATTTTACCTTGAAGCCGTTCTTTTTAAGGTTGTCTTTTGCCTGCTTAAGAGTAACTTCTTCCAGTGTCATTTTGCAAAGAGGGCATGTACCCGGCTTGTCGCTAATAACGTTCCAGTCCATCTGATCCTGGAAAACCTTGCCGTCCTTATTTTTATCTATTGCCTTAAGATCAATAACACCTTTGCGGACGATTGACTGGTCCTTGCCATTGTCTTTTTCCTGTCCCATATTCATGTGTCCCTGCATTGACATCTTGTGATCCTTATGGGAATCAGCGCTCTGGGCCATAAGGCTGCCGCTAAAGCTAAAAGCTACCAATGCTCCGGCAAGGCAGAATTGGGCAAATTTTATGGATTTAACTGACATTTTCATTTTTTCTCCATTGTTTTGAGTTTATGTTTATTTCCACTTAAGGTAAGTGTTGTTAAAGGTTACATTTTCATATTGGGATCCATCTGTCCCGAGGAGTTCCCCTTCTGGCCAGACTGTCCCTTATTATTATCCATCTTCATTCCGGCGTGTTGTCCACCTGCCGGGGCGCCTGCCTGGAGCTGGCTTTCAGAGTCTATAAGGAATCCGCCTGTAGAGGCAACTTCCTCTCCTTCTTTCAGGCCTGACAAAATCTCGTACTTATCGCCGAATTTACTACCGACTTCAACCGTGCGGCTTGTAAACATGCCATCCTGTGCTTTTACCCATACAATATTTCTTTTTCCCGTAAAGAGGACGGCGCCACCTGGAACAAGGAGGCCCGAGCCCGCGTTACTCCTGAAGAGTGTCTGTCCGAACATCTGCGGCTTAAGCAGGCCGCCTTTGTTTGCAAATTCGCTCCTTACCTTAATTGTTCTTGAAGAGGAATTGAGCACGGGATAAATAAAAGTTACTTTGCCTTCAAAAGTTTTTCCCGGATAAGCCTGAAGAGAAAGCTCGGCACGGCTTCCGGTTTTTATTGCCTGGAGGTCCTTTTCGTAAACTTCAGATATGCTCCAGAGCGTAGACATATCGGCAACGTCATAGATAACTGTTCCTTCATTTACATACTGCCCTTCCTGCACCTTCTTATCGATGACGGTTCCGCCTGCTGGCGAATAGTATGTTATTGTAAGCTTTACGTCTTTTGTAGCTTCCAGGTTTTTTATCTGTGCATCTGTTACACCAAAGAGTTCGAGTTTTTTTCTTGCAGAGGACAGAAGCCTGTTCTGGTTTCCGCTTCCCTGATAGAGTCCCGAAGGCTGATTGCCGCCGTTAAGAGCAATGAGATACTCATTTTCTGCCTGAACGATGTCCGGGCTGTAGATTTCGAACAAGGGCTGCCCCTTGCGGATATAATCGCCTGTTCTGTTTACAAAGAGTTTTTCAATCCTTCCATTGAATTTAGCGGAGATATACTTCCTGTTCTGCTCGGCAAAATCGAGGTAGCTATAGGCGTTAACATCTTTCTGCAGGCTCCCCTTTTCAACTTTTGCGGTTGAAACGTTTGCCAGGATGAGCTTATTGCCGTGAATTGCAATCATTGCCTCCATGTCGTTAACGTTAGTTTCCTTGTTGTCTGTGGCATCATCAATTGTTTTCTTTACAAGTTCCATATTGCAGATCGGGCAGACGCCGGGTTTATCCGAGACTACCTGCGGGTGCATGGTGCATGTATAATATTCCTTTTTACCCGACTTCTTTGCCTCCAGCGAGTGGTCATGTCCGTCCTCACCGCCCGAGGATTTTGCGCATCCTGCCATTACGAATGCCAGAGCTACTAAAGGTATGAGAAATAATCTTAAGACTTTCATTTTATTTCCTTTTATAAATTCTTTTGCTTTCATGGTTATTCCCGTAATATTTTCTACAGTAAAAATCTATTTAATTGATCCGCCAACCATCATTTCAATTTCGGCTAAAGACATCTGCGAGTCGGCCTGCGCCATGTAATAATTCATCTGCTGCATCAGGAGCATCCTGTAGGTATCGATAATAGTGGCAACGTTTGTCTGGTTGCTCTGATAAGCCGTAAGCTGGGCCTGAGCTGCCTGCTCGTATAGAGGGATTACGTTGCCTGAATACAGTTTCAGGAGGTCTTCAGCTGTCTTGTATTTTGTAACTGATGCCTTCAGCTGGGCGGTCATATCGCGCTGCATGTCATTTTTTTCATATTCAATTCCCCTGATTCCGGCATAAAGCTCTTCTTCCTTAGCCTGGTATTTACCCTTGCTCCATGGGGCAAAAGGAAGAGTAATTGAAGCCATAAGAGAGTACATATATTCCGTCTTCGGCTCTTCCATTCCCATAGTAAGCATTGAAAGGTCGGTTTTGGAAGTAAGTATCATTCCCTGCGGCTGGCGCATTACCATAGCCTGGAGCATAAGGTCAGGAATTTTATCCTTCTGATTAGCTGTAATCATTGCCTTATTCATCTCCACCATATTACTCATCTGCCTTAGCGAGGGGTTTACTGCGGCGAGCTTTTCCTCCAGTTCAGCCTGAGTAATTAAGAGAGTATCGTTCGGGATTTCCTTTACTATATTTATGTCCTTTGATGACAGGTCGCGCCCCAGGAGCTGATTGAGCCTGTAAGTACCACTTTCGAGCTCTCTTTGCAGCGTTACGAGCTGAGTCTGGCTTGAGGCAATTTCCCCTTTGAGCGTCAGTATGTCTGCCTGGCTTGCGCGGTTAACCGAATAATTTGTAGTCAGGAAGTTTATAAGATTATTATATAGATCTATATTTCTTTTCTGGACTTCAATTTTCCGTTCCGTCATCCACAGGCTGTAATAAGACATCTTTATCTGTCCTATGAGGTTAACTTTATAGATCTGGTAGTTATCTCCCTGGACGACGGCATTTTTTCTTTCGCTTTCGGTCATAGCATTGATCTTGCCGCCCAGCATGAACATCTGTGAGAGTGAGACTTCATTTGAGAGGGCGTCGTTAACTATGTTATACTTACCAAAAGGGATCTCAGAGAACTGAACGCCAAGGGTTGGAGCCTGTGCCGAGTTAAATGATTCCGCCCTGAACTCAGCCGAGCGGGTTTTAGCCTCCAGCGACTTCAGCCTGGGGTTATTCTTAAGGGCCTCATTAACCAATGAGTCCACCGACTGTGCTTTTGCCGCCCGCGGCATTAGAATTAACACAATCATTAAAACTGCAAAAGCTTTCAAATTATTTAACAAAGTTTCCATTTTACTTTTCTGCATTTTGAATTCTGTATTTGAATAATGGTTCTCTTTTTTCTCTTCATTCAGCATTAATAATTCAGCATTCATCATTTTCTTAGTCCCCCTCCCTCATCCAGTCTGCCATCTTGGAGACTTCAAGATTACCTTTCTTTAAGGCACGCTCCTTCATTATGGCAAAGAGTATAGGGGTTACAACAAGAACGTGCATTGCGCTGGTTAATAGGCCTCCGATCATTGGAGCTGTAAGAGGCTTCATAACGTCGCTTCCTGTTCCTGTAGACCACATGACAGGAATAAGTCCAACCATTGCCGTTGCCACAGTCATAACCTTGGGCCTCAGTCTTAAGACAGATCCTTCAACCGTTGCCTCATAGATATCCTGTTTTGTAATCTCTCCCCTTTCACTCCTGTGGTAAGCTCTCAGGCGTTTATCCAAAGCTTCGTGGAGGTAGACCACCATAACAACACCGGTTTCAACCGCAATACCGTAGAGTGCGATAAAACCTACCCAGACTGCAACCGAGAAGTTATAGCCCAGGGCGTAAACCATGTACATGCCGCCAATGAGTGCGAAAGGCACTGAGAGCATAACGACGCCAGCTTCCTTATAATCCTTCAGAGTAAAGTATAGGAGCACAAATATTAAGAGGAATACTACAGGCATTATTATAGTTATTGTCCTCTGCGCCCTCACCTTGCTTTCATACTGTCCGCTCCACGTGTAGGAGTATCCTGCCGGGAGGTGGAGTTTTTCAGAGATAACCTTCTTGGCGTCGACCATGACGCTTCCCATATCGCGTCCGCGCGTATTCATAAATACTATTGACCTCAGCATACCGTTTTCGCTTGATATCATAGGTGGCCCTGTAACCACATTGACGTCAGCAATTTCAGAAAGCGGTAGATAAATTGTAGAGCCTGCTGATGGTGCCGTCAGTGAATTATCCTCAGCCTGAGGGCCTGGGGTAACTGAAGCAGTCTGAACGGTTCTTTGGCTGTTGCCTCCGCCCATTGAAGACATGCCTGAAGACTGTGAAGCTCCCATTGAGCTCCCGCTGCCCATTGCTCCTCCGCCAGAAGAAGCCATGGGTGCGCTTCCCATTGTAGAGGAAACAGGAACGATCAGGTTTTTGAGGTCTTCGATATTGTTTCTATAGTCTCTTTCATATCTCATTCGTATCGGGAAGCGCATTCTGCCTTCAAGCACGATTCCCAGGTTCTGTCCCCCGATAGCGGTTTCAATTATGTCCTGCAGGTCGCGTATATTTACGCCGTAGCGGGCTGCAACATCGCGTTTAACCTGTATGTCCATATAGTATCCGTTCTGCACGCGGTCTGCCACTACGTCTGCGGCACCCGGGACATCTTTTAAGATCTGTTCAGCCTTTATTGCATAAGCTTCCAGAGTATCCAGGTTAGGCCCGAATATCTTAAACCCTATGTCAGTCCTGACGCCTGTAGCAAGCATGTTGATTCGATTAATGATAGGCTGTGTCCATCCGTTACGCACGCCCGGGATCTGGAGTTTCTCATCAAGCTCGCTGATGATATCTTTCTTTGTAATGCCAGGCCTCCACTCGCTCTTGGGCTTAAGGAGAATGATTGTTTCGATCATGCTTAAAGGAGCGTTATCCGTTGCTGTTTCAGCGCGCCCGGCCTTGCCCAGTACATGATGAACCTCGGGCACAGTTTTAATTATCTTATCCTGTTCCTGCAGGATCCTGTTTACCTCAGTAATCGAGGCGTTAGGAAGGGTTACAGGCATATAAAGTATGGAGCCTTCATCCAATGGCGGCATGAATTCGCTTCCGGTATTCATAACCATCGGGATTGTTATTACGAGAGCCAGAAGGTTTAAGCCGATAGTGATCTTTCTGTGCTCCAGGACCCAGTGTATAACAGGCCTGTAGAGTTTAATGAAGAAATTAGTAGTAGGGTTTTTATCCTCGGGGCGGAATTTGCCTCTCATGAGCATTGTCATAAGAACCGGGATGAGTGTAACCACGACGATTGCGCTTCCGGCCATGGCAAACGTTTTAGTAAATGCCAGGGGTTTGAACATTTTTCCTTCCTGCCCCGTAAGCATAAAGACCGGCAGGAACGAGACCAGAATTATGAGTTCGGAGAAGAATATTGCGCGCCCCACCTGCTTGGCAGACATGATGGAAATATCCATGTATTCCTGTTTGGTGAGGTGCCCTTTTGTCTCTAGCGCCTTGGCAAGGTTGCGGTAGGCGTTTTCAACCAGCACAATGGACGAGTCGACAATGACTCCTACTGCCAGCACGATACCGCCCAGGCTCATTACGTTTGATGTTATGCCGAAGGCGTACATCAGTATGAATGCTATCAGGACCGAGATCGGGAGCTCAATTAAAATTCTGACGATGCTTCTGAAGTGAAGGAGGAAGAGAGCAACCATTATGGCTACAGTAATAGAAGCTTCAACAAGTGCGCGTTCAAGAGTCCCGACTGCCTCGCGTATAAGAGTGCTCCTGTCGTATGAAGGAACTATATCTACTCCTGCGGGAAGTCCCGGTTTAATTTCTTCAATTTTTGCTTTTATTCTGTCTATAACGTTCTTGGCGTTTTCGCCGTTTCTCATGACGACGATGCCGCCGACCACCTGACCTTCGCCGTTTTTATCCAGAGAGCCACGTCTTATGTCGCCACCGATCTGGACGTTGGCAACGTTGCTGATTAAGACCGGGACGCCGTTAGCTTCATTACGGACTACCGTATTTTCGACGTCTTCCTTGCTTTTAATGTAGCCCTGGCCGCGCACGAAGTACTCGGCGTCGTTTCTTTCAATAATGTTGCCTCCGACTTCGTTGTTTGTCCTTTGAATGGAGTTTACGACGTCAGAAACCGTAAGGTTATATGCTCTAAGCTTCATCGGGTCGACGTCCACCTGGTACTGTTTTACAAAGCCGCCTATTGAGGCAACTTCGGCAACGCCGTCTACTGAGGCAAGTTTGTATCTAACGTACCAGTCCTGCACCGACCTTAAAGTACCAAGGTCGTAGCCTTTGCCTTCAAGTGTATACCAGAATACGTGTCCCACGCCCGTGCCGTCAGGCCCTAAAGAAGGAACAACGCCCTGAGGAAGCTGTGCCTGGACTGTGTTCAGGCGCTCCAGGACCCTTGTTCTGGCAAAATAAGTATCGACGTTATCGTCAAAAATTACAAAAACGAAAGACATGCCGAACATTGAATTTGCCCTAACGGCCTTAACGCCCGGCAGGCCCTGAAGCCCTGTAGTGATAGGGAAAGTTACCTGGTCTTCAATAATTTCAGGCGAGCGGCCCATCCACTCAGTATAGATAATCACCTGATTTTCAGACAAGTCGGGAATTGCATCTACAGGCAGGTTAACGACGCTATAAATACCGAATCCTATAACGATCAGGTAGATAAGGATTACGATGAACCTGTTCTTTGCACTCCACTCAATTAATTTTTCGATCATTAGCTGACTCCTGTTTAGCACTTTTGAGATATACGCCGTGTGCTAAAGCTTTATTTCCGTTATTTCCAATTATTTTTATAGAACCCAAACTTTTATTATCTAATTGTATTTTCCTGCCGGCCTGGAGACCCTTGAATGCCGGTCTTTATAGCTGAAGGGCTTACCAGCTTCGGGTTTCTTAATATAGGTTTTAACCAGATATGTAAAACCCGCTATAAAGAGAGTTACAATAAAAGCGTAACCGAGGATTAAAATTATTTGCACAAGCATATAAAAACTCAATTAGATTTTTGATAATGTTTGTGCAAGGATTGTGCCACTGTAAAATGGCGGATTTTGGCGGAATTTAGGGGGCATGAAATAAAAACCCTTAAATTATTTAAAGGTATGTTTAAATAATTTAAGGGTAATAAACTTATAATCACAGTATGCAGCTTAGTCCCTTATAATCTTGTATTGGTCTATTTTGGAGTAGAGTGTGGGAACGGAGATCTGGAGGATTTCAGCCGTGCGCTGTTTGTTCCAATTATTGGCGTTTAAGACGCGTTTTATGTGTATTTTTTCCACTTCAGAGAGACTTAAATTATCGCTATAGCCGTTCTGGGGAGCGGAGTCGGATTTTCCGATGAGCACATTTTCCCTTAAAAGGACGTCTCCCTGCGTTAAAACTACAGCCTGCATGAGTGTATTTTCAAGCTCGCGGACGTTGCCAGTCCACTCGTGGCTCCTCAATGTTTCCATGACCTCTTCAGTCACCTTGTTTACATTTTTATGAAGCTCGGCATTGATCTTTCCCAGGAAATGATTTACAAGAAGAGGTATATCGTCGACCCTTTTTCTAAGAGGCGGTATTTCAATATCAACTACTTTAAGACGGTAATAGAGGTCCTCCCGGAACTTACCTTCATTTACAAGCGCGGTAAGATCTTTATTGGTAGCGGCAATAATGCGGGCTTTCATCGGGATGGACGCCTCGCCTCCAACCCTCTCGAACTCCCTTGCCTGAAGCACCCTTAAGAGCTTCACCTGAAGCTGGGGTGAGACCTCGGAGATTTCGTCCAGGAAGATGGTACCTTCGCCTGCAAGCTCAAACTTCCCTTTTTTATCCCTCATGGCTCCTGTAAAAGAGCCCTTTACGTGCCCGAAGAGCTCGCTTTCAAGGAGCGACTCAGAAAGTGCGGTGCAGTTTACCGCAACAAAGGGATAATTTTTTGTAATTCCCATATAATGAATGCTTCTGGCTACAAGCTCTTTTCCCGTGCCGCTTTCGCCGCTGATTAAGACGGTAACCTTGCTGGAGGAAACCTGCCCGATCTTCTTATATACCTCCTTCATTTCGGGAGTTTTGCCCACTATATTGTTTTCGAGGTTATACTCAGAGGATTCAATTGTAAGGAAGCTTGAGAGCTGTTCGCTTAACTTTTTATTTTCAAGAGCCCTTTTGACGGCTACTTTAAGGCGTTCAATTTCGAGGGGTTTTTCGATATAGTCATATGCCCCTTTCTGCATCGCAAGAACCGTGGACTGCATGTCGTCGTGAGCCGTAATTAAGATCACCTGCACCTGGTCGTCCATTGCCTTGACCTTATCCAGAACTTCAAGGCCGTTTAAGCCCGGCATTCTGATATCAGATATTACGAGGTCGATCTGTTCTTTTTCAGCCATTTCGACGCCTGAAGTGCCGTCGGGGGCTGAAATAGCCTCATAGCCCTGTTTTTTAAGGTAATTTGTTATAGTTTTCCTTATAGATTCGTCGTCATCAATTACCAGAATTCTTTCCATATTAGTTGTTATCCCTCATGGGTAGTAAAATTTCAAATGTTGTCTCTCCACTGTTAGCATTAAGGAGGCTGATCTGTCCGCCATGCTGTTCAATAATTTTCTGGGAGATAGAAAGTCCAAGTCCCGTACCTGAAGCCTTTGTTGTCACAAAGGGGTCGAACACCTTTTCAGGCGAGGCGATTCCGCTGCCTGTATCCTTAACGTGAATGCGGAGAAAGCGGTCAGAGGGTCTTGAAGAAATCAAGATCTCCCCGCCGGAAGCCATGGCTTCCAGTGAATTTTCAATTAAGTTTATAAACACCTGCCGCAGCTTTTCTTTGTCGGCACTGATCTGGCAGGGCTGGACGTCAATTATGACGCTTATATTTCTTTCATCCAGTCTTGCCTGGAACTGTTTTTTAACGTCTTCAACGAGCTCCCGGATATCGAGCATTGAGCAGTTAAGCTCAGGCTGGCGTGAGAGCTGAAGGACCTCTTTAACAAGATTATTAAGCCTTTTAATTTCTTTTTGAATTATCCCGAAGGAATCCTCATCCTCTTCACTCAGCTTAAGGCTTTCCGAGAGGATATCGGCATTCATTTTAATTGATGTAAGCGGGGTTTTGATCTCATGGGCCAGAATGGCAGACATCTTGCCCAATGCAGCCAGCTTTTCTGCCTGAAGGAGCTTATTTTCAAGCAATTTTCTTTCTGTTATGTCAACTTCCACAAACATATGGCCTGCGTACTTAACATCATCAAAATCGACAGGCGAAATAGTTACAAGGATATCCTTTCTCAGGCCTGAGGGATCGGTATATTCAATTTCA
This sequence comes from Ignavibacteria bacterium, assembly GCA_025612375.1. NCBI lineage: Bacteria > Pseudomonadati > Ignavibacteriota > Ignavibacteria > Ignavibacteria bacterium. Next base: position 173,386 of record JAAXKN010000001.1, read on the forward strand.
CATTCATAATTTCCCCTGCTTTTAAGTGCGGAGGTGACACCTGCGAGACCGTCACTTTTACAATTACTGAACTGCAGGGATAAAATATTCTGATTCAAGACCTCAGAGGGTTCTTTACCCAAAAGCCTGAAAAATGTTTTATTAGCTTCAAGGATTTTTGCATCCTTATCCACGACGGCAATTGAAGCCTGGGACTTTTCGAATGCATTAAGAAGGAGTGTAATTCTTTGTTCCTTACTTTTCAGCTCCTCTGAATTCTGGTGCAGAGTCTGCGCCATTTCATTAAATGCCTCTGCCACCTCTCCAAGCTCATCGTTTGAGTTAATGGAGACTTTAGTATTAAAATCACCCTGCTTGATCTCAAGGGCCTTGTTTTTAAGCTCTTTTAAGGGGTATGAAATTACAATATTTATGAGGATTGCCATGCTGATGCTTACAATCAGTCCGCCCATAACGCTTAAGGAAAAATAGTTAAGCCATTCCTCATTGCTGATTCCCATTACGGCGCGCCCAAGAGGCACCTGGATCAGCATGATAATTATGGGCACAAGGATGAGGGCTATAAGCATGACTTTCCTGTTAATGGAGAATTCACGCACACGGTCCAAAGCCTTGGGAAACATGTTGAATTTCCCTACGGCAACGGCAGTAAACATGATTACTCCAACCAGGAATGCCAGCGGGCTGGCCTCAACGAGGTAATAAAAACCTACCGTCCAGGGAATTAACATACCGAAAACAAACGATGTGAGGTTTGTAATGGTAAGTCCTAAGAGGAAGGTTATAATCTGCATTTTTATCTGTCTGGAAGGCTCCTTTTTATACCTTCTTATAAGAATGATGGCCGAGAATGCCAGGAGGAACAGGTACCAGGCTATAAAAACCGGGTATAAAGCCGTAAACTGGGGCTGGAAGTGATTGTGATGCGCATGCGACTGTTTTACAAGATATCCTCCCCAGAGCATCGCCAGGACTATTACCGAGGGGATGAGGATAACGGATGCCTTTACAAGGCTTATTTTCCTCTCCCTTGGGAAGTTCCAGGCAAAAAATGTCAGGCTCATGTTGATAAGAAGAAGGAAGGAATGGCACGACTTATCCAGGATAGTCACGTCCCCCATGGTCATAATAAGGAAATGGATTCCGTGGGAGATAATATAACCCACCACAAGCACCAGCGTCAGAAGGAAAAGCCTGCTGCTATTGTTCCCCTTCTCCCTGGAATATATAATTACACTAAGCCCTATAGCGCCAAGCACAGTGGATATTAAAAAAATAAGGTCTGTTATGTCGGGTTTCATATTACTCTTTAATGAAGGTAAGAAGGATATTCCTGTTAATGTATAAAATTATAGTCCAATATATAATTAAAAGTAAACTTTTGTTCAATTTTATTCCGCTCTTTATTATGCCGCATCATTCAGAAGGAATAACAGAAAATCCACTTTTTTAATTCCCGGATTCCGCTTTTATCCAGCTTCTATGCTGATTTTTTGCCTTGCTAAAGGGGGCCAACCGGATATTATTACGTTATCAGCCACCTCTTATGGGGGGCTTCTTAAGAAAACCGGTGCTTCAGCCGGTAAATATGCAGCTTAGATTTTAATTAAAAGAACAGGGATTATGGATCACTCACACGACAAGCATACAAAGTACACACACGAAAGTCATAACGGGCACGGCCACCACCATATGGATCATGTAAGTGAAGTAAAAGAGCATTCCCGGATGGAAATGGAGCATGCTTCTCATGCCGAAGAGCACAAAGGGCATAATGGACATGCCGGGCATGAAGGGATGATTGAAGACTTTAAGCGGAGGTTCTGGATTTCTTTAGTTATTACCATTCCCGTACTGGTTCTTTCACCTATGATTCAGCATTTTCTGGGCCTGGACAACTCCATTAGGTTCAGCGGGGATATTTACTTATTATTTGTCCTTTCAAGCGTAATTTACTTCTACGGGGGCTTCCCCTTCTTAAAAGGGATATATGAGGAGCTCCGGATTAAGAGAATGCCCGGCATGATGACTTAAATTGCTGTAGCAATTACGACGGCTTATGTTTACAGCAGCGTCGTTGCCTTCGGCCTCAGAGGCGAAGTATTCTTCTGGGAGCTGGCGACATTAATAGACATTATGCTTGTGGGGCACTGGATTGAAATGCGGTCTGTCATGAGCGCCTCACGTGCTCTCGAAGAACTTGCAAAGCTATTGCCTTCAGAGGCCCATAAAGTAATGGATGACGGCACGCTTAAGGATGTTGAGCTGGAAGAGCTTAAGGTTAACGATAAAATTTTAATTAAGCCGGGTGAGAAAGTTCCAGCCGATGGGGACATAATTGAGGGCAAGACATTCATAAATGAGTCGATGCTTACGGGTGAGGCCAGGCCTGTTTCAAAAGAGGCCGGGGGTGAAGTTATTGGAGGCTCCATAAACGGCGAGGGTTCTGTGACCGTAAAGATAAAAAGGATGGGAAAAGACTCCTTCCTTTCGCAGGTAATAGAGCTTGTACAGGAGGCCCAGCAGAGTAAGTCGAGGACTCAGAACCTGGCCGACCGGGCGGCTTTCATTTTGACAGTCGCAGCAATATTGGGAGGAGTAATTACCTTCTTCCTCTGGAATTTTCTTGCATCCTACGACACCGCCTTTGCACTGGAAAGGACGGTTACGGTTATGGTAATTGCATGTCCTCACGCGCTGGGACTTGCCGTACCGCTGGTAGTTGCAGTTTCTACAAGCATTGCCGCAGGTAACGGTTTTCTGATAAGGGACAGGACCGCCTTCGAAAGTGCCCGGAAAATTACAGCCATAGTTTTTGATAAAACGGGCACGCTGACCGAAGGGAATTTCGGCGTAACAGACGTAGTTAATTTTTCAAATAGTTTCAGGGATGATGAGATCTTGAAATATGCAGCTTCTGTTGAAGCAAACTCCCAGCACCCGATTGCAAAAGGGATTGCTGAATCTGCCAAAGAGACTTACAAAGTGCAGGACTTCAACTCCATTACAGGAAAAGGGATTGAAGGAACTATTGAAGGCAAAAGTGTCAGAGTCGTAAGCCCGGGGTATCTAAGCGAGGAAAAAATAGCATATGATGAAGGTAAAATAGAGAAGCTGCAGTCACAGGGGAAAACCGTAGTATTTGTTCTTATTGACAATGATCTTATAGGGGCAATTGCACTTGGCGACAGGATAAGGAGTGAATCCAAAGAAGCTATTGGGAAACTCAGGTCGATGGGAGTAAAATCCTACATGCTGACAGGAGACAACGCTCAGACGGCAAAGTTTGTTTCAGATGAACTGGGGCTTGATAGTTTCATTGCTGAGGTTCTTCCAGATCAGAAGTCCGGAAAGATAAAGGAAATACAGAAAGAGGGGTATACAGTGGCCATGACGGGTGACGGAGTCAATGACGCCCCTGCGCTTGCACAGGCAGACGTGGGAATTGCAATCGGGGCCGGAAGCGACGTGGCAGTTGAAACAGCAGACGTAATTCTTATTAAAAATAACCCGAATGATGTTGCAGCAGTAATTGAGCTCTCGAGGTCAACTTATAAAAAAATGATACAAAACCTCTGGTGGGCAGCGGGATACAATATCGTTGCAATTCCACTTGCAGCAGGGGTGCTTTACAAAATGGGGATTTTATTAAGCCCGGCGCTTGGCGCAGTATTGATGTCGGCCAGCACCGTAATTGTAGCAATTAACGCAAGGCTGTTAAAAATTAATAAGAGCTACTGATAGGATATAAATCCATTGGTGAGGAGGAGATGAGAGAATTGAGGTCTTTTGCCATGGTGCTGCTGCTGCTGCCTTTTACCTTTATTATGCCGCAGGAACATATGCACCACATGGAGAAAGACACCACTATGCAGATGGGGAAAGATACGGTTATGCAGATGGGCAACAAAATGAATATGGATATGCACAAAATGGGCTCTATGGGAAAAAGCGCTGAGCCTTTCCTTGCAGGCTCAGGCACAAGCTGGCTTCCCAAGTCCTCTCCCATGTACGGATATTTGACAAGTCCGGGAAGCTGGATGTTAATGTTCCACGGCAATTTTTTCTTAAGGTACAACTCTCAGGACGTGACAAAAAAAGGCGGCCGCGGAGCTTCAAAGTTTGACGCCCCGGACTGGTTTATGGTAATGGCAGAAAAGGGCCTGAACAAAGAAAGCAGGCTTAAGCTTTCCTTAATGATGTCTTTAGATCCCCTTTTTGTTGGAGGTAGCGGATATCCGCTTTTATTCCAGTCCGGGGAGACTTATGAGGGCAGGCCCTTAGTGGACAGGCAGCACCCGCATGACCTTTTCAGCGAGCTTGCGGCTGAATACACGTACAGCTTCAGCCGTAACTTTGCTCTTAGCGCATACGTTGGTTATCCCGGGGAGCCTGCAATAGGTCCTGTTGCCTTTATGCACCGCCCGTCTGCACAGGACAATCCCGACTCCCCTATTGGCCACCACTGGCAGGATGCGACACACATAACATTCGGCACGGCAACGCTCGGCCTCAGGCTTTATAATTTTAAGATAGAAGCCTCATCCTTTACCGGGCGTGAGCCCAATGAAAACAGGTACAACTTTGATAAGCCTAAGTTCGATTCATATTCAGGGAGAATCTCCCTAAACCCCACGTATGAATTCTCCTTGCAGACTTCATACGCATTCATTAAAAGTCCCGAGAGCCTGCACCCGGAAGAAAACATTCACAGAGCAACGGCTTCGGTTCTGCACAGCATGAAACTATCAGGGGGACAGTTCCTCAGCTCCGCCGTAATCTGGGGCTATAATTACCTGGGAAGCGAAGACAAAGAGCATTCGGTAACGCTGGAATCGGATCTGGACTTTATGAGCTTTGCAATATACGGAAGATATGAATGGATTGAGAAATCGGCTGAAGAGCTGGACCTTCATGACTTTGAGCATATGAGGATATTCCCTATAAACGCAGTAACAATCGGGGGCAACTATTCCCTGCTGCATTTTGCAGGCAGCAGTCTGAGGCTTGGCCTTCAGGCGAGCCTCTTTACAACTTCGGGGGCACTTGAGTATCTCTATGGCAAAAATCCCTTTTCTGTAGAAGTCTACTTCAGGATAGCACCGGGCCTAATGAGCATGTAAAGAGGGAAGGTAAAGATAAATTTGAGAATTTCTTAAAGCATGAGATGCACGTCACTAAAGTGCATTTCTTTTGTGTGTTATTTTATGTAATATTTATTAATATTACAGGCAGAACTAAAAACAATTTCTCTCGTGGAGAAATGACAAATATACCGCTTAAGGCTGTTATAAAGGCTCCTCTTTTTTCAGGTCAAAATTCAGGAACAGGATTCAATCTCCAATCCGGCACAGCTCCATCCGGAAGAAAACAACATTTTTGTAAAATTCCCCAGGGATGGGCTCCGGAAGTTCTAATATTTACAAGGAGGTTTTATGTTTACTCAGGATGAAAGCAACTACTTAAGAGGCTTGATAATCCTGGCGGCGGTCGACCGTGACATTACAGAAAGTGAAAGAAGATTTATCATGGACATCGGCAAAAAGCTTGGTTTTGAGAGAAGGTACTGCGCAGAATCAATTGAGGGTGTCTTAAACAATGAGTACCTGGATCAGACTATCCCTGTTTTCAGTAATCCGAACACTGCGGAAAAATTTCTACAGGACTGCTACCGTCTTGCGATGGTGGACAATCAGCTTAATTTTAAGGAGGCATCCTGGATCAATGTTGTAGCAATCAACAACAACATACTTCATGTAGAATTTATGGAAGACAGTTAATATTTGCAGGAAATATCTTCCTGAATAATTTATGTTAAGGTCCTAGAAGTCACAAATAACTTTACGGGCCTTTCAGTTTTAGAATTTAGTAATTTTGCTTTTTACCGGAAAGAGGTCATCTTCTTTTCTTAGCATTTCAGCTTTTTCAAGTTCAATTGCTGCAAGGAGAAAAGTACCCAGTTCTTTAAGCGCAGTTCCACCGCCGGCTTTATGAAAATCTATGCGGCCCATTTCGTCCACTGATGCAAATTTACCTGCTACGCCAATGAAAGTTTCCTTTGCAAATTTCAGGTATTTCCTCTCCAGGTACTCCTTATTAGCTCCCTTTGCAAAAGCATAGGCAATCATATAGTTTGAGGAGGCTTCAAGATAGCTGTCATTTTGTACACCCTGACCGACTGCTTCGTACCAGAGGGAGTTTTCATCCCTTGCTTTCAGGAGAGCTTCTGATAGCTCTCTAAGGATTTTAACAAGTTCTTTGCGCTTGGGGTGATTCTTCGGGAAATAGTCCAGCACATCTATAAGCGCCATGGCGTAAGATCCCATTGCCCGGGCTGAGAAGCCAGGAGCTTTCGCGGTTATTGTGTCAGCCCCTCCCGTCTGAAGGTTTTCATCCCAAGCATTTTGTAAAAGCCCGGTTTTGGTATCAAGTGTTTTTTCTTTTATCAGTATGAACTGTCTGGCAATATCGTTAAAATTTTTATTTTGTCTGAACATCCTGGAATACTGTGCGTAGAAAGGCTTATACATATAGAGCCCTTCGAGAGATAACTTAGAGGGGCAATTTTTCTTATCAGAGAAAAAGCCGCTTTTCGTTCTTGGCTGATTTTTCAGCTGTTTCATCAGTGTATCTGCAGCGGCTTTGTATTTCTTATTTTTATTCAGAGAATAAAGAAACAGGAGCTGTCTTCCGGTATTTATGTTTTCGAGGTTAAAGTCTTCATAATTATAAGTCCTTATCGATCCGTCGCCGCCGATAAACATATCGACATTGGTTTTAATATAGGTAAGATATTTCGCATCATGATTAAAAAGCCACATCTGGTGCAGGGCTTCAAGCATCATTCCCTGCTCATAAGTCCATTTACCGCAATAAAGGCTGTCATAAATCTCACTTGCAGCGTGGCGGTTGATAAAGGATTCAGCAATTCTTACCGGCCACTTTTTCTTTGTACCCTTTTCAGGGAGGCTGTCATTTGGCTGCCTGAGCTCAATTGCAGCAGAAAAGACAGCTACACGTGCCTGGAGCTGCGCGTAAAAAATCAATAAAGAAAGAAAGAGGAACAGGAAAATTCTTACTTTCAATGAAACACCTTCCGGTAAATGTGAATAATAGATGACGGTACAAATATATATTCTTGGGGGCACATTTGCTAATTTCCCACTGTGCCCGGTGGCTATCGATATGATGCCGCTGACCGCGGCATCTGAATGAAATAAATTATAGCCACTCCTGAGGAGGTATGCGACTATTGATCAGGTGCGTTTTATTTCTGAAGCATCATCTTACCTGAGAGTTGCATGCCGGCGGTGCGTATTATATAAATATAAATTCCCGAACTTACGGTTTCTTTCCTGCCGTTTTCACCATTCCAGAAAATGAAGTTCTTCCCTTTTTCCATCATATCATTTATAAGTGTTTTTACCTTCCTGCCCAGCACGTCAAAAACCGTTATGTCCACTTTCTGGCGTTCAGGAAGAATAAATTCAATTCTGGCTGAGGAGTTAAATGGATTAGGATAGCTCCCTCTTAACTCAAATGTCATGGACTTGGCATATTCATCTTTTATTCCGGAGGTAGTTGTGTCAGCAACAAATCCTATTTTTTCCAGCATGGGAGCAATTTCGCTGTTTGCCATAAAGTTCTTCCAGAGGAGTCCCGATCTGAAGTTTTCCACCATAATTATAATGGGGCCTTCATCGATTGCGAGGTAATTGTTGTCGAACCAGTCTTTCTGGACGTTAAAGGCATCCTTGAAGCCGTAGGGGCCGTAGAGCTTTGCTCCGTAGGTATGGTAAAAGTTCTTAAATGCTGCAATGGATTCATTAGGTGTATAAGGCATTGATGAGAGTGCCGCCGTGGGGGCAATCGTCCCGTTGTCGACTTTAACCGGCTCATGGGCAGCATAACCGGTTTCAGGGTCATCGCTTGCCGTAAGCCCCCAGGTAACGTCGTTATACCCTGCAAACTTCTTCGGGTTTTCAATACAGTATGCCCTGTTAATTAAAGTGGCATTCCTGTTATTGATGAAATAATTTGCATACTTGTCCTTTTTGCCTCTCGGGTCAAATCCAAGGAATGAATAGTGCGCAAAGAACAATGGACCGAAGTAATCTGCTCCGACATATAAAGGATACCCGTAGAACGACTTCCCGTTTTTGTAGCTGCTGCTGTTAGCCCAGCCATTTTCGTAATCACCTGCGGGTATCGGGTGTGTGGGCGAGGCGATGGCCAGAAGATAAGTAATCATGGTTTCATTCCAACCCCTGATCGGCATATTTATCTGCCATTTGTAGTCAGGCGACCAGTGCCAGTAAAGAACTGTGCCTGAAGAGTCCTTAAGGTACCAGTTCCACTCCACCTGTTCCCAGAGGGCTGTAGAGAGAACCCTTACAATATTTTCTCCCGTAGTGGCTTTATTAAAATACTGCCTTGCCGTCAGGAGACCCTGCATCAGGTATGCGGTTTCAACCAGGTCGCCTCCGTTGTCGTACTGGCTAAAAGGGATCACCTTACCCGTCGAGCCGTCCATCCAGTGAGGGAACGCGCCGTGGAATTTGTCGGCAGTGGTAAGGAAATTCAGTATCTTGATCATCCTGTTTATACCTTCTTCACGCGTAATAAAGCCGCGTTCAATTCCTACGGGTATGGACATAATACCCATTCCGCTACCCCCTGAGGTTACGGTATTGCCCGAGCCCGTACGCTCTCTTGCCATTCCGCTTGAGGGGTTGGCATAGTCCCAGAAGTAGCGGAATGTGGCTTCCTCAAGCATTGAGAGCATTTCGTCGTCTGTGAGCGCCTTTGTTGATGCTGAGGCCTCCTGCGACAGGCCGGACTCATTCCCCTTTGCGTCAACGGCAGAAACCTTATATGTACCTGTCAGGCCCTGTGATCCCACGAAGTCGGTATACACGTGGTCATCTTTGCCTGTTGCGGCAATAAGCTTAAATACTGTTCCTTCCTGCTTATAGACGTTATATCCCGCGAGGTCTCCTTCAGAATTTGCGGACCAAAGGATATCTATATGGCTGTCGAACCCTTTGGCTTTAATGCCCGAAGGCACTGCTGGCGGTATTGAATCGTTGGATGGTCCAGAAGAAGACATTCTTATATCATCCAGAAATAAGAAGTGCTCCACCCCGTCGGCCTTATCCTGTCCGAAGAAAATTGTTTTAATTATTGTGAGGTCCGCGCCCTGGCTTCCCGGGGTAAAAAGCGACAATGGGACATGAAGCTTTGTCCACTTCCCTGCCGGAAGGTCAATACCAACTTCGGAAAGCATAACGCGGCTTGACTTTTTGTTTGTATTGTCCTCAAGGTAAAGAAGCGGCAGGTCCGTCTTTTTAACGGAATCCTGTGCATAAACCCATAAAGCAAGGGAGTCCATTTTTGTTACGTCATGGACGGGCCAGGGGGTACCCATCTGGGCTACAGCAATTCCCCAGTCCCCTCCCGTGCTGGACTTCCAGTGAAGGCGAAGGCTGTTTGTTCCCTGGTAGTGGTGTGCAGTATCGACGGGGAACTTCTCACCAACTCTTTCCACGCTACTGGGGCCTGAGGCAAAGCCCCAGCTCCAGTCATAAAACACCTTGTCGGGGCTGTCGCTGAAGAATATATAGTCCTGTGCAAATACATTAGCGCAAAGCCCGGAAAATAAAATAATAATTGTAAATAGCTTGTGCATATAAAGCCTTTATGTTATGAATGTTGTTTCTAACCCAGAGTTACTTCCACCTTAACCTCTTTATTTTTCTGCGGCAGGATTATGTTCCTCTCATAAGGCCTGCCGTCAATGCAGACAGATTTTACTCCTCCTGATGTGTGGAGGGGGTTCATGACCTTAATATGGTAAACTGTGCCGCGGAATGTGCGCCTGATGGAAAAGCCGTCCCATTCCTCCGGTATGCATGGAGAAATTACAAGTCCCTCTTCGGTGGCTTTAATGCCCAGTATATTTTCCACAATCACCTTCTGGAGCCATGCCGCAGAACCGGTATACCACGTCCAGCCCCCTCTTCCGTAAAAAGCAGACTCAGGGCCGTCAATATTTCCGGGAGTTACGTACGGTTCAGACTGGTAGCGCTCAGGCTCCAGGGCGTTAAAGATCGGGCATATGCGTCTAAAGACCTCATAGGCTTTACCATTGCGTCCCAAAAGGCTTAAGGCCCGGATTGACCAGGCGGCAGCGTGCATATAGACCCCGCCATTTTCCCTTTTACCCTGTGCGTAGCGCGATAAGTATCCTATAAACTTGTCGGGCTTGGAATAAGCCGGGAATAAAAGAAGGGGTCCAAAATCTTTCATAAGATATTTTTCCACAGCGTCCATTGCCAAAGTCATTCTTTCTTTAGTTGTTATACCAGAAATAACAGCCCACGACTGTGCATTAAGGTAAATTTTCCCCTCACTGTTCTCCCTGCTTCCAATTTTCTCCAATGAATCTTTTGTCGCCCTGAAAAACCACTCCCCGTCCCAGGCATATTTTTCAAATGCTTTCCTTAGCCTGATTGCGCTTTTTTCATACTCCTCACTTTTTTTCTTCTTCCCGAAGTTTTTAAGAAGAGAGGAAAACCTGGTAAGTACATAATAAAGAAACTCTGCAAGCCAGATGGATTCACCTTTCCAGTCGAGGCCCACGGCGCTAAGGCCATCGTTCCAGTCCCCTGCGCCGATTAAAGGAAGCCCTCTTCTGCTCATTCTTTCCAGGACCCTGTCTATTGCCCTCATCGAATGTTCAAGCAGGCTTCGGGGATTTTTTTCCCCGCCGTAGAAAGGCTCTTTTATTTTCAGAATTGAATAATCGCCTGTTTCATTTATGTAACTTATGATTAAAAACGGGAGCCACAGGAGGTCGTCTGTCATAATTGTCTCGAGGCCTGTATCCGTAATTGGGTGCCACCAGTGAAGCACTGTGCCGTCAGGTTTCTGGTGGCGCGCGTGGTAACAGATCTGGTTTAGTGTCATTTCAGCCTTAAGGGGAAGAAAAACCAGGCTGTCCTGGAGCTGATCCCTGAAGCCAAAGGCGCCGCTCTGCTGGTAATAAGCTGTCCTGGCCCAGAGTCTTCCGGATATTGCCTGATAAGGAAGCCAAGTATTAGTCATGAGGTTCATCGCATAGTCAGGTGTATTGATTTCAAGCGGAGAGAGCATACCTTTCCAGGTCTTTTTTACGTCACTAAAAGCTTCATCTATACTTTTGTCAGTATTATATTTCTCCAGAATATTTTTAATTTCTTTTTCTTCTTCTGAGAGTCCCAGGAAGTACTGAAATCTTTCAGAGTCGCCAGTGCCCAGTGAAACCTTAATATGAAGCGATCCTATGGGGTCATATGAGCTGCCTGAGGACTGAGAAAGGCTGCCATTTGCGACCTCCAAAGGCATTTGGGTGCTGCCGTACTGCCCCAGAAACATCTCCTTATCGCATTCAAAAGACTCTGCAGTCCTGCTGGAAGAAAAGAAGGCCTTATAGGCGTATTCAGTGTTCCAGTGCCCGCGACTTTCAAGCGGGATATCCCAGAGTCTTTTTCCCGCTACAATTGCGTTAAGTTTCCTGTCGAACCTGGTTCCAATAAAAGTCCTGTGGAACTCCCTGTGGAAGTCCCCTGAAGAGCCCAGGCACCACTCAAAATAGTTATAAAATGAGAGTTCAGCCTTCCTGCCAGAGTTATTTTTTACCTTTACGTCCCAGATCTCAAGATTCTGCCCAAACGGGATAAACATTGTTAACGTAACATTGATCCCCTTATATTCAGAAGTAAAAGTTGTGTATCCCAGGCCGTGGCGGCATTCAAAAAAGCCGGGTTCAGCCTTAACCGGCATCCACGTGGGAGAGAAGACCTCGCCCGTGAGGTCGTTTTTTACATAGATGTATTTTCCCCAGTCATCCTTAATAAGGTCCTGGTGCCAGCGAGTAATTCTGTTAAATTCAGAATGGGTCTTAAAGCTGAAGCCTCCTCCGGCCTGTGAGATTACAAGTCCGTAGTCCCCGTTTGAAATTACGTTTATCCACGGCTTAGGGGTTTTGGGAGATTTAATTACATATTCATCCCCTGCGGCAGAGAACATACCGTATTTTGTTTCAAAGAGATTTTCAGTATGAGTTTTTTCCATTTTACCTCTTATTGATCTAAGGCTAAAAAATCAGAAGGGGTCAGAACCCGATTTCAACTGAGAAGCGGTGAATGGCTTTAAGCCGTCCAAAGTCTGCGTATGCATAATCCACCTTAACTGGCATCTGTTCCGTCAGGTAGTAGACAAGCCCCGCTCCTGCTGTAAGCCCTTCCTCGCTTTCTTTCTTAAAAAGCGACTTATAGCCTGCCCTTAAGAATACCCTTTCCCTGAAGCCATATTCAAAGCCTGTATTTATGCTTTCGCCGTAATCATTCGGGTGGTTGGCATCAGCGCTAAGGGTTATGCTGTTATATTCATCTTTTAAGATGTCCATTGAAATGCCGAAACGAAAGAACAAGGGAAGCGTCCAGCTATCCATTTTAAGTTCGGCAAAGATCTTATCGTTATTACCCGTAAGGGCGGGATTAAAGTCGTAGTTGACGAAATTGTCGCTTCCGTCGTATGCCATTTTGCCTCCGATGTTTGAGACGCTCATTCCCATGCGGAGGCCTTCAATGGGAGTTATATAAATCACGCCCACGTCAAGGGCAAATGCGGAGGCAGACATATGCCAAATGGACTCTCCGACATATTTGCCTGTAAAGCCTATGCTGAAGCGGTCCGTAAGGTTGAGCCCGTAGCTAAGGCCAATAGAATAGTCCGAGGCGCTGAAGAGTTCACCGGTGCCTTCGGGAAAAACCTCAGTTCTCACGTTCATATCCGCCATTGTAAGCGAGGTATAGCTTACGGCAAGTGAGTGCATATCATTAAGCTTAATTACTACGGCGGCAAAGTCGTGTCTTGTATCAGCAAGCCAGAAGTTATGCGTAAAATAAGCTTTACTTCCCTCAAGCCTGGGGATTCCGCCTGGATTCCAGTAGACGGCGCTGGCGTCGTTTGCACGGGAGACGAATGCACCTCCCATTGCAACTGCCCTGGCCCCGGCTTCAATTTTAAGGAACTGCCCGGAGGTTGTGCCGCTGAAGACCTGAGAGCGGATGAGCGTGGTAAGGCACAAAAAGAAGAGAATAACAAAAATCTTTTTCATTTTGACTTCATTTACTTAATTAGTGCAAACTTGTCTATCTTATCCGGCAGCCCCGGTGAACTGACGTGAAAAATGTAGATCCCGGGGGCAACGTCGAGCCCCTCGCTGGAAGTCAGATCCCAGCCTTCCTTGCCATTTAACTCATTAGAAGAGTGATAAAGCGTAATTACATGGTCCCCGCTAATGGTAAAGATTCTGATTTCACAGCTTTGGGGGAGATTTATAAAGTAGATTCTCCTTTCCCCCCGTCCTGAATTTGTCAGTCTCTGAGATTCCCAGCGTGCGGCGCCGACGTAAGGGTTCGGGACGACGGCAATCCTGTCAAGCTGTGCTGAAGCGAGGCTTTGGCTCACCTTCTGTGCCGTGGTTGTAAAGGTATATGTGTCACCCGACTTAAAAGGTGTTCCGATTATGAGATCTGCAACGGCGCCAGAGTCGGGTTTAACCGCTAAAGCGCCGCCGGTAGGGGCAACAAAGTCGAACTCCCAGACTTGTTTCCATGTATTATTTATCTGCTGCCATACGTTTACAACGTCCCCCGCCTCGAGCTCGCCGTACTTATAGGCCGCGGGTTTCCTGAGCTCATATCTTACTTTTGTGCCTGTGTATTTATCCCAGATCTGGAAATTTGTAGCCGCCCTGTAGCCGAAGCGCCATGAGGAGTCGGGCGCTCCCACTCTTAATTCATAGCTTGAAGGGAAGCCTTCCGAAGGGGGTTTTCCCTGGAGTATCTTTTTGCCGACTATGATCAGGTTGGATGCCTTGTTCCGCCAGCCCGATCTCTGATCTAAAAATCCCACGGTATCGTTCTGAACAAAAAGCCTGAGGCCCTGAAACAAAGGGTTTGCATCTTCACCCTGTGTGTACGGGGAGTCCTTAATTATAAGAGCTGAATCCCCGTCCTGAACCACATAGACGGAGTATGAAATAGTGTCTTTGTGTGACTTGCTGTCGAACCTTACAAGGTAGTTTTTATTTTCAACCATAAAGGGGTCTATTACTTTAGTCCACACGTTTCCCGTAGCAAAGCCCGAGGTGTGGCTAATGGTGTCTTTTAAGCCCGGCTCCTCATAGCCCAGTGCAGGTGTTCCCGGAGTAACCATAACGGTATTCTTGTCCAAGGTAACGTTACCTGCAAGGTCGCGGATTACGACTTTGGTAACTTCGGAAGGATATAGCCCGATTGAGGCATCCCCCTTATCGTAGGACACGACGGCATAAAAGTATGTCTGTCCGTTCATTACGTCATTATCCGTCCATGAATGCTGCAGCCCCTTATTGTCCCCCATATAAAGCTTTATGCCGTGGAAGTCGAGCGGAAAAAACCCCTTGACGTCGTTTTGAATGTCAAACTGTGCCGCGGGCTTAAAAAGGGACGGGTCGCCGTAGCCGTCAGTAATCACCCTTGCGTCCAGGAAACCCGGGTCCGTGCTCTTATAGATTTTATACCCCTCAAAGTCATATTTCTTAAGGAAAGAGTCGTAAGATTTTTCAGCCTTATTATCCCAGTAGAGTGTAACTTTTTTATTTCCGGCTACAGCCGTAACCTCCGGTTTATCGGGCGGGCGGGCAAAATTATAATTATTGTTGTAGATGCTCTGCACGGTATTCTTATTTCTTTGAATTGCCGGCAGGTCCTGCCCGAAGACGAGGCAAAGGGAAAATCTTTCTGTAGAGCCGGATCTTAAGATAAAGGGTCCGGAGCCGAATAAGAACGCCACGTTGCCGAAGAGGGTCTGTGTAACAAAATGGTGGTAAGACATTCTCTCCCAGATTATGTCGTCATTTCTAAAGACGACGCCGCTGCCGACATAGAATCCGTCGAATGCGGTAAGGCCGATCTGATCCGACTCATCCTTATCGGTTTTGTCCATATCAGGTTCACCGGGCTCGTTTGTATCAATAAGGCCGTAGCGGTTAACGGGTCCTGTTGGTGCGCCCGGCACCAATCCCGGCATCTGCCAGCCGGAGGTCGGTTTTCCGTCCCCTTCACCGAAGTCGCCCGTTCCGGGTATTCCGTCCAGGCCTACGTCGTCGGTCTCCGGGTTCCAGTTTTTATTATTATCAATTCCGTCTTCACGCGATTCATCCGTCATGCCGTCGTGGTCGTCATCAATTCCGTTGGTGGAGTTTCCGGGGCTTTCCAGGAAAGCGTAGGCGGCGTAGCCTGTAGGTCCCCAGCCCCCGTCGCCAATGCCGTTATAGTCCCAGCTATAGGCGATATTATTCAGTGTATCAAAGTTAGCCAGGTCGTCGTTGCTGTCATTCTGCCCGCCGACGCCGCAGTCGACGTACATCCCGAAAATTATTTTATCGTAATTGTGGGTGCCCTCATTTGTAATTTCATAGTGCCAGAAGATTAGGTCCTGAGCCAGGAGGTTGGACCACTGGAATCCCCTGACGCCCATTTTGAGCCCCAGGCCGCGCCTTGTGCGGTCAGTGGAGTCGGGGTAGTAGTCCTGCCCGTCGTCTGCCTGGTCATCCACAACAAACCAGCTTTCCTGGTCGGCGTTGGTTCTTTTGCCAAAGTACCCGTCCCAGTACCCATCCCACGAGTCATCCTTATCGGCCCATTTGGATGGCCAGGTTTTGGGCTTATCGCTCATTGCAATTTCATCCTGGTTGGTATTTACGTATCCGGGCCGCGGCTGCCAGCCGCGCTCTATTCCTGTAGGAGAGACGTCCATATTTTCTCTGTAACCCGCCTCATCAATGTGTATTGCAGTTCCGGCGGCACTATTAACTTCAGCCACAACAATGGGTGTAATTCCATCCATATAAGAGTGCCCGCTTCCCTTGGGCCAGACTCCCGAGGGCTGGCGCCCCCACCAGGCCACCTCGCCGAAGTTATAGAAAAGGGTTTCAACATTGTTCCCGTTATGAATTCCTTCCTTCCTGTATTTCCTGTTTCCGCGCATATCCATGGGAACGTGGATTTGTGCAATGGTTTCGGCACAAATTGGAAGAAAGAGCAGAAAAATAAAAAAGGCTTTACTCGTCTTCATTTTAAATCCGCATTAAAAATTGAAGTTATAATTAAGTCCCAGGACAATTCTCCTGGGTTCCGAGTAATAGTCCGGTCTGGTTAAAAACTCACTCAGGGTGTTAACCCCCTGGTCCTGAGGAGTGTACTGGCTTACTAGTGAATAGCCCGCGCGCCCGGTATCCCGGAAGACGTTTGTTTCATTTCTTGAATCAAAAAGGTTATAGACTTTAAGGTAAAGCGAAACGCTGTTTTTTTCTGAAACTATCAGGTCTTTGTTCAGCTGAAGGTCGACATTAATCTTATTCGGCATTCGGGAAGAGTTCTCAAAGCTGGTCTCCAGGTTCTGGTATTCAGGAGTAAACGGGAATCCGCTTTCATACTTTGCAATTATCCCGAGGTTAAAATTATTCGGGACTATATAGAACAGTGAAAGGTTGACCGTATGGGTCTGGTCCCAGTCCAGGGGAATCACCTGAATATTTGGCTTTTTATTTTTCTGCATCTTATTAAATGCGTCATTTGGATCTGAGGCATTGCCCTGAGCGCTCTGGAATGTATAGTCGAGCGAGACCGAGACGTTATCCGAAGCCGTTGGTCTTTTATAAAGCGAGATTGTGATGCCTTTTGTCTGTCCGTAGTCGCGGTTTGCGTAAACGGCATACCTGTCGCCCCCGATATAGGTATCATGAATTTCCGTTCCAAGTAGGTTTGTCATATCCTTAAAGTAGCCGATTACTTCAAGTCCCAGCGTATTAAAAAATGAATAATGGAGCCCCACTTCATAGGCTACAGTTGACTGGGCCTTCAGGTTTGCATTACCCATAAGCGTATAAAGCCCTCCCGGCGCGACCCTGAAGTTAGGGTTAGCGTAGAGAAATTCCAGCGGGGGGATCTGGAAAAAGTGCCCGTAGCTGAAGTGTATTGTGCCGTCGGCAGATATGGGGAATGCAATACCTATTCTTGGGCTAAACTGGTTCTGAGCCTTTGTCCGGACTTTGGGGCTGTTTTCAGGGTCCCTTGGGTCTGTGGGGATGAGCCCTTTGGAATTAAAGTAGTCGTATCTTATTCCGGCATTTATAATAATGCTTTCGTATTCAATTTTATCCTGGAGGTAGAAAGCCATGCTGAAGGGCCTGTAGGAAAAATAGCCTTCATTAAAGAACTGGTTTACGTCAAAGATTAAGACCGTATCCCTGTACTTTGCAGTCTGGTTATCGAGGTTAATTTTGTTGAATCTGAGTTCGAAACCTGTTTTGGCCTCGTTATATCGGTTCACCTGGCTTTCCAGGTCCCCTTTTATAATATTTGTAGTTGTACCCCTTTTATAATGGACCATTTTGGTCCCGCCCGTATAGAAAGCATAACCTGTCATCTGCTGCAGGAGCTGGGGGTTTGCATAGCGCGGATCATTTATATCCGGATAAACGTAGGCTTTGCTTTCAGAATATCTTAATGAATGCTTAAGAGTAGCATAGGTGCTTGGAGTAAAAACATAAGTAAGCGTAACAATATTATTGTACGTCCTGCCGTAGTTTTTCGGCAGCCCGTCCGGGTCGTACTTATAAAGGTGGTCATAATACTGATGTGTTGAATCGTCAAACAAAAACAGGTCCGAAAACTTCAGCGGGTTAAGGATATTAAAGCTGAGTTTTCCCTGAAGGTTATAATCAAGGTTTCCGTTAAGGGGGATGAGCTTATTATCTCCCGTAGCATTAATATAGAACACGTTCCCCTTTTCAAAGGAACTGTCCTTAGGGTTAAACCTTCTTATTCCGTAGATCCACCCCTGGTTTTCATAGCGTCTGAAGGCCAGGTAATAGCTCACTTTTTGGCTGAAAATTTCTATCGGACCGCTAAGGTTTGCTTTAATGTCGTTTATCTGAAGGGGATGGAACTTATTGAGTCCGGGGTAGATATTGCGGGCTCCTGTAAGATAGTCGCCAGAGGAGATATTAAGGTTCCCTTCAAACTTGTCGCTTCCCTGTTTGGTAATTACGTCCACAATACCCGACATTGCCTGTCCGTATTCGGCATTAAAGACGCCGCTTATCACTTTGACCTCTTCTATAGCCTGAACGTCGACGCCGAAGGCCTGTTCCCCGGCAAAATTATCTGTAACGGGGATTCCGTCGATGAGGTAGCCCACCTCGGAGGTTCTGCCTCCTCTTATATGTATTCCCCCGTTAGCATCTGTAATTACGCCTGCTTTGAGCTGCAGGACATCCTTAAGGTTTTCAACCGGGAGATTTTTAATTTCTTCTGATCCTACCGAGAGTTCACTTGAAGTAATATCCTTTTGTATGACGGGCCTTTCTGCCGTAATTACAACTTCCTGAGCCAGGACTGCTGAGGTTTCCTCAAGCTGTATATCGATAGTAGTTGTTTTGTCCGCCGAGACGCCGACACTTTCAACCTTTACAGTCCTGTATCCTGTCATTGAGGCCATTAGGGTATACCTGCCCGGAGGGACATTAAGAAGAACGTAGTAGCCGTTTATATCGGTAGCCGTTCCGTACTTTTTATCTTCGGTGTAAACGTTGACTCCCATTAAGGGTTCGCCCGTTTTCTTATCTTTAAGCGTACCCGTAATCTTCCCGGTCTGTCCGGCATAAAATGTTTCCGAGGCCAGGAACAAAAGTAAAGGAAGGATTACCTTCAGAACTCTGTAAAGTTTCATCATACCGGCCTTTTTGGTTTAATTAACGCCAAGTGCATTTTCAAAAGAAGACAGATTACATTTCAGAGAGTGCATTATAATTTACAGAACCATTCAGAGGGGCAGAGCCTTAGGGCCCTGCCCCTGCGAAATATAGTAAGCCTTAGAGGCTATCTAATCAGCATCATCTTTTTAGCCTGAACAAAGCCGTTTGCATTTATCTGGTAGAAATAGAGTCCGCTTGAGAGCCTGGAGGCATCAAACTGCACGGTGTGCACGCCGGCCTTCACCTCAGAATCCACCAGGAGGGCAACTTCACGGCCGATAACGTCAAAGACTTTCAGAGTAACCGTGGCGTCAACAGGGATTGAATACCTGATTGTAGTTGACGGGTTAAAAGGATTAGGATAGTTCTGCAGGAGCGCATAAACTTTGGGTCCGATGCTGTTATTCTGAACCCCGGCCGTCTGTCCTTTCAGCACCACGCTGCGGTACATATAGAACTTTTCAAAAGTATTATCCACCCACTGACTACCCCACCAGTGCGGGGCATAGTCGGAGGTATCCTTTGAATATGCCACCTTGTCGGAGTACTGCATATCCCACATGCATATACTTAGCATAACCGTGTCGCCCTCGGCGTAACCGAACATATCGGTATGGATAACGGTTTCAAGAGAGTAGCCTTTATCGGGTCCTCCTGTTTCAGAATCTGTAATTGTACCTACAGGTTCAAATGACACTCCTTCAGCTCCGCCGTTTGGGACGGTCGTACTGGTTTGGAATTCCGTATGGGCACCGATACTGTCTTTGAAGTACATGTTTTTTATTTCCATTCTTCCCGCAGGGGCCGGGATTTCTCCCTTATTAGTCATCCAGAGGAACATGCCGTCAGCTTCCCAGCCTGGGGACCATCTGGTTACGGACTTGTCGTCGGAGGTGACGCCCACGTAAAGGTCCGTTCCATTATGGGCAAATTTAACAACAGAAGTTGTCTTAGGCCTGTAGACATTGTTTGTATCGGACCACTGCATATAGAAGCCGCCCGTAGAGGAATTGCTCCCTTCGGCAATTACAACTGAATCGGCCATTGCCCAGAACGCCTCGTCCAGCTTTCCGTCCAGCGTTATTGCGGTTTCAGTCTTAACTGCGTCTTTAAGAGGCGGGTCCGAGAGCCTTAAGATCCTCCACTCCTTGGGGTCGTTGCCTCCCATGCCTACACCCCACTCGCTTCCCCACCAGCTCTTAAAGTATGTGCCGGTAGTAACGCTGTCTGTAAATCCGTTCGGGTCGAAGATGTTGACAAGAACAAGTATGTCGCCATAAGGGTCCTTGTATCCGAGGGAATCCAGGTGGATAACCATTTCAGCCGTGTAGCCCGAATCCGGGGGACTGATCTGGTTTACGATTCCCTTAGCAATACCTGCTCCCTGTGCTGAGTTAGGATACGATGCCGGGGTTTCAACGTGTATTGAATCCTTTTTGCCGGGGAGGTTATAGTAGAGCTTGTATTCCTGGCTGGCGCCTTTTGTGTCCTTGATCTTCATAAACAGGCCGTCGCCTTCCCAGCCTGTTGTTCTTCTTGATATGGAGTTATCGTTTGATTTCAGGGAGATATAAAGGTCGAGTCCCCTGTGGAGGAATTTCACCTGGCAGAAAGTAGTATCGATATACCCCGTGTCTACGATAGCGCTTCCTGTTACTGTATATTCGACGTCACCCGGCTTGGCGTTCCTTCCGAAAACGAGATAGTCGAACCTCCTCTGCCAGTCCGTTTCATCCAGTTTGCCGTCGATTATGAGGGGTTTTTCTGCCGTAACGACCTGCAGGTACTGTGGATCTTTATGCCCTTTCTGGGCATAAGAATTCTGGTATGCTGCCAAAAGACACACTGCGAGCAGCACTAAAGATAGAAAGGTCTTCTTCATAGGCCTACTCCTTTTGTATAGATTGTTAATTTGTTTAGAACAGCAGAACTATTTTAAAATTTCTTCCAGTCATGAAATTTGCAGGACTTACCGACCACAACGCCGGTAGATATTTTAATATGTGTTCTTTTAACGGGGTCTTCCTGATTTCTTTTTGTTTCTTTTATTCTTTGAATCAGGAGAATTGCAGAGGTTCTTCCCAGTTCCTGAATGGGGACGTGGACAGTAGTAAGTCTGGGAGACAGGAATTGGCTGACAAAAACGTCGTCGTAGCCCGCAATGCCAATGTCATCCGGGATTCTGAGGCCGAAGGACTCAATGGCCTTATAGCACCCGATTGCAGACATATCGTTTGCGGCAAAGATGGCCTCGGGTTTATCCGGAAGGCTAAGGAGCCTCAGGCAGGCATTCTCGCCGCTTTTAACCGTAAAATCGCCGTTAATTATCCAGTTCTCGTTTACAGTCAGGCCGTTCTCTTTAAGCGCACTTAAGTAGCCGTTTTTCCTTTCAACAGCGTCATTATTTAAGGAGGGTCCTGTAATGTGGGCAATTTTTCTGTAGCCCAATGTTCTTACAAGGTAGTCTGTAATTGAATAAGCCCCCTGGAAATTGTCTATACCGACAGAGTCATATTGATCCAGTTCACTTTTTCCGTTTATTATCACGACCGGTATTTCGCACCTGAAGAGTGCCTCTTTAAGGCGTTCGGTTAAAGAAGGGGCCATGATTACAATTCCGTCGACCACTCCCCTTGCCGAGAAGCTGATTATAGATTCAATGATTGTGCGTTCCTTGTGTGTATCTGCAATCATTGTGTTATAGGACGAGGCGCAGGCCACCTCGTCAATTCCGCGGATAAACTCGGTAAAGAATCCGTCTACAGCCTCAGGAAGGACGATTCCTATAATATTGGTTTTCTTTTTTACAAAATTCCGGGCAAGAATATTCGGTTTGTATTCTAGCTGGCTGGCAAGGTTAAGTATCAGGTCACGGGTTTCTGGTCTAACCTTAGGGTCATTGTTAAGCGCCCGGGAGACTGTTGCCGTAGAGACCCTGGCACGTCCGGCCAATTCCTTGATAGTAACTGTCATTACTGTCGCGCCCCATGTAAACGTTTACACGCCTATTGAAGGCTACTAAATGGAGCGGTTACTAACAATGTATTTTTATGTGCCCCAATGAGAAATTCAGCGCTTAAAATTCCATAATTACTTCTGAAGGCAACTGGTTTTATTATTGTGTTTATTCCGGGTATGCCTGAATTTTTATAAGGGGAGAAAAAGTACAAAGACAATATTGCCTACAAAATATGTATACGTTTACATTTGCTTTTAAGCAAGTTAATTAAATCTCCCGCAATAGAAATAACCATTTTGGGGAAGGCACAATCACCCCTTTATGCTTCCTGACATAATTCCTTTAATATAATGCTTCTGCAGAGCAAGGAATACGGCAAGGACAGGAATAATAGTAATTACAGAACCCGCCATCATGAGTTCGGGATCTTTTGAATGTTCCCTCATAAGGCTTGAAAGCGCAACAGGAAGTGTGTACATACTGCTGTCGGTAAGAGCTATAAGGGGCCATAGGAAATCGTTCCACGTGCCCATGAATGTAAAGATTGTAAGGGTTACAAGAACAGGTTTTGCAAGAGGAAGTATTATCCTGGAATAAATCTGGAAATCGCCCGCCCCGTCAATTCTTGCGGATTCAATTAAGCTGTCAGGAATTGAAAGAGCATACTGCCTGATCAGGAATATACCGAAAATGTTTGCCATGCCGGGAATAAGGATTGCCATGTAGGTATTTATTAGTCCCATGTACTTAAGCATGAGGAATAACGGCAGCATTGTAACCTGGGATGGAATGATCATTGAGCTTAAAAGCAGGTTAAAGAGTTTATTTTTCCCTCTGAAGCGGTACTTTGCAAAGGCGTAGCCCGCCATGGAATTAAAAATAAGGGAGACGCCTGTGACCAGGAGGCTTACAAAAATGCTGTTAAAGAGATTCTGTGCAACGCTTAGCCTGGAGAAAAGGCTTTCATACTGCACGGTTGTAAAGGTGTCCGGAATAAACCTCGGGGGATAGACGCTTGCATGGCCGTCTGCCATAAGTGAGGCGGAAATCATCCAGATAAAAGGCATGACCGTAAGCAGTGACGTTATTACGAGGAATAAGTGCAGTATTGTTTTCTTTGCCGGCATGCTATTCTACATCCTTCTGGAACCTTAGCTGCAGTAATGCCGCAGCAAAAATTATAAAGAAAAGGACAAAGGCCAGTGCGGCAGAGTATCCCATATTCCACCACCTGAAGCCTTCCTCATACATATACTGGACAATGCTTAAAGTCCTGTTGAGCGGTCCACCCTGCGTCATCACATACGGCTCGGCAAAAAGCTGGAAATATCCTATCATGGTAATGATGCCCACAAATATTGTTGTGGGGGCCAGCATAGGAAGAGTAATGCTTTTGAACCTGTGCCACCAGCCCGCGCCTTCAAGCACTGCAGCCTCATAGAGGTATTCCGGAATATTCTGGAGCCCCGCAATAAAAATGATCATATTGTAGCCGAAGTTTTTCCAGACTGCCATGAGAATAATTGCAGGCATAGCCCAATCGGGGTCACCAAGCCAGTCAATGGGGTTTACGCTCAGAAATCCAAGGAGGTAGTTAAGAATGCCGAAGCGTGGGTGGTAAATAAATCGCCAGACCACTGCAACGGCAACAAGCGTTGTAACTACAGGTATAAAATAAAAAAGGCGGAAGAGACCTTTTAGCCTGACCATGGGTGAGTTTAAGAGCATTGCGGCACCTAAGGAGACCGCAATTGAAAGAGGGCCTGCGCCAATTACAAAATAAAATGTATTCTTAAGCGCCCTGTAGAACAAGGGGTCATTAAAAATCCTGAGATAATTCTTCAGGGCAATAAACCTGAGGTTTGAGAAGCTGCTTAAGGCGTAGATATCAAAATCCGTAAAGCTGATTATGAATGCCGCGGCAACGGGGATAAAGAAAAAAACAGCTATTGCCAGCATCGCAGGAGCCAGGAATAGATAAGCCGCGGGGATCTTAACTGAAAATGGCGCTTTCGAATGGAGATCCCGGCTCCCAGCTTTTTCTTTAGCTTCATGCTTCTTTTTGTCAACAGTGTATTTTCTGCTTCTTACCTGCTCAGGAGCCATCTTCTTTTCTCCAGTATATTATCCACGTCATGGTCCAGGGCCTTAAGTGCCTGACTTTCAGGCATAACGTTCCGGGCGGCAAGTTCGGCATACTGCTGAACCTTTGAAAATACTATTTCTTCCCACTCGGGGACTTTGGGTGTAGCCACCACGTTCTGAAACTGAATGAAAAAAGCCTTCATGTATTTATTGCCTGTAATGGAAGAGTCATGCCAGGCTTCTTTAAGTGCCGGAAGGTCATTTATTTCCTTATAGAACCGGAGCTGAACCTGTGTGGAAGAAAGGTATTCAAAGAATTTCCATACCTCTTTTTTATGAGGGCTTTCCTTAAAGATTACAAGGCTGGAGCCCCCGGCAAGCGACAAACCCGGTTTATTTCCCGTTGGAGAAGGAAGTGCCGCCGTCATCCACTTGTCCTTTAAGGGCCCGGTCATCCACTTTTCAAATTCCCTTATATTCCAGGGGCCCGAGATATACATGGCAAAGTACCCGTCGCGGAATGCCTGATATACGTTTGTCACCTGAGAGATGCCCACAGGAGAAAGCCCCTCTTTGTGAAATTTTATCAGGTACTCAAAGGCTTCCCTGAATTTTATATTGCTGAAGTCGCCATAGCGCCCGTTGTCTTTAAGTATATCGCTCCCGTTCTGGAGGCCGAAAATTATAAAAGGCGCCCACTCGTTGCTTGTAGGCAGGTAAATGGCAAATCTTCCGGATTCTCCGGCAAGGGCTTTTATCTTTTTGGATACGTCGTAGAGCTCGGCCCAGGTTTTGGGCGGATTTTTGTAGCCCGCCAGGGCTAAAATATCTGTCCTGTAGAAAAGGAGCCTGGTATCGATATACCAGGGAATGCCGAAGGTACTTCCTCTAAGCACGTTGGTATCCCATATGCCGGGAAAGTATTTATCCTTCTGAATTACATTGGAAGATTTAATCCATTTGTCCAGGTTTTCCAGTGAGTTTAAGGCTTCGAACTGTGGAACCCAGGTATTGCCAAGCTGGCAGCCGTCAGGTGTATTTCCGCTTGCGTATGCTGTTATCAGTTTTTCCTGAGCAGTTGTCCATGGGATCATCTGAATTTTGACGTGAATTCCGGGGTTCAGGTTTTCAAAAGCCGGAACGAGCTTCTGCACGGTTTCCCCTTCGGCCCCCATGGCCCAGAAAGTAATTGTTACTTTTCTTTCGGCCTGCTGCCTGCAGGACATAGACAAAAAGGAAAGGCAGATCAGAAGGATTTTAACTGTAAACTTCACTTCTCCCAGCTCCGATGAAGGTTTCTAAAGCGGAATTTGATTTGTACAGTTACTTAGTTTCTGATATATAATTATTTTTGTGCTCAGGTGCAATCGGAATACTTGCATTTGGAGAGTCTTAAATATTATATTTGGCAATCAGCTCTTGCATGCACCGTTCTTTTATTCAATGGTTGTCATTTTTTCATAAATAAACCTGGGCCAGATATGAAACTATTTACTGCCGCAGTATTTGCCTCCCTGATCTTTGCCGGGTGCGGGGGCGGTTCTAAATTTGTATTAAGTCAAAATTATAATAATACCGATTTTACTGACAAGGTCCTCTTAATTGCACCTATAAGCAAGGATGCAATAAAAATTGTAAACAAGGATGATGCGAAAGATGATTTCCCCAATGACAAACGGGAACCGGAAGTTATAATTGAAGAGCTGGCATATAAAAACATTATGGACTACGCCGGTGCAAATTTAACAGGGGTTAAAATCTACAAAACGCAACTGGACTCCAGTATTTTCATTTCCCAGTACGATAAGCTGAAATATTTCAGGCTTTATGAGCCTCTGAATAACAATGAAGTGCTCCCGTTTTTTTATATACCCCAAAAAGAAGTCTTATATTCCCGCAATATAAAACCGGATCTGATTCTGGTTATGAACAGGCTTAAAATTGAAAGAAAGAAGCGATCATTATTAAGTATATTCAAGGGGGCCAAGGATTCGGAAACTCTGAATGCAGAATTTGAATACATTCTTTATGATTACAATAAAAAAGAAGTTGTTGCAATCGGGGAAGCCACTATAGATGCTCCCTTTTCGCTCAATGTGACCTTGGCAACCTGGGAAGAAATTACAAAGAAAATTGCCCCTGAGTTTTTCAGGGAAATGCCTTTCCGGATTTCAAAGCCGCAATAAAACTGACAGATTATAAAACTACTTATAACTTTGCAAAAGCTCAGGATAACAAAGCCTGAGCTTTTTAGTTTTAAATAGTCCTCCTTTGAATTTCATTGAATCAGTAAGTAATTCAGTGCATTATATAGTTATGTCCATTTTTCAGGAAACCTATGAGTAAAAATAACGAAAGCCCGGTTGCAGTCTACGGGGCACTGGCGGCAAACCTGGTCATAGCCGCGGCAAAGCTCGTTGCCGCCACCGTAACCGGGAGCTCGGCCATGCTGAGTGAGGCAATCCATTCCTTTGTAGATACAGGAAACGAGGTATTTCTTTTAGTCGGTATTCATAAAAGCAAAAAGCCCCCCGATGAACTCCACCCCTTCGGGCACGGGAAAGAGCTTTATTTCTACAGCCTTGTTGTTGCGGTACTGATCTTCGGGCTTGGAGGAGGCATGTCGTTTTATGAGGGGATAAAGCATATAAACAGTCCTTCTGAAATCAGGGATCCTTTGTGGAATTATGTCGTAATTGCAATAGCCCTGGTTTCAGAAAGCATCTCCTTCTTTATTGCCTTGAGGGAATTCATAAAGGAAAAAGGTAAAAGGACATTCTTCCACGCGCTTATTACGAGCAAGAACCCGACAAATTACACCGTTCTTTTAGAAGATGCCGCGGCAATTGCAGGACTTATAATTGCTGCACTTGGAATTTATCTCGGGCACACTTTAGAAAACCCTTATCTGGATGCTATTGCGTCACTTTTAATCGGGTGTATTCTTACAATTGTAGCCTTCTTCCTTGCCTTTGAAAGCAAGCAGCTTTTGATTGGCGAGAGTGCCGAACGTGAGGTGGTGCAGAAAATTAAAGAGATAACAAGCAGCGATCCGTCGGTTAAGGATACGGATAAAATCCTGACCATGCATATTGGGCCCGACCAGGTACTGCTTAATATGGAAATCCAGTTTAACAAAGATGTTATGCTGAGAGATCTTCCCGAGGTAATAAGCCGCCTGGAGGAGAAGATCACCACGTGCTACCCCGAGATTCAGCAGATATTTATTGAGGCGGGGTCTATAAAAAAGCAGAAAGCGTAAGATGAAAGGCGGACACAAAAGAAACTGCCCGCCTTTTTTAGTCTTCAGAGGTTAATTTTTCTTTTACTGTCAGCCGATTTTAAGGCGTTAATAATTACTTCGAGGTCCTTGTAGCCTTCAAGAGGAGTGCTTAAGACTTCCCTCTTTTTCATAATGGCGTTATAGAAGTCCATAAACTCCGCGACATAGCCGTTATCGTCTTCAAGGTCCTCAACGAAGTCGTCTTCTCCGTTTCTTTTAAGCGTGAGCTTATTTTCCTGTATAATAATGCTTCCTTTGCTGCCGAATATGAGAAGCTTATTTTCCCAGTATCCGTCAACCGAGAAGAAGATATTAAACACACCGCTTATGCCCGTGCGGGTTTCAAACTGAATGCTCATAGTATCGGGCCGGCCAATCTTAGGATTTATGCTTTTTGTAAATGCGCTAATTGAAGTAAAATCACCAAAGAGCATTCTTAAGGCTGCTATGTTGTGGACACCGGCGTCATTCATAAAGCCACCCGGGTACCGAGGATGCTGCCGCCACTTTGTTCTGGCATATTTACTTTGAAGAGTCACCTGGTTAAACAGGTCCCACGTTGCGGCATACGGCTTTCCGATCTTTCCTTTTTTTATGAGCTCTTTAGCCCTCAAAAAAACCTTGCGGTACCGGAAATTTTCGGCTACCAGCATTACGCGCTCTGAAGATTTTGATAAAGAAAGAATTTTCTTCCCCTCGGTAAGATTTGCCGTTACCGGTTTTTCCACAATTACGTGGCGGCCTGATAGAAGTGCATCTTTTGTAACCATGTAATTTAAGTGGATTGGAAGCGCAATATCCACGGCTTCAACGCTGCTGCTTTTTAAGAGGTCACGGTAGTCCAGCACATAAGGAACGTTACCAAGGCTGCCTGATAAGTCCTTTGCCTTCTGCTCTGTATGGTTGCAGAGCATGGTTATTTCGAACCTGTCTTTCAGCTTTTCGAGTGCCGGCAGGTGCAGTTCCCTTGCCGCAATGCCGCAGCCTATGATGCCAAGTTTTACTTTTTTCATATCCCCTCAATTTTATTTTGTAAAGTATCCCCTGTTTAATGTTTTTATCCTGTAGAGGCTTTTTCCTGCCGTAATATAAAGGTAGCCATTTCTGCTGAAAGTAAGATTGCTGGGCACTTCAGGCACGGGCAAAGACGCAATTTCAAGTCCTTCTGAAGAAAACACTTTAACCGATGGCGAAGCCTCATTTCTAATTGCGGCAAATATGTTTCCCTTTTCGTCAAGCCTGATGCCGTCAGGCCCGCCTTCTGCAGGAAGCTTAATTAGAACTTTTTTTAATTGTGCGCTCCCGTCCTCCTTCAGATTATAGGCAAGGATCTCCATCAGCGGGGATCTTGAAACTTTATTTACTGAATCAGCTTCACTTCCCTCATCATAGCACCCGACGTACAAAGTCTTCTCATCAGGTGAGACTGCAATGCCGTTAGGCATCGGGAGGTCACTTATAATGAGGCTTACTTTTCCGTCTGTGTCCAGGCGGTAGACACCCATAACAGGCTGCTCAACTTTTTCGTGCCCCGTATACCTGGGGTCTGTAAAGTATATCCTTCCCTTTTTATCTATTGAAAGGTCATTAGGCGAGTTATAAGGTTTGTTATTAAAAAGCCCTGCTATTATGCGGCTTTTGCCTGTTTTCATGTCAGTTTCAGTTATGCATCTTAAGCCAAAGTCGGCGCTTTGGGCTACAATCATATTGCCCTCATTATTAAATCTGATCCCGTTAGCCATTCCGCTCGGGGAGCGGAAAAGATGGGTCTTCCCCGTCCGGGGGTCAAACTTCCAGATATATCCCGCCTGCATCCGGCTTTCGGAGGTAAAGGTTAGATCGCTGAAGTATATCGATCCATCGGGGCTTTCTGCAGGGCCTTCGGTAAAAAAGCCGTCACCGAATACTTTTTCGAGACTTGCTCCCGGAGGGAAAACGTTCCCTTTTTCCTGCGCGTTTGCAGAATAAGAAGCAATAAGGCATATAAGTAAGAAAAGAAGAGACTTTAATTGCATGGCTTACCGGCTTAAGTTGAGTTTATTAAAAGCAACATAGATAATTTGGTTTTTATAATCAATATCAGGAAGGGATCATGCTTTTCTTATGAAGCTTTCTAAACTCTCCGGGCGACACGCTATACCTTTCTTTAAAGAGGTGATAAAAGTGGCTTAAGTTCTCAAAGCCCGCGCGTGCAGAGACGTCAATTATTTCAAGATCGGTGCTGGAAAGGACGTTTGCGGCATAGTTAAGCCTGAGGTCATTTATAAATTCAGTGGGAGTAGTGTTAAGGTACTTTTTGAAAACACGGCACAAGTGTTCAGGCGACCTATGGGATAATTCCTGCAGCACGGGAAGCCCCTTAATGAAATTTTCCTTTTCCTGCATTATAGTGCACAGGCCTCTTAGCCACTGGGGCACAGAGCTTTTTTCTTCTGCTTTCTCAAGGGGAAAATATCTTGTAAAAATTTCAAGGAGAAGTACTCTAAGGCGTGTTTTTATCTCCTCCTTATTCTTTCTTGGAATAACGTTAAGCTGCTCCAGCTTTTCAACAACAAAGTTTTTCTCGGCCCCGGAGAGTAAAACATAAGGAGGCTTTTCAGCCAAAAGGAGCCTTTCAGGCATAAAGCCTTTACCCAGGTAGCTGAAGAGCTCACTGACAGCTTTCTTTGGGAAAGCCAGGTTTAAGAGTTCACAGACCTCACTTTCACTTTTTTCATAGTAATGCCGGTCTTCAGGACGGATAAAAACAAGAGTGCCTTCAGTAAGACGTTCCCTTTGGCCATTAATCTTATGAATTACACTTCCCTTTGTAATTATAAAAATTTCGTAAAAGTCGTGGTAGTGAGGAACGGTAATATCCTTCAGGTTCCTGTGAAACGCATAGTGAATCTCAGCAGCAGGATCTATCAGTTCATCCGCCTTCATTTTGAGCATATTTTCCATTTCCATTTACCCCAAAACAAATTACTTAGAAACGTCAATATCAATATAGCACAATAAACTGATCATTAAAAGACAAGATAAACTCCCTCACAATACTTATTTTTCCTTTAGTTAGAGAGTCCACAAAGGAATTCAGGAGCTATGAAGAACAATATATTACAAACAGAGCTGAAATTTACAGAAACTTACAGAAAGTATAAAGATGCACACGCGGCAGTCCGGGAGGCCATGTGCCTGAAGGCGCAATATCCCGCATTTTTCACAGAAATTAAGGATGGCGACCTTTTTGCCGGAAGAATTAAACATACATTTGTAGGAGTTACGCCCGACGAGTGGGGTCCTACGGCATTCGGCTACTACTGCCAGGAACGTGAAATGCGCGAGCTAATGGCAAAAAGCGATCTGGATGAGGCATACAGGCAGAAAATTGAAGACATGCTGAGTTTCTGGAAAATGGAGAACACATCTTCAAGGCTACGCAGCCGTTATCCTGAGGAGATGGCAAAATGGCTCCCAACGGATGACTGGATGCACGACTACGGCATAGGGTTTCCTTTATACAGGCTGACAGGTGGAAATATTGATTTCGGTAAACTCCTAGAACTTGGAATTCCGGGAATGGCTGATGAGATAAGGCGCTTTAAGATCTATGCCTCAAATGAAGGCAATGATACTGAAATTTATGAGGCCATGCTTACAGCCCTGAACGTTTTAATTGATATATGCCTTTACTATGCCTGTGAGGCAAAGCTTAAGGCGGAGGAAGAAAATAGTTCTGAACGCAAAGGTGAACTCCTCAAAATGGCGTCCGTGATGGAAACAATTACAGCTTCAAAACCCGGAACTTTCCGTGAAGCTCTGCAGCTTTTCTGGCTTTACTCACTGGCGGCCGACATAAGGAACTATGGACGGATGGACGTCTATATGGGAGACTTTCTTGTAAATGACCTTAATTCTAACCTTATCTCTGAAAGTGAGGCACAGAAGATGCTGGACTCCATGTGGAGGCTCATGGCGGCAAGAAACACTGTTGTGCATAACCGTGTAATTATTGGAGGCAAAGGGCGGAGAAACGAAAAAAACGCCGACCGTTTTGCTCTTATGGCAATGGAGGCCACGCTGAACGTAAAAGAAGCCGAGCCGCAGCTCTCCCTCAGGTTCTACAAGGGAATGAATCCCCATCTTATGGAGAAGGCTCTGGACACAATTGGCGAAGGGCGCACCTACCCTATGCTTTATAATGATGACGTCAATATCCCATCTGTGCAGTCGGCTTTCTGCCTGAGCCGCACTTTAAGCGAGCAGTACGTCCCCTACGGCTGCGGTGAATATATTATCGACCATAAGAGCTTCGGTACGCCGAGCGGGGTCATAAATTTACTTAAGGCACTGGAAGTTACGCTTCATAACGGGGTTGACCCTGCTACAGGAAAAAAGACGGGGCTTTCACTGGGTGAGTTCAGGAGTTTTGACACATTCGATAAGCTCTGGAATGCCTATACTAAACAGGTGGAGCATTTTATTGATCTTCTGGCATGCCACGAGGAGCTGGAATACAAAGTTGCCGGGGAGACTGCCCCCTTTCTCTACCTCAGCATGCTATACGACGGATGCCTTGAGAAAGGACTTGGAGCCTTCCAGGGCGGCATTGACTATCTTGGCGGAACGCTTGAAACCTATGGTAATTCCAATACGGCAGACAGCCTGACTGCGATAAAAAAGCTTGTCTATGATGAAAAGCGCTTAAGCCATGAGGATCTCTTAAGAGCTCTGGACCATAACTTTGAAGGCTTTGAAGAGGAGCGCAGTCTTATGCTTGAATGCCCAAAGTACGGAAACGACGATGAGTGCGCGGACAGCATGCTCTTAAAGGTAGATACACACGCGGCTGAGTATACAAGGTCGCAGAAAGATAAGACAAACCTGCATTCTTATCTCATTGTAATTATAAATAACAGCGCCAACACTCTCTTAGGGCACCAGACCTCAGCCTCAGCCGACGGAAGGAAGTCGGGCGAGCCTATGAATAACGGGAACGCCCCATCAAGCGGCTTTGACCGTCAGGGTGTAACGGCAATGCTGAATTCAATTGTCAAGCCATCGACATACATACATGCCGGCGCCGTACAGAACATGAAATTCAGCCGCGACATGTTTACAAAAAAGCGTATAATAGCAGAAAGCCTGCTTAAGACATACTTCGAAAAAGGAGGCGCGCAGGCAATGATTACGGTTGTAAACAGGAACGACCTGGAAAACGCAATGAAGGAGCCTGAAAAGTACGGACATATTTTTGTGAGGGTCGGCGGCTTCAGCGCACGTTTTGTGGAGCTTTCAAGGGACGTGCAGATGGAGATATTAAACAGAACACTATACTAGTTCTTAATTTTTAATTTTTAATTGTTTATGAGCCCAAAAGGTTTAACGTTTGACATACAAAGGTTTTCACTGCATGACGGGCCGGGAATAAGGACAACCATATTCTTAAAGGGCTGCCCTCTCAACTGCCTGTGGTGCCATAACCCGGAGAGCAAGAGCTTCTTTCCTGAAATCTCATTTGCCGGAGAACTCTGCGAGGGCTGCCGGAAAAAAGTAAATAACTTTTTAAGAACGTCTGAGGGTGAGGTAACACCGGAAGACCTGAAGGATTTTCCTTTCTGCCAGAGCTGCCGGGAAAATATATTAAAAAGCCCCAAGGGGAGCCTCAAAATTATAGGCAGAAGTCAAAGCGCTGAAGAAGTGCTGAAAGAAGTCTTAAAAGACCTGGACTATTACAAAAATTCCAAAGGCGGCGTTACCATTTCAGGCGGAGAGCCTTTAGCGCAGCTTAAGTTTACTCTTGAACTCTTAAAAGGCTTAAAGGAATCTGGCATTCATACAGCAGTTGAAACCTGCGGGCTGGCACCCAGGGAAAGCTTCAGGAAGCTCCTCCCTTTTACGGATCTTTTTCTTTTCGACTATAAGGCAACAGGCGAAGGGCTGCACAGAGAACTGACCGGAGCCGGAAATAAGGCCATTTTAGACAACCTGGACTTTCTTTACGCTAGTAAGGCCAGGATAATCCTGCGCCTGCCTTTAATTCCGGGTGTTAATGATTCCTTAGAGCACCTTAAGGCGATTGCGTGTCTTGCAGAGAAATACCCTGAACTTTCCGGAATTGAAATCATGTCATATCATAATATTGGAAACGACAAGGCGTGGAAAATCGGGAAACCTTCCTCCTTAGGTGACCTCAAGACCACCCCGGAGGAGGTAAAAGAGGGTTGGATTAATACTCTTCACTCAATGGGATGCATTTCAGCAGTCTTAAGCTGAAAAATCGTAATCATATAATTCCCGGCTGAAGTCAACTTAATCTTTCATATTTCCTGATAAAGTGTTACCTTTCGGGTTAATTTGTAGATATAATGGAATTAAATTTTAAGGCATATACCCGGTTTTATTTAATTTTATTGGGCGTTCTGGCACTTGGAGCGTTATACACCACTCACCTTTTCAGCTTTCTCCTTTTCCACACAATTTCAGAAATGATCAGTATCGGGATTGCATGGGGTCTGTTTATGCTTGCCTGGAACCTGCGTGATCTTTCGGAAGACCGTGCCTTTATATTTATAGGCATTGCATTTTTATTCACCGGTGCAATAGATCTGCTCCATACTCTGGCTTATAAGGGGATGAATGTATTTCCGGAAAGCGGCGGGGCCAATCCGGCAACACAGCTTTGGATTGCAGGCAGGTACTTTCAGAGCATTTCCCTTTTAATTGTGCCTTTTTTAATTAAGCGCAGGATAAATTACAGCCTGATATTTTTTGTGCTTTTTTGTGTTACACTCCTGCTCTTAGCTTCAATTTTTTACTGGAAAGTATTTCCTCAGTGCTACATTGAAGGACAGGGTCTTACACGCTTTAAGATTGTAAGCGAGTATATAATCTCACTTGTACTTGTGCTTTCGGTATTCAGCCTTTTAAGGAAAAGGGATTTCTTTGACGCTGAGATGCTGAGACTCCTGCTGCTTTCAATAGGGCTGCTTATAATTTCTGAACTTGCTTTTACTTTTTACATTAAGGTTTACGACCTTTCGAATGCAACGGGGCACCTTGTAAGGATAGTTTCTTACTTTCTTCTTTATAAGGCCATAATAGGTACAGGGCTGAAGAAACCTTTCAACCTCATGTTCCGCAGCCTCAAGCAAAGTGAGATGGAGCTCTTAAAAATAAATGAAAGGCTCCATGAGGAGCTGGAATCCAAAGAAAAGGCTGAAATCGGCCTTAAGCATGCTGTAGAAGAGCTGGAACGGTCGAATAAAGAGCTGGAGCAGTTCGCCTACATAGCATCGCACGACCTGCAGGAACCGGTCAGGATGGTCGGTAATTTTACTCAGCTGCTTGAAAGAAGATACAAAGACAAGCTGGACAATAAGGCACTCGAGTATATTAGTTTTGCCGTCGACGGCGCCCAGAGGATGCAGTTACTGATAACTGGCCTGCTCAAGTATTCCAGGATAACGACACATGCAAGGGATTACTCGGCTGTAAACTGCAATATGGTATTGGGATCTGTTCTAAAAAATCTGGAACTGAGCATCAGGGAAAGCAGGGCCATTATAACTTCCGGGGTTCTGCCCACAATAATGGCCGACGAGGTTCAGCTGACACAGCTGTTTCAAAACCTCATCAGTAACGCCATAAAGTTCAGGCGCGGCAGCGAGGTGCCTGAAGTCCACATCAGCTCCGTTCAAAAGAACGAAAATTGGCTTTTTTCTGTTAGGGACAATGGGATTGGTATAGACCCGCAGTATGGCGAAAGGATATTCCAGATCTTTCAGCGCCTGCACACAAGAAGTGAGTATCCCGGAACCGGGATCGGGCTGGCAGTATGCAAAAGGATAGTGGAACGTCACGGCGGCAAGATATGGATTGAATCTGAATTAGACAAGGGAACGACTTTTTATTTTACGTTTTCAATGAACTGAATTACCTTATTCCCGGTTTCATAGTGAATATGATCAACAAAAAAGACCCATTTTCAAGGAACATCAATGATGACAGAAGCAAGATTTGATAAAAATGTTGAGAACATCAGAATGTCGCCGATTGTATCAATCAGCGAGGAGGCAAGAAGAAAAGGACCTGAGTTTCATGCGAGGACAGGCAAAAAGATCCTTTTGTTTCAAAGAGGAGAAATCGATCTTCCGACGCCTGAATACATAAGAAACGCAGCAAAAAAGGCAATGGACGAAGGACACACAAAGTATCCAAAGTCGGGCGGTGAGGATTTCTTTAAGGAAGGTGTCATAAAGAAACTCGAGTATTTCAACAAGGCCACAGGCATAGGAAAGGAAAACATTGCCGCAACATACGGCGGGCAGGAAGGCCTTGAACTTACTTTTAAGCTTTTCCAGGGGAAGAAAGCCGGGGGCTTTGCTCCCTGCTGGAGCTGCGTGCTGGAGAATTTTATTCCTTATGCCGGTACTAATTTTTCTGAACTCCCGTTAAATGAGGATTTCAGCATCAACTTTGACGACCTCAAAAAGCTAGTAAAGAATATATCGTTTCTGTACCTGAACACACCGCAGAACCCGACCGGAAAGCTTTTTACTAAAGACGAGGTTCTGGAGGTGGTAAAATTATGCCGCCAAAACGGCGTCTACCTCATCTCGGATGAGGCCTATGAAGCCATTACTTTTGAAGGCAAGGAGCACTTCAGCCCTATTTCACTCGATTTCGACAACATCATAAGCGTATTTACCATGTCGAAAACATACGCCATGACGGGCTGGAGAGTAGGATACCTTGTTTCAAGGAACAAGAGGATTGTGGAACTCATTAAAATGGGCAACTATACACAGACTGCCGGCGTGGCAACATTCCTTCAGTACGCTGCAGGCGAGGCCCTGGCAAACAAGGAAGAAAGCGATAAGCACATTAAGCTGATGGTAGGCGATTTCCAGAAAAGGCGCGACCAGCTCATGGAAGGTTTCAGGTCAATTCCGGGCGTAAAGGTCGAGAAGCCTGACGGGGCTTTCTACCTCTTCCCTAACTTTACAGAGCTGATACCAAAGGGCTTAAAAGGTGAAGAAAGGAATCATTTCATTTATAATCTTCTCATGCAGAACGGCATTGCTGCCGTGCACGGCTCGTGTTTCGGGCATTATTTTACAGACAACATGAGATTCTCCTTCTCAACTACCCCGCCTGAGGTGATCTCGGAAGGAATTGAGAGGATGAGACAGATCTTTACGCAGGACTAAGTCCTGGGAAAACAAATCCAAACTAAACAGCCGTTTTATATCTCATAAAACGGCTGTTTTTATAATTCCGGAATTTAATCCTAGAAAAGCTCTTCCAGGTCAGGCAGGTGAAAAGGCACGTGCTGTGCTGTATTGATAAGAACAATTATAGTCCTCTGGTTACCCAGTGATCTTACGATATATGAACGGTAGCCGTCCCACCATCCGCCGTGATAGACTATATTGTCTTTTTCATTAATTCTCCAGCCGAATCCGTAGTTATGGTCGTCTCTCAGGTTCTTGAAGGCCGGTGTAAAGGCTTCAGTCAGGCATTCCTGCCCAACGAGCTGAGCCTTATAGAGGGCGTAATCCCATCTTAGGAGGTCTTCAACGGTTGAATAGACATTCTTATCTCCCACAACGCCGTTCTGGTAGTTGAAGCCTACGGGAGCCCTGTTGGGGTTATGCCCTTCAGCAACATTCATGGGAAGCGGGTTCTGAGGATTATATACAAATGTGTTTTCCATGCCAAGGGGCTTAAAGATCTGGGTTTCCATGAACTTATAGAAAGGCATGCCTGAGACTTTTTCAACAATTGAAGCCAGAACTGCGTAGCCTGTATTGCTGTAGAAGTATCTTAGTCCCGGGCGGAAATAAGGCTCGGGACGATTATTCTGCAGCATTGAAAACATATCCCTGTTATCCATCAGCTTATGCTTATCGGGCCAGTAGTCGTTTGCAAAGTACATATAGTTTGGAAGTCCTGAAGCATGGGTCAAAAGCTGCCTGATTGTGATATTTTCATAGGGGAAATTTGGGAAAAACTTTCTCACACTGTCGCTATAGGAGAGTTTTCCTCTTTCCTTTAAGAGCATAACGGCAAATGCCGTAAACTGCTTGGAGACAGAGGCAAGCTGAAAGACCGAATTTGTTGTTAAAGGGGTTTTCTTTCTGAAATCCGAATAGCCGAAGGCCTTTTCAAAAACTATATTTCCCTTTTCGGCAAATAAAACGACTCCGTTAAAAGCGCCTTTTCTGTATTTATCGGAGAAGTACTGGTTAATTCTTGTTGTAGCACTGGTAGTTTCGCGGTTAAAAGTAACTCTTGTATAAACCTGAGCATTGCTGACGTTTGGAACTTTTTCACTTTTGCATGCTGAAACGAATAATAACAGTAGAGTAAAAAAATAAATAGCTGTCTTTTTCAAATCATCTTTCCTGTAAATTTTCGAGCGCAAAATTTAATTAAAAGTATTTTTAAATGCAGTACATTTATTCTTATTTGTAAAAGATTTTTTACAATTATTTAAAAGCTTTCCGTGTCCGGTATAATTACCGGCATTTTCCGCTTAATGGGGTAATACCGCATATGGACTATAGGCAGGAAATTTCAGAGACGCAGGCACATAAGATATGAACAATATCCTGACTTCAACTCACCTCCTACTGAACGACCTGATGTACTACAGCCGTAATACCGAGTTTGGTTAAAAGGGCGTCAACTTTTTTCAGCATCCCGCGGGGAACGACAATATGGAATATCATATTGTTTTGCCCGGCATAGGAATAAAACTCCTGCCATTTTCTTGCTGCCGGACCGTCTATGTACAGGTCCCCGGTTTCAACGGCAAAGAGATAAGTTTCACCCTGCCTTTCTGCAACGATGTCTGGAATAAACGACATTCTTTTATTGCGTGAGGCTATTTTCTCCGGCTGGGGAAACCCGGGGAGGTTAGCAAAGATTTCCTTAAAGCCGAGTCCGGCCAGGTAGTCTATAACCTTCTCAATAATAAACTCATGTACGCTTAGTTCTTTAACCTTTAACATAGTAAAGTTCCTCCCATAAAGTTCAGAACATATTCTACTTAAAGATTATGAAAAATGCTGCAGATTTTCAAGCGCGGAAGGAAAGATTGAGGTTAAGGCAAATAAAAAGGCGCTGTCTTTTGTTAAGATTCAGCGCCTTACAGGAATTTTGTAACTTTTGGGTTTTAAGCCCAGGCAATTAAGCCCATGTCGAATGAGCTGTTTAAGAGCGGATGCTTTGGCAGCACCCGGGCAGTAAAGCCGAACTGGCCGCTCTGCTGGCTGACAATGGCGCCTCTGTAAATATAAACATTGTTCCTGGCCTTGCCCTTTTCGTTCTGCATAGTAACAAAAGAGTTGGCGTGAGCGATATTCTGCCTGTCGACCGATCCGAAATAGATCTGAACTTCCACGTCGTCGGGTGTAAGTCCGCCTAAGTTTATCTCTGCCCTGACGAAAAACTCCGTACCGACTTTAACGTCTGTTGAGGTTCCCTCGCTAACGAGGCTTACAAATTTGACCTGGTTCCAGTTGTCCCTCACCTTCTTCTTCCATTCGGTAAGTGTCTTTACCTGCTGACAGCTGTTTTTCATGAGGGCCTTTCTGTTTTCAAAGGCGCGGTTATAGAATTTCACAAAGTACTGCTCAACCATTCTGTTAGTGTTGAATACAGGTCCGAGCTTTTTCATGGACGACTTCATTTTGCTGATCCAGAGCCTCGGGAGCTTGTCGGAGGAGCGGTTATAGAAAGTTGCCACAATTTCCGTTTCAAGAGTATCATAAAGCTCGCGGCTTTCGACTTCATTCTGGTAATCGACGTCCAGGTATTCCTCGCCGTTGCCTATTTTCCAGCCGACCTCGGGATCGTAGCCTTCGTCCCACCATCCGTCAAGTATGCTGAAATTAAGTCCTCCGTTTGCAATTACCTTCATGCCCGAGGTTCCGCTGGCTTCCAGTGGTCTTCTCGGGTTATTAAGCCATACGTCGCATCCTTCTACCATATAGCGGGCAACGTTCATATCGTAGTTTTCCAGGAATACGATTTTTTTTCTGAACTGGTCCTCCTTGGCAATCTGCACTATTTCCTGTATAAATTTCTTTCCTTCCTCATCCTTGGGGTGTGCTTTACCTGCAATAATCAGCTGCACCGGGTGCAGAGGGTTATTCAGGATATTAGCCAGGCGGTCGCGGTCTGTAAAGATCAGGTTAGCTCTTTTATATGTAGCAAACCTTCTTGCAAAACCGATTGTAAGTGCGCCGGGATCCAGGACCTCATTTGCTGAAGCAATTTCGCTGTGGCTTCCGCCGCGGGCAAGTACCTGTTTTCTTAGTCTGCTTCTGGCAAATGCCACTAGTCTTTCGCGTCTTCTTTCGTGTGTTCTCCAGAGTTCAACGTCCGGGATCTTATCCACCCTTACCCAGATGCTCTGGTCTTCAGGCTTCTGGATAAACTTGTCTCCCAGGTATCTGAATAAAAGCTCAACCATATCGTTTGAGATATGGCTTCTTGTATGAACGCCGTTTGTGACATAATCGATCGGGATCTCTTCAAAAGGAACTCCCTTAAAGCCTGAGACCCACATCTTCTTTGAAACCTCGCTATGGAGTTTGCTGACGCCGTTTACATAGCCCGAGGTGTTCATGGCCAGGTGTGCCATGTTGAAGTTTATGAGCGGGGCATCCTTATCTAGTGTACCCAGGCGGTAGAATTCCCTGTCCTGAATTTTCAGTTCAGTCCTGTAGTAGCTCCCGAAATATTTTTCCATAAGGTCATTTGAAAAAACGTCAATTCCGGCCGGGACAGGAGTATGTGTTGTAAAAATGTTTGATGCATAGCCGAGCTCTTTTGCCTCGGCAAAACTGAGGCCTTCGGTGCTCATAATGTATCTGATTCTCTCGAGTGAAAGGAATGCCGAATGACCCTCGTTCATATGGCAGACCTGAGGTTTAATGCCGAGCGTATGGAGGGCGCGAAGGCCTCCGATACCAAGTATCAGTTCCTGCTGAATTCTTGTTTCAGCATTTCCGCCATAGAGTGTTCTTGTAATTTTCCTGTCCTCATCGTTGTTTTCAGGCACATTAGTATCCATGAGGAAAAGAGGAATTCTTCCTACATCAATTCTCCAGATCTGGAAGTGTACCGTGCGGTTAGGGAAATTCAGGCGCACTTTAACGGGCTTTTTATTCTCATCCATTAAAAGCGTCATGGGGAGGTTATAGAAGTCGTTGATCTCGTAACGTTCCTGCTGCCAGCCGTCAGAAGTAAGGTATTGCTGGAAGTAGCCTTCCTTATATAAAAGTCCCACCCCGACAAGAGGCAGTCCAAGTTCGCTTGCCGATTTCAGGTGATCTCCGGCCAGTATACCCAGGCCGCCGGAATAGATCTGCAGGCATTCTGTAAGGCCGAACTCGGCTGAGAAGTAAGCGATATAGGGTTTAGTGCCATTTGATTTGAAATTCTTCTGAAACCATGTAGGAGAAGAAAGATAGCTTTTCAGGTTATCGTAAGCCCTGTTCATATGGGCAATAAAACCGTCGTCATTGGCAACTTCCAGCAGCCTGTCCTGGCTGATTTTCCCGAGCATCATAACAGGGTTATGCCCGGTTGAATCCCATAATTCCCTGTCGAGTCTTCTGAACAGCTCAAATGCATCCTGGCTCCACGTCCAGTAAAGATTATACGCCAGTTCCCTAAGTCTCTCCAGGTTCTGCGGAAGAGAAGGAATCACGTTAAATGTACCAATGAAATTTGCCATCTATATCTCCATGACTATTTTCGAATAAAAATTAAAAAAACGGGAAGAATATCAGATTACTAATATAATGAAATTCTCTATTCAATGAAATTCCGCCGCACAGGGAAAATTTAGGGTGGAATTTTTAGAATGGGAAAGAAATTCCCGGGTCCAGGGGGGTACAATTTCGGGACCCGGGAATAAATATATAACGAAAAAATTATCTCTGGAATGATGTAAAGTAGAAGGAGTCGCCCACCTGGACTCTGGTCCTGGTAATTTTATCCATTGCAACGAAGAAGAAATTGACCTTATATCTGCCGTCGCCTTCGCGCAGCGGGCGCGACTTATCCATCCACTCCTCAAACTTCTCCTCATTGGGGGCAAGCCTCAAAGAGACATTGTAAACGAGGTTTCCCTTGGAATCCTTAATGGGGCCTGAAGCCGTTATAGGTCCGTTAAATGCAATGTTCAGGTCTTCGGGCCTGGGTGAAATGATTGAAACCTTAAAGACGGTAGTTTTCTGCAGGTCCTGTACGTATACATCAGAGCCGTTCATCTTTGTTGAGACGTTATCTATTTTAATTTCAGGGGGGCGTTTAGGAAGGACGTCAACTTTTTCCTCGTGGCCGTTAAACCTTACAATAACCCTGCTCTGGGCTGCAAGGTCGAACTTTTTCTGTTCTCCCGGGGCAATTCTTGCAATAATGTTTCCAGTGGAGGGGTCAACAATTTCCGCGGGTACGCTGCCCGAGTTTTTTGCCACGTTCCACGTATTCTGCATGAACTTCTGCCCTTCGGCCAAAGGGGAGTTGAAAGGCTCCTTAGTCCTTACTTCCTCTCTGGGTTTATTTACTGGGGTCTCATCAACTGCAGAAGGAGTTTCCTTTATCTTTTTTGTAAGTGAAGCCATATTCTCAGAAAGCGACTCGATTTTCTTTTTCAGCTCCACGTTCTCGACCGCCATATTCTCCTCGACCCTCAGGTCGAACTTGGCTCCAATTGCATTGAGGGAGTCGATAACAGTAACTAAAGAATCGCGCACGCTTCTTTTGATTGCCTCTTTTTTTGAGATCACTTCTCCAAGATCCAGGCCTGCGCCTTTTATAGCAAGGACAGTAATTACAAAGATGTAAAGCACCTGATAGATCACAAACTTACTGTCGCGGTTTTTTCTTACCATTTCATGCACCCTTATTATACTTGTCTTTAGTTAACATCAAATCTGAGCAAAGTTCAGCTATTTCCTAACCACTATTTGTTCGAGGCTCTGGAGTGCTTTAAGAGTTTTTTCGTCTTTCAGTGCATTTGATGCGTTTGCAAGAGATTCAGCGAGGGTTTTCAGTTCTCCCAGTTTCTGGAGATTAACCGCCGGGAGGGTGTTTATTTTTTCCATCATATCAAGGGCATTCTTTAAGTTCTGGTGCATCACCTGACTCAGTTCAGCCATGCGGGCATAGACCTCTTCATACTGCCTTAAGTCGCTTATGGGCATATAGTCTGCAACAGCAGCAATGTTTGACATTTTAGTGCTCTCGCTTAACTGGTCAATAACTTTCTGGAAGTGCTCAATCTGGGTCTGGGCGTAGTACCTGTTCTTCAGTTCATTGGCGCGGTTAATGACGTGCTGGAACTCGACGCTGAGCTCGTCCAGGACGGGTTCAAATAGTTTGCCGAGGGCTAAGACAATGAGGGCCTTTATTTCAAAGGGGACAGAGAGCCCGAGAAAGACCTCTGGCCCGAGCTTAATGCTGATTAAAAGTATTGCAGCGCCGATTAAAGGCAGGGCTGTAGCAATTCCGTCGATAATGCTTATAGAGGATCCGATGATCCTGTCTATAATGTCGGGTGAAGTCGACTGTTTCACCTCACGTCTGAGTTCGCCGTAGGCCTTATAGGCAAAAAGGAGAAAGAAGATGTATGCGATAACCGGCATCCACCAGAAGCTTACGGAGTGGAATGCCTGGTTTACAGGTGTCCAGTTCGGGAATATGCTCTTAGTGATGTTAATAGTAACGTTTCCGAGGATTGGAACGTAGGCCAGGTCCAGGAAAAATGAGAGAAAGAGCGCCAGAAGTGAAAAAAGGATATGTTTAGTGACAACGGTAAACTTAATTTCCCGCAGCTTAGATTCCTTGAACCTGTCGATCTCCTCTTCCAGACCATTTGACTTAAATATATACGAATAACTGTCTTCCTTAGTAGCCTGCGCGGTTTTAGTCTCCATGGCGCTTCCCTGTTTCATCGTATCTCCGGTATTTTAATGCATCGTATCGTTAATTAGCCACAAAAAAAGCATGATCTTACTGCCTGAACCTGTTGAATCAGGCACATCTATTTAAGTATAAAATTTTTCACAATTATGTCCAGTGATTTTGGACAAATCTAGGTTTCTTATGCCGGTTTATCCAAAGGCATTATCCCCGGCATTTTCTTCATAAAGGGTTCTTCAGGCGGATTGATACTAATATCTTACTTAATTTATCTGAGATGTGCACTATTAAAATCTTACTCTGTAATGCTTTATGGGAAAAAAATTCGCGCTGAAGAGCAAATGAGGTATATAGTTTTATTATAATTTGTTTATATTTGTGCTATATTTCTGTGGTGTAATGACAATAAACCCAAAAGGTCCAAATAAATGCAAAGTGTTAAGCTGGAATTCCTGGAAAAATATAATTATCTGAACTCCCTTGCAGAAAGGGGGCATGAGCAGTTCACAGATGAGCTGTGCGATTATATTGTTAATGAATTCGAATTGCAGGCCATGGTTTTATTCAGGGTCAATGATGATGAAAGTCTGAGCGTTTTAGGCCGTTCAGCCTCAGCAAAAAAGAATTACATGCGGGGGGCCTCCTTCCGCTGCCCTGTCTGCAGTCTTACGAAAGAGAAAAATCCCTCTTTTCAGACACATTCAGATGCCGAATGCCAGCTGCTGATTTCCGAGTTTGTCATTTATGAAGCCTGCATGACGGCAAAAATAACTGACAGCCAGAACGGGTTTATTAA
Source organism: Ignavibacteria bacterium (assembly GCA_025612375.1). Classification (NCBI taxonomy): domain Bacteria; kingdom Pseudomonadati; phylum Ignavibacteriota; class Ignavibacteria; species Ignavibacteria bacterium. The sequence continues at coordinate 217,286 of JAAXKN010000001.1, forward strand.
GTTTGCAAAGAAGACGCCTTTTCAAAGGACTGATATTGACAACCTAAGGTCGGTTTCGGAATTCCTGGGTTACATTTTAAGGACCTGGTCGGCCACACGGGGCGAGAGCCTTAGCCTTCCGGGCAAGTCGGCCTCAGAGATCTTAAATGACATTTCACAGGAGCTGAGGACGCCGGCAAACAGCATCATAGGTTTTGCCTCGCTGCTCGGTGAAGACAGCCTTACGCCGTCGCAGTCGGAATACGTCTCAATCATAAAGAGCAACGCGCAGAATCTGCTTTTAACGGTAAACGACCTTATTGAAGCCGCAAAAATAGATTCAGGCAAGATAAAGGAAAACAGGACCCTCGTAGAGATCAGGAAGTTTACAGACGATATAATTAAAGTTTACGCCTCAAAGACAAATCCGTTAAACGTTGAGATCACCTCTGAATTCGACAGGGCGCTGCCGGAGAAAATTCTGGTTGATGTACCCCGTCTGAAATACATTATGCAGAACATACTGCAGCATTCAATAAGAATGACAGAGCGCGGAAAGATAGTTATACGCATGGGGCTTTCAGGCAAAAGCCAGCTTTCTGTAAAAATTACAGACACCGGGCGCGGAATTGCGCAGGATCAGATAAAAAACGTTTTTGAACCATTTGCATTTTCTTCCTTTGATGGCCTGAAGACTTCGGGCTCCTCGGGGCTCGGGCTTACGCTCGCAAAAAAATATATTAACTTCTTAGGCGGCGATATTAGTGTTGAAAGCGCACCAGCGCGCGGGATGCTGTTTAACTTTACGGTTAACGTTGAGGCGGTCTCGGAACTGGAGAAAAAGATCATCAACCTCCCTGCCCCGGAAGGAAGCAGAAACAAGGTGCTTGTAATTGAGGATGACTACGCCACTTCAAAGCTTTTAAGCAATTACCTGAACAAGTGGGGCTATGAGCCTACAATAGTCAATACGGCCGAGCAGACGATGATAATGATTGAAAAGGAGAAATTCCTTGCAATAATCATGGATATCGTGCTGCCAAATGCAAACGGCCTTGAGCTCTTAAAGAATATTCATGAGCACAAGCATACAAAAAACACCCCTGTTATTGTCTGCTCCATTGAGGCAGAGCAGCAGAAGGCTTTCATGCTTGGAGCCGTGGAATATTTTGTAAAGCCTATAAAGTACAAGTTTTTAGTTGAAGTCCTGCAGAGCTACCGCCTGAAGAAGGATTCGACGGTCCTGTGCGTAGATGATGACCTGCCGACGCTGAACCTTCTTAAGGAAGCCATAGTTAATGCGGGCTACAACGCACTTGCCGAGCAGTCCTCGGCCAGGGTGATGAGTCTTATAGAAGATAAGGACTTGGATCTTGCCATTGTGGATCTGGATATGCCGGACCCGAACGGCTTTGAGCTGATAAAGCTCATTAAATCCAACAGCAAGTTTCAGCGCCTGCCAATTATAATTTATACTGGCAAGGAGAACTACCAGGAAGACCTGATGAAAATTGACGGGCTTTTTGAGGATCTGTTAAGCAAAAAAAGCACGAACATTGAGGACCTGGCACAGACAATTAACGAGATGATCAACCGTAACGACATTCCCCTGCCGCCACAGGAAGTGGCCAAAAGGGATAACGTTATAAAAATACTTTTAGCTGAAGATTATAAGCATTCGCAGATAATTGTAACCAGGCTCCTGAAGAAGAATAATTTTGAGAACATCATTGTTGTTGAAAACGGCGAGGAAGCCCTTGATAACGCCCGCAGGCAGCATTTCGACCTGATACTTATGGATATGCAGATGCCTGTTATGAACGGCTTTGAGGCTACGGAAAAAATCAGGCAGATACCTGAGTATAAGGATACGCCGATTGTTGCCCTGACAGCATTTGCAATGAAAGGTGACCGCGAGAAATGCCTGGAGGCCGGGGCAACGGACTACATTCCCAAACCGATCGACAGCAAGGAGTTTATAGAGAAGGTTAAATACTATACGAGCATTAAAAAGCAGCTCTCTTAGTAAATTTAACCCGGCTCCTCCGGGTTGCAGGTTTTAAGGCCTTGTATTGAGGGCCTGAATTAAGACAGAAACAGGTTTCTTTTTAAGAAGCGAATCTCGGGTTCGCTTTTTAGTTTTTTGGGCAATTCTTTGTTTTCAGGGCAGGAACAAAATTTTTCCCTGCGGTAAGAACTTAGTTAATTGCAATTTCGTTTAAATAGAAGTTTTAGTATCATTTTAGAGGATAAAGAGGAATAATGATTAGTGAACATCCAAGAGTAAGATTTGCTCCCAGCCCCACGGGTTATCTTCACGTGGGAGGATTAAGGACTGCTCTTTATAACTATCTTTTTGCAAAAAATCAGAATGGAAAGTTCATTCTAAGAATTGAAGATACCGACAGGAACAGATACGTTGAGGGCGCAGTTGAAAACCTGATAAACGTGCTTAAATGGATAGGGCTGGACTATGATGAAGGCCCGCAGAAGGGCGGCGAATACGGCCCTTACATGCAGTCGGAGAGACTCGACATATATAAAAAATACGCTGACGAGCTGATTGAAAAAGGTCATGCCTACTACTGCTTCTGCACGCCGGAGCGCCTGACGGAGCTAAAGGAAGATCAGAGGGCTAAGGGGCTGCAGCCTAAATACGACAAGCACTGCCTCTCGCTTTCCAAAGAGGAAGTTGAAGAAAAACTTAAGAGCGGAATGCCTTATGTTGTAAGGCTTAACATTCCTCCTGACCTTAAAGTAGCCTTTGACGACATTGTACGAGGCAGGGTTGAATTTGACAGCAACGGAATTGACGACCAGGTACTGATTAAAAGCGACGGGTACCCAACGTACCACATGGCAAACGTGGTTGATGATCACTTTATGAAAATCACACACGTTGTGCGCGGCGAGGAATGGCTTTCTTCGACACCAAAGCACGTGCTTTTATATGACGCATTCGGCTGGGAAAAGCCGCAGTTTGCACACCTTCCCCTGCTTTTGAATCCTGACCGCTCAAAGCTGAGCAAGCGCCAGGGAGACGTTGCAGTAGAAGACTACAGGGCAAAGGGCTACTTAAAAGAGGCGCTTCTTAACTTCGTTGCCCTCTTAGGCTGGAATGCCGGTGACGACGTGGAATTCTATCATTTAGATGAGATGGTTAAGAAATTCTCTTTAGAAAGAGTAAACAAGTCGGGCGCCGTATTTGACCTGGCAAAGCTCAACTGGCTTAACGCCGAGCATTTAAGAAAAATGCCTGAGGCTGACCTGCTAAATCACCTGAAAGAAGAGCTTTCTAATTCAAAGTTTAAGGATAACACTCTCAGCGACGAATACCTTCTAAAGGTAATTGCAGCGATGAAGGAAAGAGTATCCTTTGTGAAGGAGTTTTTAGAGAAAAGCCCCTACTTCTTTGAGCGCCCGGAGGGTTATGAGGAAAATGCGGTAAAAAAGAGCTGGAAAGAAAATACTCCGGAACTTTTAGATAAGCTGATTGAGGGCTTTGAAAGGCTTGACAATCCGAAAAAGGAAGACTACGAAGATGTGCTGCACAAGACAGCCGAAGAGCTTCAGGTTGGAAATGCAAAGCTGATCCATCCTGTGCGCCTTGCAGTCTCAGGCGTAAGCGCGGGCCCGGGACTTTTTGACATGCTGGATATTCTGGGCAAGGAGGAAACTGTTCTGAGGCTTAAGACGGCAATAGAGAAAATAAAAATCCAGTAAGGATCAGGATAATTTGATTCCTTGAATTAAAGGCCTGCAAATTCTTAAATTTAGAGTTACAAATTTTAATAAAACATATTTTATGGAAGAAAATAAAAACAATATGAACGCCGAAGGCGGAAACGACGCCCCACTGAACGATAAAAAAGTAACTACCGAGGGGGATAAGACTGTTGTAAACGGGACTCCTACACAGGATTTTGTAAGAGCCATTATATCAGAGGACTTAAAGACAAACAAGTTTGGAGGAAAGGTTCATACCCGTTTTCCCCCTGAGCCTAACGGATATCTTCACATTGGGCACGCAAAGTCAATATGCCTTAATTTTGGGGTAGCCCAGGAATTTGGCGGCCTCTGCAACCTGAGGTTTGATGATACGAATCCGAGCAAAGAAGATGTGGAATACGTTGACTCAATTATTGAGGACGTAAAGTGGCTCGGCTTTGACTGGGGTAACCGCATGTTTTACGCTTCTGATTATTTTGACCAGCTTCACGCCTATGCAGTTGAACTCATAAAACAAGGCAAGGCTTTCGTCTGCGACCTGAATGCGCAGCAGCTGAGGGAGTACAGAGGCACTCTTACAGAGCCGGGGAAAAACAGCCCCTACCGCGACCGCACAGTCGAGGAGAACCTGGACTTATTTGAGCGCATGAGACATGGTGAATTCCCTGACGGCAGCCGTACGCTCAGAGCAAAGATAGACATGGCTTCTCCTAACCTTAACTTGCGTGACCCTGTAATCTACAGAATTTTAAGAGCCACGCATCACCGCACAGGAGACAAGTGGTGCATTTACCCGATGTACGACTTTGCACACGGGCTTTCCGACTCTGTGGAAGGGATTACGCATTCAATCTGCACGCTTGAATTTGAGGCCCACCGTCCCTTGTACGACTGGTTCTTAGATGAGCTTGAGGTTTATCACCCTCAGCAGGTTGAGTTTGCAAGGCTGAACCTGAACTACACAGTTATGAGCAAGCGCAAGCTTCTGCAGCTCGTACAGGAAGGGTTCGTCTCGGGCTGGGATGACCCCAGAATGCCGACCATCTCGGGCCTAAGGAGGCGCGGTTACACGCCTGAATCCATACGCAGTTTCAGCGAGAAAGTAGGCGTGGCAAAAAGGGAGAACACGATTAACGTAGCCCTGTTGGAACACAGCATCCGCGAGGACCTGAATAAAAGAGCGCAGAGAGTTATGGCGGTCTTAAATCCTCTGAAGCTTATAATTGACAATTATCCCGAAGGACAGACCGAAGAGCTTGAAGCCATTAATAACCCCGAGGATGCTTCAATGGGAACGAGGAATATCCCCTTCTCGAAGGAATTATTCATTGAGCAGGACGATTTCCGCGAGGAGCCTCCGAAGAAATTCCACAGGCTTTTCCCGGGTAACGAGGTACGCCTCAGATATGCATACATCATAAAATGCACAGACGTGGTAAAGGACGAGGCGACGGGTGAGGTTAAGGAAGTGCACGCAATTTATTATCCTGAAACCAGGAGCGGAAGCGACCAGAGCGGAAAGAAAGTTAAAGGCACGATACACTGGGTATCGGCTTTACACGCACTTAAGGCCGAAGTAAGGCTTTACGACCGCCTCTTTAAGGTTGAAGACCCATCGGTTGAAAAGGAAGGCTCCGACTGGAAGAGCAATCTGAATCCCGATTCGCTTCAGGTATTGACTTCAGCTCTTGTTGAGCCGAGCCTTAAGAATGCACCCAGAGGCTCAAAGTATCAGTTTGAGCGCCAGGGTTATTTCTGCGTGGATCCTGACTCAACGGTTGAAAAGCTTGTCTTTAACCGCACCGTTGCGCTTAAGGACTCTTGGGCAAAGATAGAAAACAAGTAGTTGCCTTTTTAAGGCTTTTAGTTTAAGGGCGGGAAAAAGGAGATCTTTTCCCGCCTTTTTTATTTTCCGCACGGTACTCACTTTTTGACTAACAAAAACTCTTGCTACTATAGGAAAAATGAGTAAATTAAAAACCATCATATCTTCTTAAACCAGCACTGTAATGGTACTGAAAAATGAAGCCGGGGCCTTTCAGTACTCCTATTTTCTCATTTCAAGGGCAGCGTTTGCGATTGCCCGCAATGTAATAACATATATTTTCACACAGTTAGAACGCCGCAGGCCTAAAACCTCCGGCAAAAGAAAGTGAGTACAATATGGAGCGTAAGCAAGTATATAAAGAAGTAGAGGAAATTTTCGGAGCAGTTCCGTCTTTTATTAAAACTCTGCCGGACCAGACAATAGGCAGCGAATGGGATCTGTTTAAGAAACTTCAGATAGATGACGGCCCTATTCCCCAGAAATACAGGGAGCTTATAGGTTTAGGGATTGCAGCCGTGACAAAATGCCGCTACTGCGCATATTATCACACGGCAGCAGCAAAACTCTTCGGCGCCACAGATGAAGAGATCCAGTTTGCGGTACACTATGCAAAGTCTTCAGCCGGCTGGAGCGCATACCTGAACGGACTGCAGATGCCGTTTGAAGAGTTCAAGCAGGAAATTGACAAAGCAGTTGAATTTGCCCGTTCTCAGACACCTCAGACAGAAATGATTTAATGACCCATATCAGGGCATCCCTCAGGATGCCCTTCTTTTCCATAAAACACATCTTTCAGGCTCATTTTTTAACGATTTTTCAGATAATCATAAGATATTTTGTGCGATTTTTATTAATTTTATTCCCATCTTTTTCAACTGAAAAGAAGTTGAATTCCCCTAAAGTTATTTTGAGGTAAAAATGGAAGTTTTGGAAAAACTTGCCGAATGTGTTGAAATAGGAAAAGCCGATGAAAAGACCTCTTTTCTGCCCGCGCTTATTGGACAGAAAGGGGCCTCTGAACTGACCCGCGAAGCCCTTGAGATGGGCCTTACACCAGGAGAGATCCTTTCAGACGGACTTATTACAGGTATGAACAGAATAGGCGAAAAGTTCGCCTCGGGCAAGGTTTACATTCCCAACCTGCTTATTTCGGCTAAAGCAATGAAGGCTGCAATGGAACACCTTGTCCCCTATTTCGAACGTGGAGACGCACAATATAAAGGAACATTTGTTATTGGTACAGTACAGGGCGATATGCACGACATAGGAAAAAACATTGTAAAGATGGTGCTTCAGGGAGGCGGATGGAACGTTGTTGACCTTGGGACCAACACCTCCATAGACAAGTTCCTGGAAGCAATTGAAAAAAATGAGGCCAAAATGGCAGGCCTGAGCGCTTTACTTACTACAACGATGCTGAACATGGGAAAGATCACTGAAGAAATTAAGAAGAGGTTCAGTGACGTGAAGGTCTTTGTCGGAGGAGCCCCGCTTTCAAAGGACTACAATGATAAAATCGGAGCCGACGGATATTTCAAGGATCCACACGGCCTTGCAAAGCACCTGGACTTACTCTTAAACGCATAACTCAACCGGAAGCTATAAATGAAACCTGATATTGATAATTTTATAAAAACGCTGCGCGGCGGAAAAGGAACCCACGTCCCTGTCTGTGAACTGGGAGTGCATCCTATAGTAAAAAAGAGGTTTATAGGTCGCGACGTCTTAACGCTTGAGGATGACATTGAATTCTGGCGCAAGGCAGGATATGATTACGTAAAAATCCAGCCGACAGCCGATTTTAACCCGATGAAGATCGGGGCCAGCAATAACCTGACTTTCAACGAAGACGGCACCATGAGAATTAAATGGGCCTCTGAATCTGAAGGCGTTATCTCAGGCTGGGAGACATTTGAACAGTACAAGTTTCCGGAAAAGGAGGATTTTGACTATTCAAAGTTTGAAAGAGTGCGTAAACTCCTGCCCGAAGGGATGGGTGTAATCGGGCAGTACGGCGACATTTTTACAATGACGTGGGAAATGATGGGTTTTGAAGGCTTTTCAATGGCCTTATTTGAGAACCCGGAACTCATTGACGCCCTTAACAACAGGCTGGGAAGCCTGGTGCTCAGCATGTTCGAGTATTTTGCCCAGAGCGACGCCGTGGATGTAATCTGGTACACGGACGACATTGCATACACGAACGGCCTTTTAATGGGGCCTGAAGTGCTGGACAGGTATTTTTTCCCATGGCTTAAGAAAATAGGCGACCTGGCAAAAAAATACAATAAGCCTCTTATGTATCACACAGACGGAATACTGTGGGATGTGTTCGACAGGATAGTTGACTGCGGCGTAAACGCCCTGCACCCCATTGAGCCAAAGGCTATGGACATAAAGGACGTAAAGAAAAAGTACGGTGAGAAACTCTGCTTAATCGGGCACGTTGACGTGGACCTTATCTGCCGCGGCACAAAGGAAGAGATAAGGCAGAAGGTAAAGGAAAACGTTGAGAATGCGGCCTATAATGGAGGCTACTGCATCGGAAGCGGAAACAGCATACCGGAATATGTTAACTATGATAACTACATTGCGCTGCTTGAGGCAGCCAGGGAGTTCGGCGTTTACTAGCGGTCTTTACAAATTATTCTCAGGCAATAGTACTTTTTATTTTATTCTTCTTCAGTAATTACCGTTACCCTTACGAGCTCAATCCTCTTGTTTGTGGATCTGATGATGAGGATTTTATACCTCTCAATTGTGAGGTTCTCACCCTGCTGGGGTATTCTTCCTATGTGTGAAGTAATATAGCCGCCAATTGTGGCGTAGCTGCCTTCGGGTATATTCAGGTTAAGCTGGTCGTTAATATAGTCAATTTCCACCTTCCCGCCGATCAGGTAAGTATTCTCCCCCACATTGCGGCATATCTCGTCATCGGTATCGTATTCATCCCTGATCTCGCCCAGGAGTTCTTCAATTATGTCTTCCATCGTAAGTATGCCTGCTGTTCCGCCAAATTCATCCACGGCAACGGCAAAGGATACCCGTTTTGTGGAGAACTCCCTCAGCATTTCAGTACTCTTCTTTGTATCGGGCACGAATATGACAGGGCGCATTACGGCCGCAAGGTTTTGTGGATTCTTGAACAGGTCGTAAGCCAGGACGACACCTTTTATGTTATCCAGGTTCTCTTCGTAAACGGGAATCTTAGAGTAACCTGATTCAATAAAGACCTGCAGGACTTCGTCCAGCGTGCTTGAGATCTCCACGCCTACTATGTCCGTACGGGGTCTCATAACCTCATAGACCCTTTGGTCGCCAAGTTCAATTATTCTTGTCAGTATGTCCGTTTCACTTTCATTAACCAGTCCCGCCTCCTGGCTTTCCTTAACGAGCATCTGAATTTCCTCGCGGCTAAAGAGCATATTAATGCTTTCCTCGCGGAGGTTCTCGCCGCGGGAGAAGAATTTTGAAACAAGAGAAGTCAATCTTACAACCGGGTACAAAATAAAAGAAACGGCTCTTACCGGAACAATTGTAACCATAAGAACGCGGTCTGCCATTTCCCTGGCCAGGTACTTGGGGAGGAGTTCACCAAAAAAGAGCAGGACCGAGGTGGATATGAAAAGAATGCCCAGGTCGGACAGGTGGAAATAATACCCCAGGAAAAGCGTTATTACGGAGGCAAAAGTTATGTTTACAATGTTGTTGCCGATTAAGATCGTAGAGAAGAACATCTGCGAAGAGTTGAAAAAATACAAGGCCGTTTTGCCCGCGAGGTTATTTTTCCTGGCTTTTATTTCAAACTTTATTTTGTTTGCAACAACAAAAGCAAATTCCGCCGATGAGAAAAATGCGCTTAAAACAATTAGCAATATAAGTACTGTAAGCTGCCAGATCATATAAAATTTAACGTTTTCCTCTTATTAAAAATAAACTATATAAATTGCCGTTAAGACGTAAAGGATTATGTTTACAATCATAGGGATGTCGGTCATCATTACTTCTGTTGCGTTTTCCCCCTTGCTTTTCTTATAAACAAGATACATAAATCTGAAGATCCCGAAAACAACAAAAATCGTCGTATAGACGAGGTTCTCGCTGTGAAGGTAGCTTATAGTTCTTTCAGATACAGAATAAAGGGCGTAGCAGATTATGACTCCGGCAGCAGAAATTGTTGCCATCTGTTCTGTAAAGCTGATAGAGTATTCAGACAAGACTTTCCTTGTACTTCCCCCTTCCAACGGGTTCAATCCGAGCTCGGAGCGGCGTTTCATAATTGCAAGGAAGAGTGATATAAAAAGTGTCGTTAGTATAAGCCAGCTTGAAACATAGACTGATATCACATATGCTCCTGCCAGCACTCTCAGCATAAATCCCGCAGCAATGCTCATAATATCGATTATAACGAGGTGCTTTAATATGACGGAATATAAAACATTAAGAGCAATATAGCCTATGAGGGCAAGAATAAAAGTAAAGTCAAGCCTATAGGAAAGCGTAAAAATGCCGATGGCAAGCAGCAAAATTGTTACAAAGGCACTTCTTTCCGAGATCTGGCCGCTTGCAATAGGCCGGGATTTTTTCTGCGGGTGCAGCCTGTCGCTTTCAACGTCAAAAAGGTCATTCATTACGTATACGGCGCTAGAGGTAAGGCAGAAAGCCAGGAATCCAAGAAGCACAAGGAGGAAGTAGTTCTCGTGGAAAAGGTTCTTGGAGAACAGGAGCGGGACAAAAACGAAGAGGTTTTTAATCCACTGTGTAACACGCAAAAGTCTCAGGTAGTTAGCCACCTGTGTCCATAGAGTATTAGAATAAACAATATCTGCAGATTGCCCCATTTTTGCCCGAGTTTTAATTATTTCCTTTATTTACAGATAAAATATATGGTTTTTATAAGCTTTTCGCAAAACGGGCGGGGCACAAATCATTGAAATACATGGTACGGCTCTGCCGCTTTAGGCAGAGCCGTAATAAAAGTAATCAGAATACCGCAACTTCTTCGTATATGCCGAAGTTTTTTTTAAGCACATGGACCATCTCGCCAAGTGTGACGTAGTTTTCTGAGGCTTTAATGAAAACGGGCATAAGGTTACGGCCGTCAATGGCAGCCTGTGCTATCTCTTTAAGGGATTCATCCACTTTCTCCTGGTTTCTGGACTGCCTGAGTTCCGAGAGCCTCCGGATCTGTTTTTTCTCAACTTCAGGTGAAATTGTAAGGATCGGGATATCTATTTTCGCCTCTTCCTCAACAAATTCATTTACACCTACAATAAACTTTTCCTTCCTTTCCAGCTCAAGCTGGTAGCGGTAGGCACTGTCGGCAATCTCCTTCTGGAAATAACCAGCCTCAATTGCGCCTATGACGCCGCCGAAGGCATCGATGCGTTCAAAGATCTCATTTGCCTTCTTTTCCATCTTGTCCGTAAGGGCTTCAACGTAGTAGCTTCCGCCAAGGGGATCCACGGTATTAATAACGCCCGTTTCATAGGCAATTAGCTGCTGAGTCCTGAGGGCAATTTTAACGGCTTTTTCGCTTGGGAGGGCCAGTGTCTCATCCATTGAGTTCGTGTGGAGCGACTGTGTTCCGCCAAGCACGCCTGCTAAAGCCTGGAAGGCTGTTCTTACAATATTGTTTTCAGGCTGCTGTGCCGTAAGTGTTACACCTGCGGTTTGTGTATGGAAGCGGAGCCACCAGCTTCTGGGATTTTTTGCTCCGTACTTCTCCTTCATTCTTTTTGCATATATCCTGCGCGCCGCGCGGTACTTTGCAATCTCTTCAAAAAAGTCGAGGTGTGAGTTAAAGAAGAAAGAAATTCTGGGGGCAAATTCATCAACGTCCATTCCCCTTTCGATGCAGGCTTCAATGTAGGCAAAGCCGTCGGCCAGAGTAAAAGCCAGCTCCTGCACGGCTGTTGAACCGGCCTCTCTTATATGGTAGCCGCTGACGGAAACAGGGTTCCACTGCGGGACTTCATTGGTGCAGTATTCAATCATATCCGTAATAATTCTCATTGAGGGTTTGGGAGGATAAATAAACTCCTTCTGGGCTATGTACTCTTTCAGAATATCGTTCTGCAGTGTGCCGCGAAGCTCCTTAAAATCGATCCCCTGCTTTTTGGCTACAGCCAGGTAGAAGGCAAATATCATAGCCGCAGGTGAATTTATGGTCATTGATGTTGAAACCTTATTAAGCGGGATATTCTTAAAAAGGGTTTCCATATCTTCAAGCGAAGAGACTGCGACGCCGCAGATGCCTACTTCGCCCTGGCTTAAGGGGGCATCCGAATCCCAGCCCATGAGTGTAGGAAGGTCAAAAGCTACGGAAAGCCCCGTCTGTCCGTGACTTAAGAGATAGTGGAATCTTTCGTTTGTATCCTCCGGAGTTCCGAAGCCTGCGAACTGTCTCATTGTCCAGATCTTTCCCCTGTAGCCGTTGGCATGGATTCCTCTTGTGTAAGGATACTCGCCCGGGAAGCCCAGGTCGCGCATATAGTCCTGGCCTTCAAGGTCTTTTGGTGTATAGAGAACGTTAACGGGTTCACCGCTTACTGATGTGTATTTCATACCTGTATTTTTAGCCTTTTGGGCCTTTTCCAGGTACTGTTCCATCGCTTTTTTAAAGTCTTGGTTCATTATTACCCTCTGAATTTCTTGTATTATTAAAAATACATAATGTCGTGAATATATAAAAGTTGAAAAAGGAGAAGATGTGGGATTATAGAGCCGGCGTGGGATATTAGAGTGAATCAATCTATGACTAGCCCTGAGCTTTAGCTCGGGGTACCGGATATTCCCCCTCTCCCCTTTGGGCTTCAGCCCCAGATTCCCAGACGGAGGATCGGGGGCTAAAGCCCAAATGTCTTTGAATTCATTTCCCACCCCGACCTGAAGGTCAGGGCAAGTCATACCGGGGATTTAATTTTATGTGCGGCCGAAGCGCTTGTCGAATTCCTCCAGGGGAATTTTAATTATTATCGGGCGGCCGTGCGGGCAGACGTAGGGCATGGAGGTTGCAAAAAGCTGGTCCACAAGGAGCCTCATCTCTTTTTCCGAGAGCCTGTCGCCTGCCTTGATTGCAGTCTTGCATGAAAACGATTTTGCGAGGTTATCCCTTTCTTCAAGGTGCTTTTCCCTCTGGTTACGCTTGTACTCGTCCACAATTTCAAGGAGTATCTTCTCCTCTGTTCCGAGCTTTACGTCCTGCGGAACGCCGTCAATAACAACGGTATTTTTGCTGAAAAATTTAATTTCAAAGCCCAGCTTTGTAAGATAAGGCCTCAGCTCTTTTAAGAGCGCGTAGTCTCCCGCGTCAACGGTAATCGACTGCGAGAACAAAAGCTGCTGCGAAAACGGCAGGTCGGCATTAAAGGATTTGAGTGCTTTTTCATAGAGTATCCTCTCGTGCGCCACGTGCTGATCAATAATCATAAGTCCGCTTTTTATCTGCGAGAGAATATACTTATTGTGAAGCTGAATTATAAAGGATGAAAATACCTTCAGGTCCTGCGCTTCATCTTCAGGCCTGCCCGGTGAAACACTATGATAGACTTCCCTGTTCTCGGTCTGGCTAAAGGGATGTTCTACAGCCTCCCCGGGGGCGGTTTTCCTGATCTCTGTATTAAGCGAGTTAAACAGCATGTCTATGTCGCGGTCTGAAAAGTCGCTTCCGCGGCTGCCGCGCATAGCCTGGGGAGCATTTGGCATTGCCTCCTCCCTGTGCGAAGTGTTCTGGAAGTTCGGGCGGTCCTCAAAATCGTTTTTTTCTGTCCTGCGGAAGTCATCAAAGTGCAGCTTTTCTTTTCCGGGCTCGGTGCCGAAAGTCATCGAAGGCACCAGGTCGTAGCTTCCAAGGGCTTTTTTGATGACAGCATGCATGAAGGCGTAGACGTCTTTTTCATCCTCAAACTTTACTTCGAGCTTTGAGGGATGAACATTTATATCGATCCCCCTGGGATCAAGTTCCATAAAAAGAATAAAGAAGGGATAATCCCCCTTATCCAGTATATTCTCATAAGCATGAAAAACAGCGTGGTTAACCTGCTTGCTTACTACAAAGCGGTTATTGATAAAAAGGTACTGCTCCCCTTTGCTTTTCCTTAAATAGGCAGGTTTTGCAATGTAGCCCGAAACGCTCAGGAAGTTGGTGAGTTCCTTAACCTCCACCAGGGCATCCAGCATATTATCCGCAAAAATGGCCTGTATTCTTTCGTCTCTTGTTCCCGAGGGGAAGTCAAATATCACCTCGTCGTCGTTAAAGAAGCGGAAGGCGATATCGGGGCGGCTCAAGGCAATTTTCTTGAAAGTTTCAATTATATGCTTTAATTCCGTAGCATCGCTTTTCATGAAGCTGCGCCGGGCCGGCGTATTGAAGAAAAGGTTTTTAACTGAAATTGAAGTGCCTTTGGAGAATGAACCCTTTTCAATTGTAACGCTGGCCCCGTCTTCCACCTTAAGGCAGATACCCACCTCGTCTTCCATCATCTCAGTTTTTATTTCAAGCTGGCTTACGGCTGCAATTGAGCTGAGAGCCTCTCCACGGAAGCCGAGGGTCTTAATGGCCTCAAGGTCCTCATAGACGTGTATCTTGCTCGTAGCGTGGCGCTGTATGCTTAAGACGGCATCTTCTTCAGTCATGCCGTCACCGTCGTCGACCACCTGAATGAGGGCCTTACCGGCCCTTTTTATTACAACGTCTATACTCTTTGCATTGGCATCTATGGAATTCTCCAGGAGCTCTTTTATGACAGATTCAGGGCGCTGCACCACCTCGCCGGCTGCGATCTTGTTGGCAATATTCTCCGGGAGTATTTGTATTTTATTTTTCATTTTTTCCGTATTTCTTTCAAATTATTTTCTCTTGTACCAGATGACCTGAAAATCATCATATTCAGCTTTGACTTCACTTTCCCATTCTGAAGGGTCGAACGGAGGGAAAAACACGTCCCCTTCGGCTATAAACTTCATCCTGGAAATGCTCATCTCATCTGCAGTTTCAATGGCCTCATTATAGAGCTGCCCGCCGCCAATTACAAAAACCTTTTCAGCCTTTGCTTCATTTTCACAATAATCATAAGCCTCCGGAAGCGAACTAAAAACCTTAACTTCAGGGCTTTCACTTTTCATATGGCGTGAAATTACAACGTTCAGCCTTCCCTTTAAGGGCCTGCCCAGAGACTCGAGTGTCTTTCTTCCCATAATTACGGGATTGCCCAGTGTAAGTGACTTAAAGTACTTAAAGTCCTCACTGGAATGCCAGGGCATTACGCCCTTATTTCCAATAACGCCATTTTGGGCTACAGCCGCCACAATTATTTTTTGCAAATAATTTTCTCCTGTTAAACAGCCACTTCAAATTTGATTCTATCCAGGTGCTGATAGTTCCTGAGCTCAAAGTCGTCAAATGTCAGTTCATCAATCGGCTTTTTTGCAATTATGAGCTGAGGCAGGGGTAAAGGCTTTCTTTTCAGCTGTTCTTTCAAGCCTTCCAGGTGGTCGTACTTTTCCATCTCGCTGCCCTTGTCGGCTACATATATATGTGCGTCAACGATCGTATGGGCAAAGTATCCGAGCTCAAGCCCCACTTCCTGCGCAATTATCTGCGTTAAAAGCGAGTAGGCGGCAAGGTTAAACGGAATGCCGAGGGCAATATCGCCCGAGCGCTGCGTAAGGTGGCAGTTGAGCTTTCCGTCGTTTACGTTAAAAGCATAAGTGTAATGGCACGGGGGAAGCTTGCTTTTTGTTGCGTTGCCCGGTTCCCAGGCAGTTACAATGAGCCTTCTGCTGTAAGGGTCCTTTTTGAGTGTATCAATAACGTACTTAATCTGGTCGATCTCGGTAACCTTCCAGTTACCCTCTTTGTCTTTCTCGGCACTCGGAAAATGCCTCCAGTAGTAGCCGTAGGCCGTTTCAAGGTTTCCATCCTCGTCAGCCCAGGCGTCCCATATCTTTGTATGTTTCCTCAGGTTCCTGATGTGGTTATCTCCGGACAAATACCAGAGGACTTCATAAAGAAGCGAGCTCCACATCATTTTCTTTGTTGTAAGAAGCGGAAAACCCTTCGAGAGGTCCACGCGGTAAAAAGCTCCAAAATAAGATATTGTATCTACACCTGTGCGCGAAGGCTTGCGCGTGCCCTCATCCATCACAAGTTTAACCAGGTCAAGATATTCTTTCATTTATTATTTCTCATCCAAAAACTTAGTTCTAAATTAACTCCAAACAAGAATAGTTTAGGTACCTGAATATAAAAAATTCTGTAGCCTATTTCTAATCTATGTTTTGTTTCTAAAATAAAATTTCAAAATTTCTTCAGAGGCCAGGCGCACCCCCTTTTCAATATTTCTCATGGATTCTTCCGGCGTATGAAAAAACTTCGAAATTTCAATAAATTTAATGTTTTCTTTCTTCAGTTCCTGCGGTATCTGTTTAATTATGCCGGCACAGATAAACTGAAGGGCTCCTGATGGCATAAACTCATCAATTACCAGGAAAGCCCCCTTCTGCATCATGGATTGAGAGTCGAATGATCCTTCGCCGGTAATGATAAGGTCGGGATTCAATTTATTTTTATTCAGGCCCAGGTCTTCTTTTAGGAAGTCGCGGGCGAACTTGTACTTACCGTCCAGGAAAAAGTGCAGACCGCCTGCCAGGCCGCCTCCGGCACCCAAAAGGTCCCCTGTATTTTTCTTTTTACCAAGTATTCGTACAATGTTTTCCAGACCCTTTTCAAGCCTTTCCACTTCATGAGGGGTTGCCCCCTTCTGCGGAGCAAAAATGCGTGCAGCTCCCTTTTCTCCCAGCAGAGGCGCATCGACGTCAAGAACTATCTCAATGTTAAAATTAAGGCCGGGGTTTACCCAAATAATTTCTTCTGTAAGCAGGAAATTTTCAGGGACTGCATTAAGTTCTTTTCCTGAACCGTCCAGGAGTTTTAAGCCTAAGGCAGAACACATACCGATGCCAAAATCGCTTGTTCCGGTGCCGCCAATACCGATAATCACCCTTTCAATGTCCATTTCACCTGAAATTTTTTCATTTTTCAGGTGCAGGAGCATTTCACCAAGCCCCCTTGAACTTAACTTAAGAGGATGTCTTTTTTCTTCAGGAATGAGTTTCATCCCCAGCACGTCGGCTGACTCAATGTAAACGGATTTATTTTCCCTGGAATATCCGTAGCAGGTACTTATACTATCATCCTGAAAAGGAGCACTAACTTTCAGTTCCACTTTCTTAAGGTTGAAATTCTCGATGCATACCTGGAGAAACCCGTCGCCTCCGTCTGAGACAGGTTTATCTATGAACCGGAAGTCTTTGGTTTTATACCTGTTCAGGAGTTCATCCTGGAGCGCTTCATGGAACAGGTGCGTAAGGCCTGCAGAATCCATGCACTCCTTAAAGCTGTTTGGAGCAATTAAGATTTCGGGCATTATTTATTTTTCAGTTCATTAAAGGCTTTGAGGAGGTTTTTCTTTGTTTCCAGGAGGTCCTGTGAAATCACCTTCACTTCGCCAATTGCTGGCATAAAGTTAATATCCCCGTTCCATCTCGGGACTAGGTGGAAGTGGATATGCTGGTCAATTCCGGCTCCTGCGGCTTTGCCTATATTTGCCCCCATATTAAATCCGTGGGGTTTCATTGCAATTTCAAGCGCCCGGCTTGCGAGCTGGAGGTTTTCCATAATCTCGAGATTTTCCTCCCTGGAAAAGCTCTTAAAGTCGCTTGTATGCCTGTAGGGCACAACCATAAGGTGTCCGCTATTGTAAGGGTAAAGGTTCAGGACAACAAACGTCAGTTCCCCCTTATAGACCACAAGGTTATTCATGTCGTTTACGTCGGCGTCCTGCTGGCTGCAGAAGATGCAGCCCTGGGATTTTTTTTCTTCCTTAAAAGAATCTATATAGAGTGATCTCCAGGGAGACCAGAGCTTGTCCATTTCAGACCTCATAATGCACTTCTTCTTAATTTAAGTTCAAAAATATTGGGATTCTATAATAAAAAAGGCGGAAGAGAATTTCCTCCGCCTTTGGAAAAACCGGGACAAAAGATATTACTCTTCTTCTCTTGATTTCTTGTATTCTTCGATAACCTTTGCTTCAACTTCCTTGGGAACTTCCTCATAGAAAGCGAACTTCATCTTATAGAGTCCGCGACCTGAAGTAAGGCTTCTTAAGTGAGTTGAGTACCTGTAGAGTTCAGACAATGGAACGTTAGCCTTAATGATCTGGAAGGGGCCTTCTGAATCCATGCCGAGGATCTTGCCGCGGCGGCTGGAGAGGTTGCCCATAACGTCGCCCATGAACTCTTCTGGAACGGTTACTTCAACTTCGTAGATCGGTTCCAGGAGAACAGGTTTGGCTTCCATGAAGCCTTTCTTGAAGCCCTGGGAGGCAGCGATCTTAAACGACATTTCATCTGAATCCACGTCGTGGTATGAACCGAAGAACAAAGTAGCCTTGATGTCAATTACCTTTGAGCCTGTAAGAATACCCTTCTGCATTGTTTCAATTATACCTTTTTCAACTGCAGGGATAAACCTTCCTGGAATAACGCCGCCAACGATGGCGTTAACGAATTCGAAGCCGGTACCTCTCGGTACGGGTTCAAGCTTCATTACAACGTGACCGTACTGGCCGCGTCCGCCTGATTGTTTCTTGTGTTTATATTCAACGTTTTCGCAGATTCCCTTAATGGTTTCGCGGTACGGGATCCTGGGTTCGGCAAGATCCACATCCACGCCGTAGCGGTCCTTAAGGAGTTTTACGGCAAGTGAAAGCTGAAGTTCGCCCTGGCCTGAGACTATAGTCTGGCTCAGTTCAGGATCAAACTTTACGCTGAATGTAGGATCTTCCTCGTGCAGCGTATGCAGGCCGGCCGAGATCTTGTCCTCATCGCCCTTGGCCTTGGGTATAATTGCGCTGCTTATAATAGCATCCGGGAATTTGATCGGGGTAAGTATAACCGGGAAATTCTTTGAGGACAATGTATTATTTGTATGGGTGTCCTTCAGTTTAACTACTGCACCTATGTCGCCGGCGTGGACTTTCTGAGCGTCCTTTCTGTTCTTTCCGTTAAGGAAGAAAAGCTGGCTTAATCTTTCAGTCTTGCCGTTGTTTTCGTTCATAAGATCCAGGCCTGCCTGGACTGTGCCCGAGAACACCTTAAAAACTGAAAGTTCGCCCACGTGTGACTCAGAGAGTGTCTTAAATACAAAAAGCACAGGTTCAGCCTTATCGTCTACAGGAACCTTAACCTTCTGTTCCTTATCCTTAAACTTGCCTTCAACATTATCCCTTTCGGCCGGTGAAGGGAAATATTTGGCTGCAAAGTCGAGGAAGTTATTCAGACCCACGCCCTTAAGGGCGCTGACTGCAAAAGCGGGCACGATGCCGTTTTTCATGACAGCGGTTTTGAGCCCCTTCTGGAGTTCGTCTTCAGTAAGAGTGCCGTTTTCAAAAAACTTATTCAGCAGGTCCTCATCGCTTTCAGCAACTTTTTCAATAAGGGCTTCCCTCATTGCTTCAGCCTCAGGCTTAATATCGCCGGGAATATCGCACTCAGTTACTTTTTTACTTCCTGCAGGTCCGTAGGTATAAGCTTTCATACTGATAAGGTCAATAACAGTATCAAAATTTACACCTTCTTTTGCAGGTATTGTAACTGCAGTAACGTCGGGCGACAATCTTTCCTTTGCCATTTCAATTGTCTGGCTGAACTTGGAGTGTTCATTATCAACTTTATTGATAAGAACAGCAGCAGGCAGGTTATATTCTTTTACGAAGTTCCATGTAGCCTCTGAGCCGACTTCAACACCTTCGGCAGATTTCAGTACAGCCACAGCAGTATCAGCTATATGAAGAGCGCTTTTAACCTGCCCAATAAAGTCTGAATAACCGGGTGTATCTAAAATGTTGATTTTTGTATTATTCCATTCGATATGAAGAGGAGTAGCAGAAATAGAGATTTGTCTTTCGATTTCGTTGGCATTATAATCCGAAGTCGTATTACCTTCTTCAATTTTGCCAATACGATTAATTTCACCACCAGTGAACAGAATCAATTCAGATAGAGAAGTTTTACCGCTTCCGCCATGACCGATGAACGCAATATTCCGGATAGAATCCGATCCGTATTCTTTCAAGTGAGACCTCCACTAAATTAAAATTTACCCTTAATTTATTTATTTTTTAGAGTACCCCAAAAGGCAGATATTCCGCGGGAAATTCCAACTACTTTCCTGAAAACATCTCCCCCCGGACTATCTCCCACACTTGCTTTGATTCGTTTAGTTTTGTCCAGAAGATCTTCAGCTTTATCCTTTAAGTTTTCGATTAATACTTTTACTGCCGAAATAACAGATTCAACCTCTTCGGTAACAAGGGCCACCTTGCCTGTAATAATGTTAACGTTGGCAAGAATAGGTTCCACATTTCCCTTTATCTGTTCGACATCCTTCTGTAGGGCCGCAATTGTCTTTGTAACCTGTTTAAGGGTAATTATAAGATAAATGCACAGAATTGATGCCGCAATCAGCAAAATAATCAGAAAGATATTCAACGCTGTATCCATAGTTCAATCTCCCTGCCTTAATGACGAGGCTTTAAGTTAGATAATAATTAGACTCATCCTCTAAAATCAAACAGATCTGCATCTTAAGAATAACGCAGCCAGAAAAAAATAGTTGCTTTTCGGATTTTAAGAATTCTGTTCGTTCCTGTATGCATCAAGCCCCGCCTTGAAAGCGCTTTTGAGCTTGTCGCCTTCGTCGCCGGCCAAATTCTTTGCATTATCAAGAGCCTTCTCTGCATCCTGAAGCAAGCCCTCTACTTTAACTCTGGCGTCAGAAATCAGCTTTTCAGATTTTTTTTTCCCATCGTTGATAAGTTCCACGGCTTTAACCTTAGCGTCGGCAAGGTACTGTTCAGCCTCCCCCATAAATTCGTCAGTTTTGTCCTTAATGTCGCGTCTGAGTTCCTTGCCGCTTTTAGGAGCGTACAGGAGAGCGACGATTGAACCTACAACTGAACCGGTTATTAAACCTATTAATAATCCTTTTCCCAGACCGTTATCTCTGGACATGGTGCCTCCTCAATTTTAATAGTTTTGTTAAAATAAGAAGTCCACTTTTGAAAATCAACATAATGGATAAAGTGGACTTATTTATTTTATATTATATCAAATTTACTTCATATTATCTACAATTGCACGCGCAAATTCTGAAGATTTTACCTCTTTTGCGCCCGTCATAAGGCGTGCGAAGTCATAGGTCACAACTTTTGACTTAATGGTTTTGGTCATTGCCTTTTCAATCAGCTTTGCAGCCTCATTCCACCCCATATATTCAAACATCATTACACCCGACAAAATGACTGAACCGGGATTGATCTTATCCAGTCCGGCATATTTGGGAGCTGTTCCGTGGGTCGCCTCAAAAAGAGCGACGTGGTAGCTGATGTTTGCGCCCGGAGCAATACCAAGGCCGCCTACCTGTGCTGCTGCGGCGTCTGAAAGGTAATCGCCGTTAAGATTAGGTGTTGCAACGACGTCATACTCACTGGGTCTTAACAAGAGCTGCTGGAACATGCTGTCTGCAATTCTGTCCTTAATAAGGAGTTTGCCTTCGGGCATTTTGCCATTATATTTTGAAGAAAGTTCTTCTTCAGTTACAATTACGTCTGCGTAGTCTTCTTTGGCAGCCTTATAGCCCCATTCCTTGAATGAGCCTTCTGTAAACTTCATTATGTTGCCTTTATGGACCAGGGTAACGCTTTTCCTACCGTTAGCCAGGGCGTAGTCGATTGCCTTTTTAACGAGGCGTTTTGAGCCGAATTCGCTCATAGGCTTTATGCCGATACCTGAATCCGGGCGGACTTCCTTCTTAAGGTCCTTTTCGAGCATTTCAATTATCTTATTTGCTTCCTTAGAGCCTGCCTTGAATTCAATACCGGCATAAACGTCTTCAGTATTTTCCCTGAAGAGTACGATATTGAGGTCCTGGGGGCGTTTCATGGGGCTCGGGGTTCCGGCATAGTATTTAACCGGCCTTACGCAGGCAAACAGGTCGAGTTTCTGTCTTAAGGTAACGTTCAGGCTTCTGATTCCGCCGCCGATCGGGGTTGTAAGGGGGCCTTTGATTGCAACAACAAATTCCCCGATTGCCTTAATTGTTTCATTAGGGAGCCACTGGTTTTTCCCATAAACTTTAGTTGCTTTCTCGCCGGCATAGATTTCCATCCACGAGATTTTTCTTTTACCTTTATACGCTTTTTCAACTGCAGCGTCGAAGACTATCTTTGAAGCTTTCCAGATATCGGGACCTGTGCCGTCGCCCTCGATAAAAGGGATGACCGGGTTATCGGGAACGACCAGTTTGTCGTTCTGGATGGTAATTTTAGCACCTTCGCTGGGGATGCTGATATTCTTAAATTTTGCCATGGCGAATTCTCCTATGAGTTATTTATTGAAGTTTCAACAGATATATTACCATATCGATGTTGATAAAATGAGACACTAAAGACACCAATTAAGACTGCGAACCAAAGCGTAACTGCCCTTACGATAAAGGTAGAAGATACGGCAATGTCTTTGGGTACTTTGTTTCTTATCAATAAAAATGTCAATGAGCCGTCTGTAACACCCAGACCCCCTGGCAGCATCGTTATGGCACCGGCAATAGTGGAGAATGTATAAACAAATGTAGGCCAGAGGATGTTAAAATGAAGTCCAAAATTAAAAAGAATTATGTAATAACCCAAACACTCCAGGAACCAGGAAAAAAAGCTGATAACGACCATATAAGTCAATGGCCATGGGCGAAGCAGAAGGTAAACACTTTCGTACGCCGTACGGATCCTGGCTCCGTGTTTTTTAAGAACACCGACTCTTACAATTAAGTCAATCAGGTAAAAAGAAAGCCTCTTATGGCTTATTACAAGAGTAACCAGTATGAAAAATATTCCTGTGCCTATTACAATTATGCGCCCGTAATTAAAGACATAGGCGCCTATGAGGGCCAAAAGAACGAGTGAAATAAAATCGGTAATCCTTTCAACCATTACGATCGGCGCGGTTTTGCTGATAGGCTCGTTGGATACCTGCTTGACAAGGTAGGACTTTAAGAGTTCCCCCATCTTTCCGGGAGTAACGCTCATTATGAGTCCCGACATAAATATTGCAAAGGAATCCACCTTAGAGATCCTGACCTTCAGCACTTTAAGATAATAATCCCACTTATAAAATCTTGTTAAGTAGTTCACAAAAGTAAGCAGGAGCAGGAGGGGCAAAAGGAGCCAGTTGAATCTTGCGAATGCCGAGATCACGCTTCTGTAATCTGCATATATGGTAAATGCCAGGTAAAGGATTGCTGCAACGGCAAGGGAGCGGAATATGTTCTTTTTGACTTTTTCCAGCACTTTGTCCTCTTAAATAACTCTTTTTAATGTATCGTAGAGGCGTGTCAAAGGCAGGCCTACAACGTTATAGTAGCAGCCGTCAATGCGGCGCACAAAGACAGCGCCAAAGTCGTCCTGTATTCCATATGCCCCGGCCTTATCCATCGGGCTTCCCGACTTAATATAGTCCACTATCTCTTCTTTTTCCAGGTGACGGAAAGTAACGAGTGTTTTCTCGTATTCAATGAGTGTAATATTTTTTTCAGTGTTGCAGACGGCAAAGCCTGTATAGACAGCATGTGTCTTTCCGCTTAAGGATTTGAGGATTCTTTCGGCGTCGGCTTCATCTTTTGGTTTACCAATGATCTGTTCCTCAAGTACCACAATTGTGTCGGCCGTAATTATTATCCCCTTTGAGATTTTTTTACGCGCTTCCATGAGTTTCTGTTCAGAAAGCCTTTTTACGGTCTTAACCGGGTGTTCCCCGTCCAGTATCTCCTCATTTAAGTCAACGCTGAAAGTTTCAAACTTAAGGTTCAAAAGTTCCAGAAGATGCTTTCTTCTCGGGGACTTTGAAGCGAGGTAAACAGGAATATTTGTCTTTATCATTGTTCTATTTCACCTAATTCTGTGCCTGGAAAATAAAAGCTAAGAATGTCCTCAAACTTCCGGCCCTTCCTCGACTGCCCGATTGAGCCCCACTGGCATAAGCCCACGCCATGGCCGTTACCACGCCCCTGAAAAGCAACCTTCAGGAGGCTGCCGTCTTCATAGACGGGAGTTATGTCGAACATTGTACTTCTAAGAAGGCTTTTAGACGCCCTGGATCTAATGACGTAGCGGATTTTATTTCCTACAATTACAACCTCCAGAGGCACTCCCTGCCTGTCCACTAAAGAAATCGCGAGTTCGTTTACGCGGCCCGAGTCGAACCTGCTTTTAATTTCAATATTATTTATGGTATAGCCGCTTTTTTTTATATATCCCGCGCCCGTAAGATAATTCAGTATATCCTGCTGCGAATAGCTTTCAGTCCATTCATATCCCGGAGCAATACTGCAGAAATCCTCATCCCCTTCATCTACTCCCCTAAGGTAAGGGATATTCTTCTGTCTGAATACATAGTCTGCATTTTCAGTCCTTCCCCCGCATGAAGAAGAATAGAATACAGTTGCGGGCTCCCCGTTATACTTTAGAATGAGCCCCCGGGTTTCATCAACCGCGCGGTCTATTAGTGTTTTTGAAGGATGATAGCCCCCGTAGACCTGGTCGCGGATGTCGGAATAAAGGTCAAACTCATGTCCCGGCTCTTTAAGCTTCATTACCGTATAGTTCCTGGCGCAGACGGCAAATGCCTTCAGGGCTTCCAGGTCCTCTTCCCTAGAAGAGGCCACGCCCATCTCTGAGAAAAGGACGCCTTTTAAGTAGTCTTCCAGACCGAGTGAATTTACAAGGAGAAGTTTCCCCTTAGAGTTCAGCACGGAGAAGCTCCCCAAATAGGATTTGCCTTTATAAGTCAGGTACTCAGCCTCTGACTTAGGCTGAATTCCGCAGAGGCTTAAGGAATATTTTTTCCTTCCCAGTTTCAAAGCTATTCCACCTTCCTCAGCCGAAAGAGAGAACTTTTCACCCGCCTCTATATCCAGCACTTTATCATTCCCGCTTCTAAAGACGACGGGAACATCAAAAGATACGGTTTTCTTCTGAATGTCATCATCCAAAAGGACACGGACTAAAGAGGATTCGTTATTAGGTCTAAAACGGGTTTTGTTATATCTTGCGGGAGCGGAGCACTGTATAAAGAGCAGGGCAAACAGAATAAAAGAAAGAAATCCGGTCATTTTGAGGAATCTGAAAAGCTGCAGATCTAAGAAAGAATAGTACAGAGAATGCGTTTCATCTGAACATTGCTTTGATGCTGCCCCAGGTACGTTTAACGCCTGAGACTGAATGCGAAATACCCTGCGGGTCGATATGATTAACTGTTCCACCATTTTCATAAATTGCAAGCCGATAGGAATAAAAACTGTCAGTTGGTTTGTATGCGGACTGGTCTGTATACGAATAATAAGAGTTACTGCCTTTGGGGTAAACTCTGGCTATCTCGTGAAAATCTGTGCTATTGCCGGCCTTTCTTTCGATTGCAAAATACTGGAGATTGCTTTCTAAAGTAGTTTTCCATTCAACTTTTATATTTTCTCCTTCATTTTTTACAGAAAATTCAAAAATATAGGCCCCTGCAATTAAGGTGCCTGCACAAAAAGCTGCGAAAATGACGGATAGTATAGTTGCTTTAATTTTCATGACGGCAATATATATTGATTAAAAAATAATGTCAAGCCTTTAAGAGAAAATTCACACTCATTTTTTATCAAAACCTTAAATCAACACATGTATAATGTATACAGTTCAGAGGAGAAAGGCAAGTGACTAAAATCACTTACCCCTGAAGAATTCATGCATAAAACCAGTGTAAAACTCCCCATATCCGGGGGGTTAAATCCTTCGTCTGAAGCCTTCTCCCAGGACCTCATGCACGTCGCCAATGATCATGAAGGCATCGGGATCCACCTCATGTATAGCCTCCGTAAGCTCCGGAATTTCCTTAAAGGTAACCACGGTAAAAATGATCTCGCGGTCAATATTTTTATAAAGCCCGTGAGCCTTAAGTCCCGTTGCCCCGCGGCTGAAGTCATTCATAATGATCTTTGCAATTTCATCAGATTTATCCGAAATAATATAGGCCATACGGGCATAATCGAATCCGTCCACAATAAAATCCACCAGCTTGCTTGAGACGAAAAGCAGGAAGAAAGCATAAAGTGTAAGTGACATGGCCGGTCTTAAGGGTGAAAGGTGTTTCATTTCTATAATAAAGCCTGCAATAGCAATGACGAAGAAATCAGTAAACATTATTGCCTGCCCCGGTTTCCAGCCGTAGCGTTTCTGCATAATAGCAGCAACGATATCGCTTCCGGCCGTAGTGCCCTTAAACTTAAATATAATACCGAGTCCGATGCCTAGCATTACCGCGCCGATAAGTATGAGGAAGAGGAAGTCGTGCTGCATCAGGTCGCGTATGGTTTGTGTATCCTGCAGTCTGATAAATCTGAAGCCGGGCACGTCACCGCGGAAAAAATCAATAAAGAAAGAGTTCAGTGTAAAGCCGTAGAAAGTTCTTATGCCGAATCTCTTTCCCAGTTCCTTAAGACCCCAGGCATAAAGCGGCATATTAAGGAGCCACATCATAAGGCCGACAGGTATTGTGCCATTTGAAAGGTAATGTATAGCCATTGAAAGGCCGCTGACGCCTCCGGGGACGACCTGAGCATCGACAAGGAAGACACCTATGCCCATGGCCATAATAGAGGCACCAATTAAAATGAAGAAGTAGTCAAGGATCGGATATTTTTTAAGGAATTTGGATTTCATTTAAGACCGGGTTATGGATATTGACTATGAGCAGAATTCCGCTCATAATGGTTCATAAAAAACTGTAATCCTGCCTTGAGAGGACAAAAGGGGCAGGATTTTCAGCGCGATTAATTTAAGAAATTACATAATTGAGAATTTACATAATTCAGTATTTACCGTATCTGTCGTCCTCGTCGTCGTCGTCGTAATCCGGGCCGAAGCCATCCTCATCGTCATCCTCGTCGGGGCCAAATCCGTCCATAGCGTCATCATCCTCAAAGAAGCCCTCTTTTTCCAGGTCGGCGTCGGATTCTCCGTAGGAGGAGTAATCGCTGCTGTCGTCCTCGAAATCGAGGTCATAAGGATTTACAATGGGAAGGAGTTTTCTTCTGGCAGGAATATCCTCATTAAAATCCTCAAGTGTATCTTCAAGGAAGTAGAGAGCTTCCCTGACGTCGTCAAACTCTTTTACTATCAGTTTTGGAGGGTTTTCCTGTTTTGCTGTAGTTTTAGTGCCCTTCTTCCCTTTTGCTTTAGCCTGATAATTTTCTTCCAGCTGTGAGAGGCTTTTAACTGCAGGGTCCTCGGTTTTTACAATATAGTCCTCTTCAACTGAATAGTTAATAACTTTCCCTTCCTCTTCGGCATATATATTATTGCAGATATATTCTTCATCTATATATTTGAATAAAAAGTAGATTTTCATAATACTACCTAAATTTTAATGACAAACTTTTATAAAACAATATGATAATTTAGCGGCTATTTTCCCAAAATTCAAATGCATAGAAGAAAATTTCCGTCATAATTTAATTTTGTGATAAAAGCCCCATATATTTCAATTTTCAGGTGGAAGGCCTGTTCCGGATCGTTTGTTGTATGTCCCCGGTTCGAACGGCTTATCCCTTAGTGCTACACACGTTTTATTACAATGACTGTCATGTCGTCGTGGGGGCTGCCGCCTGTACAGAAGTTATTGACATCCCAGATAATGCGGTCTTTTATTTCGGATGCTGACTGAAGAGAAACGTCAGGCATTGAAAGGATGGTCTTTACTCTTTCCATGCCGTAGAGCTCTCTGGACTTTGCCTGTGCTTCTACGAGTCCGTCTGTCATTAGGACAAGTACGTCGCCCTTATTAAAGTCGGCAATATTTTCCTCATACTGAACGTCGCAGATAAGCCCCAGGGGGAATCTGGGTTCGCTGGAGGTCAGGCTGCAGACCGTGAGGTTCTGTTTTATTACCGGATTTACGTTACCGGCGTTAATATAGGTTATACTGTTATTCTTGACGTCAATGAGGAGTATGCAGGCTGCAACAAATACACGCTTGTCGGTTTTCAGGTATAAAGCCTTGTTAACCCTGGTGAAAATAGTTTTAGCGTCCTCTACTGCAATAATGTCGGTCATCATCATTCCACTTGCAAGGACCGCCGTCATTGCAGCTTTCATAGCCTTGCCTGAAACGTCACCAATTAAGACTCCCAGGATATTTTTATCATTATTGCGCCTGAAATAGTCAAAGAAGTCGCCTCCGACTTCGCTTGCAGGAATGCAGATGCCGGAAACATCAAGTCCGTTAAATTTTGGGTCTGAGTCAGGCATAATTGACATCTGGGCTTCGTGGGCGGCTTTGAGTTCGGTCTTCATGGCGTGGTTCTTAAGGCGCCACCTGTATAGGAAATACGCCAGAAAGAAGAGCAGAAGGAACATAAGAGCAATGAACCACCACGTTCTGTAGAAAGGCGGAGTAATTACAATGCTTACCATTGCACCCGTATCGTTCCATATGCCGTCGCTGTTGGAAGCCGTAACCATGAATGTATACCTGCCGGGAGAAAGGTTTGTATAATAAGCAAACCGTTTTGAGGCATCCACAAAAGTCCAGTCCTTATCGAACCCTTCCATTTTATATGCGTATTTATTTTTCTCAGGCGCCATATAGTCAAGTCCCGCAAATTCGAAAGAAAACACGTAATCCTGGTAAGAGAGTTCAATTTCCTTAACCTCAGAGGCCGGGCGCCCGAAGTCCACCACCTTATTAAGCCTGCTGAAAGAGGTTATAATTACCGGAGGCACGCTGCTATTGCTCTTGATTTTTTCGGGATTGAAGGAGTTAAAGCCGTTAATGCCGCCGAAGAAGAGTTCTCCGCTCCGGCTCTTAAAGTAAGATCCTCCGTTAAACTCATTATCCTGAAGTCCGTCCTTAACATCAAAATTAGTAAAGGTTTCTGATTTGGGATCGAACCTGGAAAGCCCCATATTGGTGCTAAGCCAGAGATGGCCAAAATTATCTTCCAGTATGCCGTAAATGGAGTTACTGGGAAGCCCGTTATCCTCATTAAAGCGCTGAAATTTCTCTTTTACCGGGTCAAACTTATTTAATCCCCCGCCCCATGTTCCAAGCCACAGGAAGCCCTCCTTATCCTCGTAAATTGTAAAGATGTGATTGCTGCTGAGGGAGTTCATGTCCGAGGGGTTATTCATATAGCTCTTAAACTTCCCGGTTCTTCTGTCGAATTTATTTAAGCCCCCACCTTCGGTTCCAATCCAGAGGTTTCCTTTTTTGTCCTCAAAGATTATCCTTACAAAGTCATTACTTAAGCTTTCCCTGTTGCCTGTTTCATTTTTATAGTGCCTGAATGCATGGCGGGAAGGCTCATACATGTCCATTCCATGGCCGTAGGTGCCGATCCAGATTGTGCCTGAGCGGTCTTTGAAAATGGATCTGATCTCATCAAAGGCGAGGCTATTGGGGTTTTGGGGATCGTGTCTGAACTCGCTGCACCTGCCTGTTATTTTATTTAGAACGTTAATGCCTCCTCCGTGTGTGCCGATCCAGAGGTTTCCGTCGCCGGCATCCGTGATCACCCTTATGATGTTTCTGCTGAGGCTTTGAGGGTCACCGGGATCATTTCTGAAATGCCTGTATTTGCCACTCCTGCGGTCCAGGCGGTCAAGCCCGTCGTGTGTACCTATCCAGAGGATGCTGTCTTTATCCTCATAGATCGACCAGACAATTGCGTGGCTGAGGCTCATCTGGCCGCCGGGTTTATAGAAGTAGTGCAAAAACTGCCCTCCTGCACGGGAGACCTTGCTTATGCCGCTTCCATAGGTACCGACCCACATGATGCCTGAGCTGTTTCTGTAAATGGATCTTATTTCATCATAGCTGAGCGAGGCGGGGTCAAAGCGGTCGTGCCTGAAGTGGCTGAACTTCCCGTTCAGAGGATTCAGGAGGTCTACTCCCCCGCCGTTTGTTCCAATCCACAGCATTCCGTCCGGGTCCTCACTGAGCGCAAAAATGTCATTGCTGCTGAGGCTGCAATTATCTTTAGGGTTATTTCTGTATTTAGTAAGCCCCGGATCCTGGGAATTTATTTCTGACGCTTTAAGGCGTACAAGCCCGTTTTCGGACCCGAACCAAATATCCCCCCGTGAATCCTCATAGATTGCCCTGATGTGTCCGCTTGAAGGGGACTTATCGCCGGCATAAACGTGTGTAAAAGAAGGATTTATTCCATTAAAAGTAATTTTATCAACACCCGCCTCCGTGCCTGCCCACAAATTGCCGGCATGGTCCCTGAGTAAAGACAGGACCCTGCTGCTGCTAATAGAGCGGGATTCCTGCTCCTTAAAATAATATCTGATAAACCTGTAAGGCGTTTTAGAGGTTTTGTTTTTCTCAAGCATACAAAGCCCGTTATCAGTAGCGACCCACAGGTTGCCTTTATTGTCCTCTGTTATGTCGTTTACATTACTGTTGCTTAGAGAGTTTGAATTCTTGGGGTTGAAAGGAAACCTCGTTATCCTGCCCGAGAAAGGATCATACCTGTTAAGCCCCGCGTTGAATGTGCCCACCCAGATTATTTTGTCCCTGTCTTCAAAAAGCGCAGTAATATCGTTATATGACAGGCTGTTTGTATCGTTCGGGTTATTGCGGAGGATGTTAAATCTATACCCGTCATAAATATTAAGGCCGTCTTCCGTGCCGAAATACATTAGGCCTCGGCTGTCCTGCATAATGCAGTTAACGATACTTTGAGAAAGCCCCTGCTCGCGGAAAATATGGTCAAAGTAAATGTCGTTTGATTGTGCTAAGTGGATATGAGGAAAAAAAGAAAAAATGAACACGAGTAGAATACGGGCATAAAATGCCGGAGGATTATTCCCCAAAGGGCATAAGGGATTGGCTGCTGTTAGACCGTAATGCATAACACCACCAATTGTTAAACCGGTTAAATAAGAGCATTAAGGGAGACATTATCAACTGAAAAAGCGGGGTGCTAAAATAAAATAGAAAGTTTCCTCTATATTTCAAAGCATTCAAAAAATACCCGGAATTTAAGTTAAGGCGGGCTTTTTCCATTTCATTATTTGGTTTTAATTGATATTTTTTCTGCCTGAATATTAAAACTTTTGAAAGAACCGGCCATTAAATGAACTTTACACCTTCATACATAAAACTTCATGAATCGGGAGAGCTTAATAAGCGCGCCATGTCGGCCGAAGGATCCCTGTCCTCATGCACTAGCTGTCCCAGGAACTGTCTTTCCGACAGGATAAATGACGAGCTGGGAGTGTGCCTCAGCGGCTACCTTCCGATTGTTTCATCCTATACGCCTCACTTTGGTGAGGAGCCCGTGCTCTCAGGCAGCCGCGGGGCCGGGAACATATTCTTCGGCAACTGCAATTTAAGGTGCGTATTCTGCCAGAACTACGAGATCTCGCAGAACTGGAAAAATGAACGCAGGCACGAGGTATCCTTTGAGCGCCTGGCCTCCATTATGATAGAGCTTCAGGAAAAAAAGTGCCACAATATAGGGCTTGTATCGCCCACGCACTTTTCGGCACAGATATTAAAATCCATTTCCATTGCGGCCCAAATGGGCCTTAGGCTGCCCATTATCTATAATACAAACGGGTACGATTCGGTTGACATGCTGAAGCTCTATGATGGTGTTGCGGATATTTACCTGCCTGACATTAAATACGGTTCGGATGAAAATGCCCGGAAGTATTCAAAAGTTGACAGGTATTTTGAAAAGGCGAAGCTTGCCGTAAAGGAAATGTTCCGCCAGGTTGGAAGCGAACTTGTTTACGACGGGGATGTTGTTGTAAGGGGGCTAATAATAAGGCACCTTGTACTTCCGAACGGCCTTTCGGAGTCGGAGGAAGTCTTCAGGTTTATTTCAAACGAGCTTAGCCCTGACGTGCACGTGTCTTTAATGTCGCAGTATTTCCCGACGAACAAGGCAGAAAAAGACATACTGATCAACAGGACGATAAGAGTGTCGGAATACGAGAAAGTGCTGGACATGATGGAAGAGTATCATCTTAAGAACGGCTGGATTCAGGAGATGGAAAGCCAGGAAAACTACCGGCCGGAATTCATGAAAGACAGGGAAGATCCTTTTAATAACAAGAATTCATAATGCTTAATGCTGAATTATAAAAAAAGAAAAACCCCGGAATTGTATATAAACAAATCCGGGGTTTTCAATTGATGGGTAGTTAAATTATCTTCTTCTTTCTCTTCCGTTTGAGCGGTCATTATTGCCCTGCTGACGGTCGTCCCTCTGGCGGTTTTCCCTCACCTGAGGTTCATTTCTTCTTTCAGGAGGCCTGTTTTCCCTTACCTGCGGAGACTGATTATTCGTAGTCTCGCGGCGCCTGTCCTGTCCATTCTGGGGCCTGTTTCCATTAGAGTTTTCATTTCTGTTGACAGGAGGATTTACATTCTGGTTACTCCCCTGTTTTTCAATGACTCGGTCCCTCTGGCGCTCTTCGTTTCCGTTCCTGTTTCCCCTGTCGGTAGGAGTCTGGTTTCCCGGGTTACGGCTGCCGTTATTTCCAGGTCTGGTGATTACTTCAGGCGTTCTGTTTTGTCCAGGATTATTCTGATTTCCCCTGTCCCTTACAACCGGGGTCTGGTCGGTTCTGCCGATACGGTTAACATCGCCGCGACTGATATTGCTGCCCATTCTGCGGTCAATTCTATTGACGTCGAGTGTAGTTCTTCTATCCGTTCTTTTGATATCGTTAGTTTTTATGTCTCTCGTTTTAGCCAGGTCCTGCTGTCTTGGGCGGAAAACTTCAACCCTGTTGTTATCCCTTGTCCTGTTGCCCAGGTCGCGGCTTCCGGACTGGACCATATCTCTCTGCTGAATATTTCTTCCGGTACGTCTTTCAACAAACTGCCTGTCGACCCCCCTGTTAATTACGCGGCCGTCCCTGTAGGCGTAATCGTTTCTATAGCGGGTATTTGAATAAAGCCTGTATTTTTCCCTGGGTGCCACGTAATAGCGGTGGACGTCGTAGCCGTCGAAGTAGCGGTAAGGCACATAGTTCCAGCAGCTATAGGGGAAATGCCAGTCGTAATCAAAATGGATGCCTATATGTATATCAAATATTGCATAAGGCGGAAGCGGAGCCCAGCCGATATAATCGTCGCTGTAGCGCCATTCG
This sequence comes from Ignavibacteria bacterium, assembly GCA_025612375.1. Lineage (NCBI taxonomy): Bacteria > Pseudomonadati > Ignavibacteriota > Ignavibacteria > Ignavibacteria bacterium. Next base: position 250,094 of record JAAXKN010000001.1, read on the forward strand.
ACCCAGGCGGGACCCCACTGGCTGTCGGGAATCCAGATCCAGCCGTAATAGTCGTCGTAGTACCATCTTCCGTAGTGGTAAGTAGCCCAGCCGAAAGGCTCATATGAGTCCCAGTACCATCCGTCCGAAGTCCATACCCAGCGTCCTACGGTATAAGGCTGCCACATTCTGCCCGTATTATATGGATGCCAGGCGTAGACGTCGTTATCGAGCTGCATCCACTCGCCATAGGAGTTAAGGGAATTATAGAAGTAGTTAAATGTTTCCCTTTCATGGCTATAGCCGTGATAGTTCTGGGATTCATAGTTACGTGATCCGTCATCCTGGTATCCGTCATCCTGAGCTTTCAAAGGGTTAAAAGCCAGGAGCAGAATAAAAGCCGCAAAAATCATTAATTTTTTCATGTTAAACCTCTTTTTAAGCCTGTCCGAGTGTCCTTTTCTATGTATATGCAATGCTCATGCCAGAGAGAAAGGCCGATTTTCCTTTAATATTCAAAGGGCAGGCAATTATAAGTGTTCTTTTTAATATACACTAAACACACAGGACTGTACAAATGTTCATTTCATGAAAGATTTTGGGACAGGGTTTTAGGAAAGGCAATAGGTCCACGGCTGCCGGGATCAGGCCTCCCGGCAGTGCATGGTTGAACACGATGTTCCTCTTTCTGCAATTTAATTTTGACTTTCTTGGTCACTGATCACTTTACAAGCATCAGCTTTTTTGAATCCCTGAACTTTCCTGCCTGTAATGTATATATGTACATTCCGCTTGGAAGACCGGAGGCGTTAAACTTTAGAGTGTGACTTCCTGCAGTCAAGAAATCATTTACAAGTGTTGTTACTTCTCTTCCAAGCAGATCGAAAACGATGAGTTTTACGAGGCTGTTTTCTGGAATCGAGTAAGAAATAGTTGTCGTCGGGTTAAACGGGTTCGGATAATTCTGTTTAAGAGAATAGTTTTCAGGCTGTCTGATATCAATTCCACTGACCTCTGAAAGGACGACTCCTCCCTCCCTAAAAACAGAAAGCCCTCCATATCCGGCAATCCATAAATTCCCCCGGGGATCTGCTTCCAGTGCAGTAACGCCGTCGAACTTAATGTCAGAATTTGCTGAGGAGTAGACTGTATAATTATTTCCATCAAACTTAATAACGCCGCGATTATTCCCAATCATCCATTTATTTCCCTTGCTGTCAATGGCAATTGAAGTAATAAAGTTATCAGGGATAGCTGAATTGGATTTATTGAAAATAGTCCAGTTCTTCCCGTCAAATTTAACTAGTCCGCCTCCCGATGTACCGATCCATTTATTTCCCTGTTCATCAACAGCAAGACCATGAATGCTTCTTAAAGAGGGTTCCTCCCCCGGGATTAAATACGAGGTAAATGTCTGTCCGTCGAATTTCACAAGTCCGGCGTTATCAGTACCGATCCAGATAGTGTCTGATTTATCGAAAACAATAATATTTACCCTGCTCCTGGGAAAAGCAGAATTGCGTTCATAATATTGAGTCCATGTCTTTCCGTCATATTTTACAAGTCCCTTAAAATCAGTTCCTATCCATTTATTCCCCTTCCTGTCGACTGCAACCGACATAACTAAGTAATCAGGCATGCCGGAATTAGACGGGTTATAAAATGTCCATGTGGTGTCATTGAATTTAGCAATTCCATCCAAAGTAGCCACCCATTTATTGCCTTCCTGGTCCACGGCCATAGAAATAGAAGTTAAATTTTTGGGGTAATGGATCCATTCCTTGCCGTCGAATTTTACAATTCCCATGGCATCAGTACAGAACCATTTGACTCCCATAGAATCTGTACAGATGGCTCTTATATAGGAATGGGGCAATGCGGAGTTAGTAGTAATGTACGGGGACCAGGTTTGTCCGTCGTATTTAACCAGTGATCCGAGATCAGTTCCGATCCATTTGTTGCCCTGTGGGTCTATGGCTATATCAGTAACATAATTATCCGGCAAGCCGGAATTAGAGTCATTAAAAACTGTCCATGTAGTATCATTAAACTTTACAAGACCGGCTCCCAGAACTCCAATCCATTTATTCCAGCTTTGGTCAACAGCTATATGGTACTCGGTGTGGTCTGCAAACGGGAGGCCGGAATTGCGGTAAGAAAAAAGAGTTTTAATACCACCATCAACTTTAACAATCCCATCATTTGATCCGACCCATTTAACTCCTTTCTTATCTATAGCAATTGAGCTGATAGAGTTAGCTATGCTGTCAGAAGACCAGTTCTCCCCGTCAAATTTTACAAGTTTTCCGTAAGCCGTTCCGATCCATAAAATCCCCTGCTGGTCGACCAGGACCTTAGTAACAAAGTTATCGGGTAATCCAGAATTGGATTTGTTAAAAATTGTCCAGCTCTGGCCGTCGAATTTTGCAAGTCCGGAGCTTTTCATTCCAATCCACTTATTCCCCTTTTGGTCAACCGCAACAGATGTAATCATGCTGTCGGGCAAGGGGGAATTCAGGTGATCAAACTTCATCCAAGTTTGTCCGTCAAATTTCATAAGGCCCTCACTATAAACTCCGATCCATTTGACCTTCTGGGAATCGACAGCAATTGAAGTGATACATTTGCCAGGGAGGAAATACTCCTTTTGCCCGTCAAATCTGTTCAGTTTTGTTAACATATTAGCCGTTCCAATCCAGAGATACTCATTTTCAAAAGCCTGAGCCTCCACTCTGCCCCGGGAATAAAAGTGCATCCATTCCGGATTTTGTGCAAATAAAAGAGAAGAAAGTAAAACAAGAGCTGAAAGAAGTTTTAGAATTTTCACGATTTACCCCAATAATATTATTCAAATAGAGCAAGGAAACACAGCGGTTTTCCAGGAAAATATTTATTAAAGAATTACCTTTAGCCTGCCTGACAAATTTACTTAACAAGAAGCAGCTTCTTTGAATCTTTGAACTTTCCTGCCTGTAATGTATATATGTACATTCCGCTTGGAAGACCGGAGGCGTTAAACTGAACATGGTAAGTGCCCGGACCCTGTTCCCTGTCCACCAGGGCTGCCACTTCACGCCCAAGCATGTCAAAGACTCTCAGATTAACTTTAGATTGTACTGCCAGGTTGTAGCTGATAGCTGTAGAAGGATTAAACGGGTTCGGATAATTCTGACTTAAGCTGAAGGCCCCGGGGTTATTAAGAATATTATTATTAACATTCACCAGTATCGAACCATCTTCAGATAAGCTAATGCCTTCTTCATTGAAAACAGAGACGCCGATATCGGTGGCAAGCCACCAATTGTCCATTGAATCTTTTGCCATGCATCTAATCCTGTCGGATAATATGCCGGAGTTCCGGGTATTATAAACCTTCCAGTTCACTCCGTCAAACTTAATAAGCCCGTCGTCACTGGCGATCCAGATATTTCCCTTTGCGTCAGTTTGAACAGAGTTGATCAGATCGCTTGGCAAGCCGGAATTGGCCCGGCTCAAGAGACTGAAGTTTTGACCGTCATACTTTGCCAGACCGGTATTACATATTCCGACCCATGTATCACCAAATTTGTCGAATGCAACAGAGGAAATTTGGCCGCTCGGAATATCAGAATTTTTGGTATCAATCACCCTGAAGTTCTCTCCGTTTATTACGGCAATTCCCCCTGGAGTTCCCACCCAAAGGTTTCCACTAGGATCGGGTTTAATAAGTGTAATATTGTTATCAGGCAGCCTGGAATTTGATGTATTAAAAACAGTGAAGTTGTTCCCGTCCAATTTTAAGAGCCCCTCAGGAGTTCCTATCCACAGATTGCGCTCTTTGTCAAATACGAGCCTGTTTATCTTATTACTGCTTATACCATACTTCAAAAGATATTGTAATGTTTTAGTACCATTTCCATATCTTAAAAGCCCATAGTTTGTACCTATCCACAAGTTACCATCATCCGCTGAGGCAATGGAGTTAATAGAATTACTTGTAACATTATGCGGATACCAGCATTTGCCGTCGAATTGAACGAGGTTGCTGTAAGGTCCGTCCACGAGCCCAAACCATATGTCGCCTTTCCGGTCGGCCTCCATGGACTGGATTTCGCTTTCAGGCAGCCCGGAGTTAGAGGGATTAAAGGCAGTCCAGTTTTCTCCGTCGTATTTATACAATCCCCCGTAGAACACAACCCATAAGTTATCCTGCGGGTCTGCGGAAGTTGAGGTAACGAAAGCAATCGGGCTATTAACTTTCAGGCTATCCCATTGACATGAGGCGGAGTCGTTGAACTTAAAGAGCCCGAAATTAGTGCCTATCCACTTATTATTCTTTTGATCGACGCTTATTGATGTAACAGACTTAAAAGGTTCTAACTTAGAGACTAAATATTTTGTCCAGGTATTTCCGTCAAATTTCACGAGTGTGCTCACACTTCCGATCCACACGTTTCCTTTCAGGTCTACAGTCATAGAATTGATATAATTATTAGGGATTCCGGCCTTTGAGAGGTCATAATTTTTCCAGCTCACACCGTCAAATTTTGAGAGTCCTTTATAGGAGCATCCTATCCAGACATTTCCCTCCTGGTCGATTTCAATTTCTTCAAATTTATTTGATATTATGCCGGAATTAGAGGTATCAAAGACCGTCCATTTAGAGCCGTCGAACTTTATGAGGCCGGTACCCCAGGAAGGGATCCAAATATTTCCCTTTTTGTCGGTAAGTATGGTCTGTGCACCATTTTGAGGCAAGCCTGAGTTGGAGGGATGATATTCCGTCCAGTTTTGCCCGTCGTATTTGATGAGGCCGTGGGAAGCCGTTCCGATCCACTTGTTGTTATTAATATCTACAGCAACTGAAGTAATATCCAGGCCAACCAGGAAATATTCCTTTGCTCCTGTATGCATGTCGATTTTGGCCAGGTAATTTCTTGTAGCCACCCATGTGTACTGTCCTTCAAAAGCCAGAGACATTATTTCAGACTGTTTGAGATAATTAAAAAACTGTTTTGTCTGGCCGAAGACCAGGTTAGATAAAATGAGCAAGAGTGAAAAGGCTTTAAAAAGGTTCATTGTGTGCACCCCGTATTGTTCGATAAAAGCGAATCCAAAGGGCAAAAATGACAGGTCTGCAAAACTCAATATTCAACGTTAGGAATTTCCACAGGAAAAATCAAACTGTTTTTCGGTTATTTCTTTGCCTGAGGGCACAGCCCCGGGAAAAATACTTTGAGTGAAGGCGGGCTAAAGACAGGACTCAAAAAAAAATTTTTAAATTTTTTCAGAAATTTTTCCGAAAACGGCTTCCGTCACCATATATATATGTATAGGCTCACAATTTTACGGGGGGAATTAAACCGGCGATGACAAAAGAAAAACGAAAGCGCAAGCCTCTTACAGACACTGAACTAAGACAGAGGTTAAAAGAGCTCCAGAAGGAGAACGAGTACCTGAGGACGTACATGGATATTTTCAGGACACAGCTGATGGCAGAGCTCAGGAAACCGACGATATAGAATATTCAGACACAAGATCTATTCAAAGAGATCTATTCAAAGAGATCTCTTCAAAGCAATTTGAATTTCCTTTATGGTAAAGCCGGCAATACCGGAAACCTAATACTCCGGTTTATCTAGAATGGCATTCCAATCACCAAATTTCACGACAAAAAGATTTAGCAAAATAAAAATTTTATTATTTCGGCTGACCGTTTTAAAATAAAAACAGCCGGTAATGTTTGTTACCGGCTGTAAGATTGCTGCCCCGCCAGGGCTCGAACCTGGACTTTTCTGATCCAGAGTCAGACGTGTTGCCAATTACACCACAGGGCAATTGTGTCTACAAATATAATAAAAGTTCTTAGTAAATCAAAAGAATTTTATGCGGGATTTTTTCATTTTTTAAGATAAAATTATGCATTTTTTTTGTGATCCTTCTCTCAAAAAATGCTTCAGCTTGTTTTCCTTTTCTTTTCTTACTGATTTGGTGCTTGACAGTTCTATAAAGACTTCATATCTTATAGTTGTAAGGCATCCGGAGCCTTGCTGTTGAAATTGATATCACTTTCAACATTTAATTCCTTAATATTAGTTTTCTTTCACTAGTATGGAGGGAATGAATGGTAGAAGAAAAGGCAGAAAAACATATTGATTAGTTTTTTACCGGTCAGCAAAGGCTAAGCCGGTTGAAAAAGTAATTCAAATATTAGATAATTTATGCTGGAGAAGCCTTAAAAAAGCTTCTCCAGATTTTATTTTAAAGCCTCTAAAAAACTTATACTTCAATTTTTATTTTAATAAAACTACTTTCTTTGTTATAGTATAACTCCCTGCGCTCATTCGGCATAAGTATATTCCGCTTGGAAGCGAGGATGCGTTGAACCGTACCTTATAGCTCCCCTCTTTCCTTTCTTCACTCACAAGTGTTGTTACTTCCTTACCCAGAGCATCATAAATCTTAAGTTCAACTTTTCCTGCTGAAGGTATATTAAATTCCAGCGTTGTCACCGGGTTAAACGGGTTGGGATAAGCTGAAAGCGAGTAGCTTTTTACAGTTGAACTATTTTCTTCAACAGAAAGAATTGAGCTGTTTTCTTCAAATGTAGTCTGATGCAGGTAAACATAAGGTGAATCCACTACGGGTCTGACCGGTCTGTTGATACCTGCAATACATATTGAATTTATATAGCGCTCCTTGTCAATGTCATATATTTTCAGTGAATCTCTGGTTATCAGTGCTGCGTACCTGAAATTCCTGTCTACTCCGATGCTGTCCCCATAAGAGTCTGAGCTAATGAGTACTCTCCTGTTAATGAGTGTGGTATCTGAAAGGTTAAAATCATAAGAAGTCAGCTCTCTGCCCGAAAACTTGTACAACCTGTTATTCCTGAAATCCCACTTCGCATTTTTCCCAGAGAAGATTTCATTGCCGGGTCCACCAGGCTGAAACTTAATAAAATTAAAACTTGTATCGGCGAATTTGTAAAACCGCACCCAATCTTCCTCGCTCTGAACTATATAAAGATCATCGCGTATTTTCCTTAATTTTTCAAAAATTACTGCCCTTTTATAAAGGTTAGGGTCACCTTCAAAGTTAATAGGCCGGCTATATTCACCGATGTAAGGTGAATTTGAGAGGTCCACCAGACGGTATTCATATTTCCATGAGTTGTTTTCGTTTGTCATAAAAGCTGCCAGGTAGCGGCTGCCAACTGGTCCTAAAATGGAAACCAGGTTTTCCTCCATCGACTGGCTGTATTCCCGCCCGACAATTCCCTTAAAAATATGGAGGCTGTCATTATTGCCTATAAAAGCGTTGCCTAGCGATCCATTAATAAGCCAGCTGCCGCAGGATAATGATGTAACTTCCGTTGTTTCAATAAAATAAGGAGGAATAACGTCCCACCCTGTTCCTGTAATACTGAAAGGTCTTGAGACATTCTGCCCTTCAGTCTCAATGTAATTCTGTCCCCAGAACTGCTCAATAAAGTAGCCTCTGTAGCCCATATTTTGCTTTATCAGATAGCTGCGTTCAGGAAGAGTTACATGCGTGTTGTAATATGTACGGTTTACATGAATGACCTGAGGAGAATAATAGCTATAGTCCACCCAGCGGCCAAGGGTATCTGAGAGCGATGCGGACTTACTGAGCATTGAAATTTTTACGAGGTTGCCGGAATAGCTGGTAGAACTGGTGGTCTGCGCAGGGGATGTTCTATAAGTCAGCGCGAAAATTAAGAGCATGAATAACAAAAAATACCTTTTCATGTTTGCTCCTGGGAGACTTGAGTAATTTGAGCTGAACTAAATTAGTTACCGGCAGCAAATTCTTACTAAAGTACGTCAGAATATGCTGCCGCTAAAACAGGATAATATTCTTAATCGATAGTTTTATTTTAATAATACTAGCTTCTTTGTAATAGAATAACTTCCTGCGCTCATTCGGCATAAGTATATTCCGCTTGGGAGCGATGAAGCGTTGAACTGAACTTTATAGCTCCCCTCTTTCCTTTCTTCACTCACAAGTGTTGTTACTTCTTTTCCGAGTGCGTCATAAATCTTTAATTCCACTTTCCCTGCTGTAGGTATATTAAATTCCAGTGTTGTTACAGGGTTAAACGGATTTGGGTATGCCGAAAGCGAGTAGGTTCTAACAGCTGAATTATTTTCTTCAACAGCCAGGATTGAATTGTTTTCTTCCACTATAGTCTGATGCAGATAAACGTAAGGATAATCTATTACAGGCCTGAACGGTTTATTGACGCCCTTAATGCTTATTGCGTTTATATAGCATCCCTTGTTTATGTCATATATCCTGAGTGTGTCGCCATCAATTTGAACCGCATAATTAAAGTTCCAGTCAACCGCGGTTTCACCCGAAGCCTTAAGGAATCCCGGCAGTTCTCTTTTGTTAATAAAAGTTGTGTCTGAGGGATTAAATTCATATGTCAGGAAGCCATCTACATAAAGTTTGTTATTCTTAAAAATCCAATGGGCATTGTGGGAAGTACTGACGGGTTCCGGACTATCAGAAAGGGTTTTTATATAAGTAAAGCATGTATCGTCAAACCTGAAGAAATGGAGCTGCGGATTATATTCGCTCTGGAAAAGATAGAGGTTATTGCAGATCTTCGCTGCTCTTCTAAAAAGCTGACGGTCCCTGGCCCAATCCGGGTTGCCTCCATCAGGAACGCCGTAAAACTTAATAGGGGTACTGCTTCCTTCTGCAATATCAGGAGAGTGCGAAAGATCGACAAGACGGCATTCGTATCTGACGTACCCATTCTCAATTACTGCCAGGTAGCGGTCCGACACTTTTCCTAAAATGGTCACCAAGTTTCCTTCCAGTGCCTGGGTTTCCTGATCATAGCCATTATGGTTGTAAAATACCGTTAAACTGTCATTATCATTTATAAAAGCGCTGCCATCTACTCCATTTATGAGCCATGCGCCTGAGCATACAGGTGTAACTTCTGTATTTGTCATCAGATAATTCACCATTCCGCACCATACGTCACCCGAGCTGCTAAAGCTTCTTTCAGTTTTTTTGCTTTCATTTACAAGAATTTTATGTCCCCAGGACATCGAGATGTAAGGACCCGAACCGCCATGGGTATCTTTGAGGAAGTAAGAATTTCCTTTAAGCGTAAGGTGATCGTAATAATAGGAATTTTCCTCTGTGTACTGGCCTGTGCTTAGAGGGGTATAGGTATCATACCAGTTTCCAAGCGTATCGGAAAGATTAACGGATTTAGCCGTCATGTCAATTTTGACAAGGTTTCCACGGTAATTGTGCCCCTGGTTCTGGGCAATAGAGGTTCCACACAAAAGTGTAATAAGCGAGAATAAAAGGAAAGAAATAAAACAACGCATAAGGGCTCCATAAGTTGTTATTATCACTGAGGTAAGTTAATGAATCTCCCCAAAAATTCAAAGGGCTATAAACAAATTATTCATCCTTGCACTCCCGGTGCCGGAAGATTATATCCGTTGCCTTTCTCAGAAGGACTTTGTACTTTGCAGATCATGATGAGAAATTTTTTAACAGCATTATTCCTTTGCGGAATTATTTTTACTTCCGCTTACTCCCAGACTTATGAATTTGCAGGTGAGCTGGGGCATTTCCAGGGAGCCTCGTCATTTTCTGTAAGCCCAATAGGCTTTCTTTATGTAGCCGATGCCGCAACAAATGAAATCCATAAGCTCGACCTGACGGGAAACGAGGTAAGATTTATTGGGGGCTACGGCTGGGATGAATCGGCTTTTGATGATCCCGTGGATGTATTCTCCACCACGCTTAACGTCTACGTATCCGACAGGAATAACCACAGGGTGCAGGTCTTTGACAGGGATCTTAATTTTGCTGCCACTGTTCAGGCGCGCGGTGACGAGAGCCGGAACAGAAATAATACAAACACCGATTCAGACGGCAACATAACCTTTGGATATCCCACCTGCTCGTCAGTCTCAACTCAGGGGGATATGTACATACTTGATTCTGAAAATAAAAGGATACTGAAGTTCAACATTTCAGGCGAGTACGCTCTTCAGTTCGGGAATTACCGCTCGGGTGAATACGCCCTTAGTAATCCCCAGAAGTTTGCAATTTCGCAGGATAACAGGATCTATGCCCTGGATGAGTCAGGTTTGGTAATTTTCGATCAGTTCGGCACAGGGCTTGCAAAGGTTCCTACAGAAGTATCTTTCAGGAGCATTAATATCACCTTCAACAATCTTGTTTTAACTTCCTCCGATAGGGTATTTACCGCAGATCTGAACGAGAAAGAGGTGCAGTTTAAGGAAGTGCACCTCACAGGGTTTGAAGCCGGCAGTGAAATTGTTGCCGGACTAATCTTTAAGGGGAATTTGTACGTACTTACGCAGAAACAGATAGCCGTATTTAAAATAAAAAAAGGCTGATAGAACAGCCTCTTTATGCAACAGCTTTTACAACTTTATTGCTCTTAAGGCAAGTTGTGCAAACTTTCATTTTTGTTTTTTTGCCGTCTACTATAGCATTTACATTCTGCAGGTTAGGAAGCCATCTGGTCTTAGTCCTGTTGTTAGCATGACTTACGTTATGACCTGTGATAGGACCTTTACCGCAAATTTCGCATACTCTTGACATTACAACTCCATGAATTTTGAAACCTTAATATAAGGCTTATTTTTCTGTTAATCAAGATTTTTTCAGGGGATATTATCTGTTTATCACTTTTTGCCCCACAAAAAACTGTTAAAAATCATATTTTCAGCATATTTTTGCGCATATGATAATTTTATAAAAATTGTAAATGAAGATAAAAATTAAATATTTTCTGTTTATTCTGATGTTAATATGGTTTACGGGAATTTTTCTTAATGTCCTTGTTCCCTGCGTTGAATTTCCAGCGGGAGTCTACCTCTTCAGTGAACTCTGCTATAGTCACGTATGTCATCAGATAACGGAAAAGACAATTTTTATCCTTGGGCGGCCTCTTCTTGTATGTTCAAGGTGCTTCGGCATTTACGCGGGGCTTTTTGCAGCTTCTCTTTTTTCCCTCTTCATTTCAGTCAAAAGACCATTAAGAAAAAAGTACCTCATTTTTGCAGGCATTCCGATGCTGCTTGACGTAATGCTTTATTCTGTTAACATTTATAATTATTCCAAAATAACAGCTTTTCTTACCGGGCTTCTTTTAGGTTCAGTTGGTTTTTTTTATATTTTGGGAGCTTTTGAAAAATTTATTGCAGAATTAAAATCTCAGGATAGGAATCTTAATTGAAAAAATATTTACCGGCTCTGGTATGCGGGTTTGCAGCAGGTGTTCTTAATATTGTTCCTTTGGTTAGAAGTCTTTCATGCTGCCTGATTGTACCCGTGGCAGCTTTCTTTGCACTTGTGCTTCACCAGAAGGCCAATAGAAGTGACTCAGACATTAAAGCCTCCCTGGCCGTGCTTTTAGGCCTTTCGACAGGAATAATTGCCGCCTTTTTCGGCACTGCCTTCGATATGCTTATAGTTTATCTGACCAGGGAGATCTCAATTGCGGGATCACTGCCTGAACTTGAGAATATGCTGCAGTCGGTTTACCCTGCTGATCTTGCGCGCGAGGTTATGGACATAATGTACAGGGTTGTCGATGAAGTCAATAAGTACGGGTTCTCCATGCTATATACGTTTTCTGTTTTCATGAGCAGCCTGATCATAAATTCAATTTTCGGCATTATAGGCGGATTGATAGGCATGCAGATCATAAACAGGCGGAAGGACAGCGAGGATAATAATTTCTAATCACAAAAAAACAGATTTGATTAAAGATGATAACAGCATTTATATTTTTCGTTCACCTGGTTTTTGTTACGGTAATCTTCACAAAAAAGTGGCAGGATGAAGGCCTGTCAACTGCACTGTCCAATGTAGCTTTGATAGTAATACTTTTCAGCGTAGGCTGGGCAGTTACAGGGATGATTGCGCGTGCCCTCATGGAGTCGAAAGGCTTCGGGTTGTATTTTGACAGGGATACCTTTTCCTTATTCCTGTTAGCAATAGCAGAATTCTTTTTCTATAAACTCTACTACGGAGGGGATAAGGAAAAGGAAGTTAGCGAAGACGATACGGAAAAACAATAACCGCAGTCTGTTCAAGCTGCTTCTGTCCCGGGGGCAGCGGTTCAAATCTCCATTGCCTGAGTGAATTTATAGCCGAATTTTCAAGTCTTGTATCGGCCTTCATTAAAGGGATGATGGTTCCAACGGTGCCGTCGGGCAGTATAGTAAATTTCAGTTTAAGGTCAATTTCCTTTGAAACGCCTTCAGGATACCTGGGAAGCGAATAGCTGTAGATTTTCCTGTTACCCTTTCCTCCCCAGAAGATATCGTATCCGTCGCCGTTTGCGTCTCCCGATCCGTTACCGTTGCCTGAGCCGCGTCCGATGCCGTTTCCGATACCTGAGCCAAGAGGGTTGGTTCCGATTCCAGCTGCAGGATGGCCGTTGCCGGGCTTTACAACGTCCTTGGTTGTAGAACCGTTTCTTGCCGTAAAATTTTCATTTTTAGGTTTTTCAGTTGTTTTTGCAGGAATGCGGTCTTCAGATGTATTCTGTGTTTTATCGACTTTCGGGATATCTTCCTTTTTAGTCTCCTGCACCACGTCCTGCTGTCCCTGCAGGGGAAGGTCGCCTGCCTGCGGGTCCTCGGAAACCACTTCGGTCTCGCCGTTTCCTCCCCCTCCTGAGCCGCCCGGGGTACCGAAGCCGATCTCAACATATTCTGTAGGGGTATAGGTAAAGCCTGCCCTGAGGAAAAGGAATATGGCAAGCAGAACCCCGTGCACACCGACTGACAACAAATAAGAAGTATTTTTTATTTTAGGAATAGTCATCGTTTAACAATCTAATTTTCTAGTTTATAACGCTTAAGCTTTATCTTATCCTTTTAAGCGTATTTTCAGTTTCTTCCAGTGACGGGAAGTCACCTATTCTGACCCTGTACCATACTTTTGCCCCTTTGGGAGCATACTTTGTATAATAAGCGTCTAGCCCCCGGCTTTTGAAGTACTTTACCCTTTTTACGGCTTCAGAGGCTGACTGCCAGGAGGATTCCTGAATTGTATAGCGCCCTCTGCCGTCTGTAAAGATATCCTTTTTAATCAGCTTATCCTTTGTATCGCCTCTTGGCTGAATCTGCAGGTCGGATACGGTCTGGTTCTGTTTAGGGGCTGAGTTTTTATTTACAAAATTATTATTCTTCTGAACCGGAGTATTAGTTTTCTGGACCGGTTTAGTAACCTGCGCATTTGTCTCAGGAAGCTTTGTTACTGTAGTCTGCTGCCTGTTTTCAGGCTTTTTCTCCTGACCGGTTTTTGGAGCAGTACTGGCGCCGTTTACAGTGTTGCCAGGAGTAGTTTTATTTTCAGCCAGAGGCTTATTTTCTGCAGGAGCAGTGTTCTGAGGTTTAGTATTATTCTCGTCTTCAGCATCTGCAGATTCGGTTTCATATTTCTGAAGTTCCTGTGGGCTTTCAGCGCTTCTTTTATAAACCGTTACAGGAACGCTGTAATCCCTTTCAATAATCTGGGGTTTTATGGCGGAAACCTTTTCGGCAGCCGTTTTTTTCTGGACAACGTCGGGAAGAAGCGGGTTACTTTTCCCCATGAAGAAGAAGTAATAAGCGCCTCCAAGCGTAACAAGCACAAGAGCGCCAAGTATCATCCAGAAGGTTCCGGGATACTTCACCTTGTGTGCGGCTTCATCCTCATCTTCAAGCATTTTATCGTCAGTTAGAGTTATGCCTGACATGCTGTCATTCTCAAGCTTAAGCGTGTCCAGTTCATTTCCCTTTTCAGGCTCCTCTTCAGCCGGCTTATCTTCTGCGGACTCTTCCTCAATTAGTTCTTCTGTGAGCTCTTCTTCCACAGGTTTTTCTTCCTCTTCAGTTAAAGAGAAATCCTCGAACGGGTCAATTTCAAGTCCGGCATCCATTTCGGTAAGAAGTTCAAGCTTTTCGTCTATGTTCTCCGCCTGGTCGTCCACAGGTGTTGGTTTATCAATTGCAAAAGGCTCTTCTTCAGTAAAAGCCTTTTCCCCGGCAAAAGCTGCATCTTCTGCAAAAGCTGCATCTTCTGCAAAGGTTTTATCTTCAGCAAAAGCCTTCTCACTTTCAGAAGCCTCTTCCTCATCGTCATCTATTTCCTTAAGGCTGAACCAGTCCTCGCCAAGCTCAGAGTTACCCTGCAATTCAGAGGGCTTTTCCGGAACTTCATCTACCGGAGTTTCATCCACTGGAATTTCATCCTCCGGAAGTTCATCTTCACCCAAAAGGTCCTTAAAGAGGTCGTCGGGATTCTTAAGACTTTCCCCGGGCATGATCTCATTCAAGACTTCTTCAGTCTCGCTCGGCTGGTCACTTTCGTCAGGCGTTTCATCTGTTTCCATGAAAGTCTCATCCGCCGGGGTATCCAAAGCAGGTGTCTCGTCTGAGAAATCATCTGTAATGCTGGCTACAATTGCATCAAAATCCTCATCCGCCTTCTCATCAGAAGCTTCCGGGGTATTTTCAATTTCAGCAGTTTTTTCCTCTTCCCCGAATTCCCATGGTATGCTTTCATTATCTTCAGTTTCAGTTTCCTTTTCAGGCTCCGGAGCCAGGCCGAACTTATTTTCCTCGGGGATTGCTGAAAAATTATGGTCTATTTCAAAGTCGCTAAGGTTAACGGAATTTAAGAGCAGTCCGTCCACCCTGTCCTCAAAGTTCTTCTGCATCATGAGGTAGGATGAATGTACGAGAAATTCCTTTTTAGCCTGTTCTGTTACAGGTATTACGGGCTGGTCGACGCTAAGGCTGAATACGTCGTCGTCAATTTCAGTCTTTTTCAGGTTACGAGGGTTAACCTGGAAGGCCAGGACCTCGTTTTTATCTTTTCTGTTGTATTTAAGCGGCACAAACAAGAGGTAAAAAGAGCCTTTTCCCTGGCTGCCCGATTCATCCAAAGTCCCCTTTTTCTTCAGCTGGAAAATTCCCACCTCAGGGATCTTTACCGATTCATTCACCTCAAGGGATTCTGCCACTTTCTGCAAAAAAACATCGAAAGCAACAGCCGTTTCTTTTCCCTGTGAGGAAAGCCGCGCGGAGATAATATTTACTAATTCTTCTTTCTTCATCTTTAATGGTATTTTTCAAAAAACTGGCTTAAATACACTCTGCGAATTAAAGTAAATTCGCACACAAAATCAAAAACACAGGCATTAAAACTTATTTTATCCCATTTACCATCTATAGTCAATTCCGAAAACTATGTCAAAAGGCTTCTCTTTATAGCCGTACCAGTAGTAGTTATTCCTGTTAAAGAGATTAGAAACCTGGCCGAACAAGCTGAAGTTGTCCTGAAGCTTATAGCCCAGGCGGAGCGACATATCTGCAAAGGCCGGAATCTCCGTCCTGTTTTCAATATCAGCATAAGATGAAGAGTTCAGCTCAAGCGAAGCCTTGAGCTCCATCTGCGTAAAATCGTAGCCGTATGAAAGGCTTGAGCGGATGGCAGGTGTAAAGGGAATCTTGCTGCCGTGTGTGCTCTGGAAATCCTCCATCTCAAACTTCCCGTAGAATGAGCCGTAGGGGCCGGCATGGAAAAGCAGGTTTGCATAACCCATCAAGCGGTTAGCCTTTGTAGTTGAGACATAATACTTCCCTTTTGGGGGATAAACCGTACCCGGCAGGTCAATAATTCTGCTTTCGAGCTTGTTTGTCCTGAAGTACGCGTAGTTATCAAATCTTGAGTATTTTACCCCGCCTTCAATTTCGAAGTAAGTATCGAACTCATACTTAAGTGCAACGTTAAGGTTAATGGGGTTTTTCTGGAATACGTGTCCAATGTTAAGGTTATAATATTTATTTATTCCTGCGAGGTCACCCGCCGAAAGGAAGTCTGCCTGCGGCACCAGTTCGCCCAGCAATGAGATCTGGTTGCTAATTTTGAGGAAAAAGAATCCCTGGGGCAGAAGCATCCAGCTGGAATCTGTAGTAGCATAATAAAGTCCGAAGCCGAACTGCCAGTCGCCAGTGGGTTTAAGTTTCAGCGAGGCTCTTGCGTCCATAAAGCCGACTGCACTTTTGCCGTTTATCTTTTCGTTCATATTCTGGTATTTAACGTTTGCATCTCCTGCGATCTTAAAGCCGTTGTAGCCCGTTTCAATGCCGCCTTTTAACCAGAGAAGGTTTTCGCCGAAATCCCTGTCGCTTAAGTAGAGCATATTATCAGTCACATCAAGCGAGATCTTAAAATAGTCGCTTGTAAGGTTGGACATTGACAACCTGAGGTTGCCCTTATGCATATTTCTTGTCTCATCAGGATTATCTGAAGCGAAGAACTTATATGAGTTCATATTATAGCCTCCGCCCATCTTGTAGACTGTTCCCGGCAGGAAGCCCGAAGTATCGCTTGAGAAGAATGATGTGGAGAGGTCGAGTCCCAGTCCGCTCTTATTTGAATTAGGAACGTATGCCCTGTCGTTGAGTGTCCACAAACGTCCGAAGAACGCCCCGCCGTCAAAGCCCGAGCCGTATGTGAGCTCCGCTCCGGGCAGTCTGTAGTATCCTGCGCCAAGGCTGAGAGCGCCTTTATATCTGGAGCCGGTGGAATTAAAGGTCACCTCTTTTTTCACGGGGTTGGATATTTCCGCAATCGGGAGGTCCTCGGGTGAATAGACAGGCTTAAAGAACTCCTCAGACATAACCGGCACAAGTTCGGCCTTGGGTTTAGTTACAGTAGGAAGGCTTACCCTTTCCACTCCTGTTATAACAAATTCAGGCAGTTCAACGCTCTGTTGTTTTCTTTCTGTATTTTCCTGGGCAAGAAGAAGACAAGGGATAGCCCACGCGAGTATTATTATTTTCTTTATCATATCAGTCCAGCGTCCGTAATTTGTTTTGTGCTTCGGCTCCGAATTTATCACCGCGATGGCGGCTTACAACCATCCGGTACATTTCCCTGGCCTTATTGTTGTCATTTTTCTTCTCATAGCATTCACCAAGCTTAAGGTAAGAGCTTGTAAGCCACTCGTCAAATCCGGCAAATGCAAATTTAACCCTTACAAGAGCCGAAATAGCGTCATCTAATTTATTCTGCTCAAGGAGTGAAACTCCGTAATAGTACTGTGACTTGGCTCCCAGTTCGTCTGTTCTTTCTGAAGAGAGTTCCTTCAGGAGCATATCCGTTGTTTCAAAGTTCTTCCTGGCAAGTTCAATGAGGGCAATTTCAAACTTTGCATCTGCGGCAAATAAGGTGCCTGAATAGTACTGTATGAGGTAATTAAAATCGTCATAAGCCTTCGGGAGGTCACCCTTTGCTATATATGCCATTGCCCTGTTGTACATTATCTCCGGTATCCTGGAGGATTCCGGGGGAAACTTGTCTATTGCCGTAGAGTAAATGCTTATTGCAGCGTCATAGTTCTTAAGATCCGAATGAATCTTCCCCATTTCGAGCACGGAGGCTATTCCGGGATCCGTCGTGAGGTAACTCTTAAAAACTATGTTAAAGTTATAAAGGGCCTCTTCATTCTGTTTTAATATTTCGGCACTTTTACCGATAGCGTAATATGCATCGGGCACAAGCGGGCTCTTGGGGTACTGGCTTACAAAGTCCTTGTAGCTCTTCTTGGCCATTTCATAGTTCCTGAGGTTGAAGTAGAGGTCCCCTTTTCTGAACATTATCTGGTCTATATTTGCGGCCTGCGGATTTTCAGCAGCATAGTTGTCTATGAAATTTACTGCCTGCTGCGGCTTGTCATCTGCCATATAGGCGTCTTTAATTCCCATTACGGCGTCAAAAGCGTAGCTGCTTGCAGGGTAGCCTGTTATAACCCTGTTGTAATAAACGATGCTTGAATCATAGTTGCCCATGTTGAAGTAAGCGTTACCGATAGAATTATATGTAATAGGCACAACAGAGGATGAAGGGTACCGGCTTAAGAGTGTATGATAGCTTGCAACAGCCTGGCGGTAGTTTCCCTTCTGGAAGAATATCCATCCGATGATATACTGCGATTCAGCCACGTACTTTGAATCGGGAAACTTTTCCTGGAGACTTGAGAACTCCCTAATAGCTTCATTGGAGTTGCCTGCTTTATAGAGGGCCTGTGCATACTGATAATAAGCGTAGTCGCTGCTCATGCTGCTCTCGGCCAGGAATACTTCCTTATATATGCGGCTTGCTTCTGCAAATTTCTTCTCCCCGTAATAGCTGTCGGCCAGGCGGAGCTTGGCGTCATTGGAATTTGGGCTGTTCTTATATCTTCTTAAGTATTCGGAAAAATTATAAGATGCGTTAGGAAATTCCTTCAGGTTAAAATATGTATAAGCCTTCCCGTAGAGCACCTGGGAAACAAGTTCTTTTTCCTTTTCGCCGGCTGCGTTATACTCCTTAAGGGCCTTCTTAAAATCCTTCTTAGCAAAATATGCCTCGGCCAGGTAGAAGTGGGTTTTGCCCGTTTCAAATGCAGGGGCTTCAGAAGCAAGTTTATTAAGCGAGCTTACCGCCTCGTCTGTGCGGTTCAGGTAGTAGTCAGCTATGCCAAGGCCAAGCATGCTGCTATTTTTAAGTTCAGGGGCAAGCGATTGAAGGGCGAGTGCATCGCTGAAATATTTTTTTGCTGCAGGGTAGTCCTTTGCCTTAAGCCTGATCTCGCCAAGAACAGCAAGCGCACGGCCGCGCACGGTTTCATCGCTTGAGCCGGCGGCATCCTTCAGGTATTCTTCCGAGACCGTTTCCTTGTTGGTTTTGTATTTTACCACGCCGATCAGGTATCTTACCTGTGAAGCCAGTGAACTGGAGGGGTATCTTTTCAGAAAGTCGTCATAAATTTTTAGTGCCGCGTCATCTTTTCCGGCATAACGCCTGCTTTCAGCGCTCCAGAAAAGTGATTTGACGGAAACGGAGTCACCTTCCCCTTTTCCGGTTAAAGATGAAAACAAGTTATATGATTCTTCATACTTTGCCTGCTGAAAATTGACCCAGGCAAGTCCGTATTTGACGTTCCTATCGACCTGAGTGTTAGGTTTCTCCCCTAAGATTTCATTATATGTTTCCCCCGCCTCTTTATATTCTCTCAGCCTGTAGTATGAGTTGGCAAGTATATATTTGGCTTCAGTCTGGAGGCTGTCTGCAAGTTCCTTAATAAGAGGGTCGTTCAGTTCCAGTATTGCGTTATCATATTCCTTCAGTTCGAAGTAGCAGAGGCCGATTCTTATCTGTGCATGAGGAGCAAGCGGGCTTGTCTTATAGTAAGCAAGAAGAGTATCATAGTTGGCAACGGCCTGGCGGTAGTCGCCCTTCTTCTCATAAATGATGCCCAAAAGGTAAATGCTGTTAGGCTTATATTTGCTGTTGTTCCTGGCTACAATAGCGTCATCCAGATACTTAATAGCCTCATCGTACCGCGCCTCCTGGCTGTAGGAGTCACCTGTGAGGTACATTGCAGAGCCGACGTATTCATTATAAGGGTAGTCTTCAATTAGTGTCTTAAAAGTCTCGCGTGCTTCAGCATATTCTTTCTTTCTGTAGTAGAGGGTTCCGAGCTTATAGAGCGCGTCTGCACGGAAGTTCGATTCTGTGTACTTGCCGGTAAAATAGCTGAATTCAGCGGTTGCAGCATCAACCTGGTTCAGTCTCAGGAGGCTTTCAGCCGAATAGTACTTTGCAGATGAAGAGAGTTCCTCGTCTACTCCTCTTTCTGCATAAAAGCCTTCAAAGAGCCTGTAGCTTTTTACATAGTCCCCCTTTTGGAATGCATCCATCGCGCGTGCATAGGCTGCGGGCAGGTTCACAAGAGGTGTGCTATGCTCAGGCAGAGGCTGTGTGTTGACGATCTGCGCACGGCTCAGGGCCGAAAGCGTTCCCAGAAATAAAAGTGTCAGTAATATATTTTTCATTTTCAGTGTAATATATTCCGGAAAATAATTGCAAAAATTGCGCCGGTTATGCCGGCAGCAAGGTTAACTACGTCGTTTCCGATCCATAAAAATCCCTTTTTATGAATGGCCGGCCTCGTGCAGTGGAACTTCTTTTCAGTAAGTTTACCGCATTGTGTGCAGTAAAATTCTGCCTGAAAAGCAGCTCCCAGTATGCTGTCGGTTAAGCTTCCCAAGGTGCCGGAAAAAACAATAATACAAAAGTACAGAAATAATCCGTTATTTACCCACAATGCAGAGGAGATCGCAACCGTAAGCGCCCCGGCAACAGAGCCGAGAGTGCCTGCAAGAGATACGCCTCCTGAGCTCCCCTGTTCGCACATCTGCAGGTTCAGGATGTTATACGTCTTTGACCCTGCCCAGGTTCCAATTTCGGTACCCCACGTATCGGCGCAGACAGCAGCAAGCATTCCAATATAGGCCGTGTAAAACGCGCCCGAATTAAGGGAATAGTCCATTACTGCCAGAATTCCCCCCAGGCCGCCGTTTGAAATAACCTGGAGATAATCGCGCACACCGGTTTTTTCGAAGTAATTATCAACCCCGGGATTATGCTTTTTCCTTTGCTTTGAAAGAATGCTGGATGAAAGGAAGAAGTACAGAAGCGGCACTCCCCACTTCCAGCCTCCCAGTCCAAAAACTGGGACTGCGAGCAGAAAAGCAGCCCGGGAGCCGCTTTTAGTCAGGAACTTCAGCCTAAAGGACAAAACTGCTGCAATTGCGCCCAGAACAATAGCTAAAATTATCTTTTCCGACAAGCCAAAATTAAGGGCGTTGAACTGAATATTCATAAAAGTCATCTATATATTATAATCCGGCAGAAATGCCTGTTTTTCAGTAAAAATTGTCTTATTGTATTAAAATTCCGGAATATATTACTTATGAGTTCTATTGTCAAGAAACAGAGGAAGAATTCACTTCATGCAGAAATTTCTTTTGAACTGCCTACACATTGCTCGTCCGGCAGGTTTTTGATGTTGAGGCTTTTTCAATCTGAATTGTGGGATGGTCAATACCGAACTTTTCGTGCAGCTCGCGGCAGATCCTGCTTGTCAGCTCGTCGCTCACCTCGGCATCTGGTTTAACAATATGAACCGTAAGAGCCGTTTCAGTGGTACTAAGGGGCCAGATGTGAAGGTCGTGCACCTCCTTTACGCCCGGCAGGTGTTCTAGGTATTCAACTACTTCCTGGACCGGAATGTGTGAGGGAACGGCATCCATGGCAAGGTTAAATGAATCCCTTAGAAGGTCCCAGGTGCCTATAACAATTACAAGCGAAATAATGAGGCTAAGGAGCGGGTCCAGGCGGTTCCAGCCGGTAAAAAGTATAATTATTCCGGCAGCCACAACGCCTAACGACACGGCGGCATCGGCCGTCATGTGAAGAAATGCGCCTTTTATGTTAAGGTCCTTCTTTCTTTCATTAATGAATAAAAGTGCCGTTGCGCTATTGATTAAAAACCCGATAAAGGCCACCATTATCATTACAGTGCCCTGTATCGTTTCGGGATTTCTGAGTCTCTGAACTGCTTCAAAAGTGATCATTCCAACCGTAATAAGGAGAATTACGGCATTAAGCAAGGCTGCAAAAATGGAAGTTTTCCTGAAGCCGTAGGTCCTGTACTCAGTCGGGGGTTTTTGCACAAGAAGTGAGGCTCCCCAGGCAAGCACGAGTCCAAGCACGTCGCTTAAGTTGTGCCCCGCATCGGCAATCAGGGCCAGGGAATTTATTGAAAAACCGAATACCGCCTCTACCAGAACGTAAAGCAGGTTAAGTCCTATACCGAGGGCAAAAATCCTGTTGTACTCTCCTGCCCCTTCGTGCTGATGTGAATGGCTATGTGAATGACTGCTGTTATGTGACATCAGTTAAAACTTTTTAATATCATGCAAATCTAAACAAACAATACTGCAAATAATAATATTGCCGCCTCTTAAGTTAAGATAAAAATAAGCAATTCCCGGGAATTTTAGTAGTGAAGAATTCCCTCAGCAGCGATAGTTTTTTCCTGGCCAAAGCATGAAACCTTTAGCTTTTTCATGTATCACACTAATAAAGGGCAAAAGCTGTTTTTAAGAAATTCAAGGAGAGACTATGATATTCAGGCAGATCCGTTCGAAAGATGATACAGGTACGCTGAGCTATTTAATTGCAGACGAAGAATCAAAAGATGCGGTTGTAATTGATCCTAATATTGAGGATCTGGACAGGATTCTTTACATGACTGATGAGCTTGGAGTAAGAGTGAAATATGTAATCGACACACACACCCATGCAGACCACACTACTGCCGCAGGTGAAATTAAAAATCTTACGGGGGCGGAAGTAATAATGCACGAAAATACAAAGGATAAATGGAAAGTTGTTGATGAAGGCGACAAGTTCGGAATAGGCGACACACTGAGGGCCAATGCGGCAGTTGAAGTTGACCTATATGTTGTTGACGGGGATGTAATTAAAGCCGGATCACTTGAATTCCGTGTAATCTTCACACCGGGGCATACCGATAACCACATAAGCCTCCTCCTGCAGGACATGCTTTTTACGGGAGACCTGCTTTTAGTCGGGCAGGCAGGAAGAAGCGACCTTCCGGGCGGAAATCCTTCGGATCAGTATGAGAGCCTGTTTAATAGAATTATGACTCTGCCCGAAGAAACAAGAATATTTCCGGGGCATGATTATGAGGATAATGAATATTCAGTATTAATGGAAGAAAAGGAAGATAACCCGTTTCTGCAGGCAAGGACCAAAGATGAATATATTGAATTTGTGAAAGATTTCTTCCCTCCCTTTGCCGAGGCATCTTCTGATGGGAAAATGACGCTTCAGTGCGGAACAAAAAGAGTTTCAAATTCCGGCGAACCTTTTGAAAACATTTCCACCGAAGAGCTGGCAGATATGATAAAAAGTGAAAAAGAACTCCTCCTTCTGGACGTAAGGGAGCCTTTTGAACTTATGGCTTTCGGAATGGTTCCCGGGGTTGTAAATATACCTGTAGGTCAGATTGCAGGCAGGATAAAAGAAATTCCGCGCGATAAAAAGATTGTAGTAATATGCCAGTCGGGAAACCGTTCATTTGAAGTCTCTCATTATCTTTCGAAGCAGGGTTTTCCAAAAGTATATAATCTTGAAGGAGGCACCTCAGGCTGGATTAACAGCCGCAGCCCCAGAGTAAATGAGCTTAAACTCTCCGGGGCAAAGAGCTAATTGACACTTTTAGCAATTGTTTTTTCGCTGCCGGGAGTTTACCTGGGTACTTATTTAAGCCACAGCCTGAAGAGCAGAACACTAAGGCTGATACTTGCAATGCTGATCGGAGGCGTGGGGCTTCAGATGGGATTCAGTATTTTTTTAAATAATAGAGTCTAATAAAGTTACCTCTTTTGCTTACCTCCTATTGTTTATATAAATTTTTCCCCTTAATTTACGGACAATTTGTTCGAAAATAGTTCAAAGGAAAAGTTTTAGATCCTGCAGGGTTGAATCCCCTTTTTCAGGCAAACTGTCATTAGGGAGATTTACCTCAGGAAAACATATACAGAAGCAGAATGCAAAAGAAAAATAGCCGTAATATACCTACAAACACTGCCCAGCCAGACTACAGCAGCGGAGATATCTGCAGGACACTCATTGAGACCTCAATGGATTCCATTATAATAATGGACCTGGATGGCGTTATTAAGGAGGTTTCCCCCCGCACTCTGGAAATTCACGGCTATGAGAGTACTTCGGAGTTAATCGGGAAAAAAGCTGCGGATTTAATTGCACCGGAAGACAGGCCGAAGGTTTCGCATTTGCGCCAGATTATGCTTGCCGAAGGCGAGAACAAGAAACTCGAGCTTTCCTTTCTTAAAAAGGGCGGACTGAAGTTTTGGGGTGAAGTAAGCACTTCACTGGTAAAAAACAGCCAGGGAGAGGGCATATGCTTTGTTTCAGTGCTTAAGGATATCAACAAGCACAGGCAGGAGCAGAAAAAGCAGGCCGCAATCTTTGAAATTTCTGAAGCCGCAAACAGCTCAAAGGATCTGGATGAGCTGTATGCTAAGGTGCACGCAATATTAAAAGAGTTCATTCCGGCGGAAAACCTATATTTAGCGCTCTATGACGATATGTCTGAGACGCTGACTTTCCCATATTATGTAGATAAATACGATTCGCAGCATGAAAAGCCGGGGGACAACAGACGACGGAAGTTCGGACGCGGGCTTACTGAATATGCCCTCAGATACGGCAGGCCTTTGCTGGTTACAAAAGAAAAATATTGTGAGCTTCTGGATAAAAATGAGGTTGAGCTTCTGGGCGCCATATCGATTGAATGGCTGGGCGTACCCTTGAAGACTTACGATGCAAAGAAGATAGGGGTCCTTGCTGTTCAGATTTATGATAATGAAAACCTTCGGTATACAAAAGAAGACGAGGAACTGCTCGCATTCGTCTCCACGCAGATAGCCATGGCAATTGAACGCAAGCGTACCGAGCAGGTGCTTCAGGAAAGCCAGGAAGCTTCAGAAGCCGTAATTTCAAACCTGCCGGATATCGTTATTGTTCACAAAAAAGGAAGCATTGTATTTGCAAATAATACTGCAGTTGACTTTTGGGGCTACAGCTATGAAGAACTCATGAACAGGTCTGTACTGGATCTGGTTGCCCCGGATAAGAAGGCATTTGTTGCCGGAATGCTTAGCAAAAGATCCCAGGGCAGAGCTCTGCCCGATTATGAGACTGAAATTGTAACCAAGTCCGGATACAGGAAATCCACCGTTATAAGAGGTGTGGATATGTTCTATGGAAAAGAGCCTGCCACACTGATTGTTCTGATTGATGTGACTGAAAGAAAAGAAAACGAGGCAATACTTGCCAAATTCAAACAGGCCGTTGAATGGTCAAATGAGGCGATCTTAATTACAGATCCCGACGGACTGATAACTTATGTTAACCCTGCATTTACAGAACTTTACGGATACAGCTGCAAAGAGGTTGTAGGAAAAGTCACCCCCAGGATACTAAAAAGCGGATTTCACACGCCGGAGCAGTACACACATCTTTGGAACCTGCTCAAACAAAAGCAGCCTGTACAGGGGGAAATGGTAAATAAGACCAAAGACGGCAGGCTGGTTCCAATTGAAGCCTCTGCGAGCTCCATACTGAATGAAAGCGGCAATATTATTGGATACCTTGGCATTCAAAAAGACATCAGCGACAGGAAGGGCAGCGAAAAAGTTAATAATGCACTTTACAAGATATCAGAAGCTGTAAATACAACAAGCGACCTCGATATGCTCTACAGCAAGCTGCACGAAATTATAAAGGACCTGATGCCGGCAGACAATTTTTATATTGCAGTTTACGACCAGATAAATGAGCTTCTGAGTTTCCCCTACTTTGTTGATGAGTTCGATCCCCCGCAGGAATCAAAGAAAGTAGGAAAAGGCCTTACCGAGTATGTTCTAAGAACAGGCCAGGGAGCCCTGATCAACGAAGAGCAGGATCTTGCCTTAAGAGACCTGGGTGAAGTTGAAATAATAGGAACTCCTTCCAAAATATGGCTCGGAGTGCCATTGAAGGTAATGGATAAAATAACGGGTGTTATGGTAGTCCAGGATTATGAAAACCCCGATGCATATGGTGAAGAGGAAAAGGAGATCCTTACATTCGTTTCAGAGCAGATAGCTTCAGCCATTTATAAAAAGACTGTAGAACAGGAGCTTCTTGAGTATACGACAGACCTTCAGACTCACAGGTATCTGCTTGAACAGAGGACTGAAGAGCTGACGGAGCTTAACAAGCAGCTTGAAAAATCGGAAAAGGAGCTTCAGGAATCGCTTTCAGAAAAAGACAGGTTCTTCTCAATTATTGCTCACGACTTAAAGAGCCCCTTCAACGGGCTCATGGGCTTTACAAACCTTCTGATGCAGGACTTTGAGCAGTTCTCGACAGGCGAAGTAAAAAACTTCATTGTGCATATAAATACATCTGTTAAGAACATCTATAACCTGATTGAGAATCTGCTCGACTGGTCGAGGATACAGACAGGAAGGATGGAATTTAACCCTGAGGCTTTAAGCCTGCCCGGGCAGGTAAAACCCGTGTTCTCCCTTCTTAAGAACAATGCTATTACAAAGGGCATAAAGCTTGAGCAGCGGATAAACAAGGATATTGCAGTTTTTGCAGATGAGAAGATGCTGCACTGCGTGCTGCAGAACCTCATCTCGAACGCAATTAAGTTTACAAATCCCGACGGGAAAATAACAATTGCAGCAACGAAGGAAGACGGTCACGTAAAGGTTTCAGTTACGGATACCGGCGTAGGCATTCATCCGGCCTCATTGGACAAACTTTTTAAGATCGACTCAAATCTTTCCACAGAAGGAACGGCGCATGAAAAAGGTACCGGCCTGGGCTTAATACTATGCAAGGAGTTTATCGAGAAAAACGGAGGGTCCATTTCAGTGGATAGCAAGCTAAACAAAGGAACAACATTTACCTTTACGCTTCCTGCAGTAAAAAGCAATTAAAAGAAAGAATTTAATAAAAAAGGCGCACGTTAACTCCGTACGCCTTTTTTTTGCGGAGTTTTATCCGGCAAGTGAAACACCCATGAACCATCCGATGCCGAAGGTCACTCCGGCGGCAAGAAGGCCAAAGATAAGCTGCCTGGTGCCCGAGGACCAGATGCTTTTGCCCGTCATAACCGTAATGGCGCTTCCTATTCCGAAAAGTCCCAGAGCGCTTAAGACAAGACTAAGGATTATACTTTCACTGCCAGAGGTAATAATGAAGGGAATTACAGGAATAATAGCTCCGAAAGAAAAGAGGACGAATGACATTCCGGCAGCCTCCCAGGCCGAGCCTCCAAGTTCCTCGGGATCAATGCCCAGCTCTTCCCTGGCAAGCGTGTCAAGCGCTGTGTTCGGGTTACTGACGAGCTGGCTTGCCATAAGTTTTGCATTCTCCTCAGAAATCCCTTTTGACTGGTATATAAGAGCGAGTTCCTCCATTTCCTCCTGAGGATTAGAGGCAAGTTCACTTTCTTCAATGCTCATCTGTCTTTGATAAAGCTCGCGTGAACTTTGAACAGAGAGCCATTCACCCAATGCCATTGAAATTGCACCTGCGAGGAGCCCTGCAAATCCGGTAATAAGAATTGTCCCGTTTGAAAGAGCAGCGCCTTCGGCCGCGCCGGCAACGCCCATTACAAGGCTCAGATTTGAGACCAGGCCGTCGTTAGCGCCCAGGACTGCAGCCCTGAGCGCGTTTCCTCCCACGCCCTTATGCCTGCCCTCAAAGCGGGCTATCTGAGTGCCTTCAAGTCCCCCGGTATTCATCATAGCCTTAAAGAGTCTTCCATGCGACTTTTCCTCTGCGACCATATTGGTCTTTTTCGTCTCAGGCTGTTTACTGTAGCTGTCGCTTCCTGTTTCTTCCATTTCCACCAGAGTAGGCAGAACAAACTGGGGTCCGAACTTTTTCGCCAGGAATATGAGAATTTTTGTACGCCAGTCGGGTTTTACAAGAGGGTCTTTTCCCCCGG
Source organism: Ignavibacteria bacterium (assembly GCA_025612375.1). NCBI lineage: Bacteria > Pseudomonadati > Ignavibacteriota > Ignavibacteria > Ignavibacteria bacterium. The sequence goes on from JAAXKN010000001.1 coordinate 277,536, forward strand.
CCTTGAGTATCTGTTCGCGCCAGAAAGAGGCGTGTTTTTCCTCTGTTTCAGCCAGACGCAAGTATACTTTTTGTAATTCTTCTTTTGTTTCTGTTTCCGCCAGCACCCTATAGAGCGCTGAACTGTTGGTTTCAGCCTGCAGGTTAGCCTTATACTGCGGAACGTTTGCCTTATAAGCCATTTAATCTATCCTCCCGGTTTAAAATCATATAAATTTTACCCCTTTATGATAAGATATTATTTCATTTTCCGCAAAGATTCCGCAGCATAATTTTTTGATATATTCACATTTTGCAGTTATTCATTATCCTCGTCGTCTTCAAACTCAACACCAAGATATTCCAGGCTGCTTTCGCATATGGAGATCATAATATCCAGACCGTACCTGACGGAAGCCATGGCGGCAAGGGCCGATTCGCGGGAGATATAATTGATCTCATTTACAGCATTCTGGTCTTTCATCAGTTCATCTGCCTCATCGTAGAGTTCCCAGAGACGGTCGTGCAGCTGTTCTAATTTTTCGGTAAAAGCGTCGATTTTATCCGAATTCCCTTCTCCGTTCAATTTATCCTCGTTCATTTATACTTCTCCGGAAATTGAAAAAAATATGGTTTCAATTCTGACCATGGTGCAACTCATTGCTGTCATTAATAATTATATAAGAAAATGAAATAAATAATGAAAGTCCAATGTCCGAGGTCTGAGTGGAAGAAAAAAAAGGGCTATAGACTCTGATATTTACAGCCCTTTTAAGTTAATATTTGGAAATTTGTATTACTTGCTTTTTTCCTGGATCTGATAGGTATTGTAAAAAATTGCGCACATTCTTTTGACTCTAGCACTCTCATCAAATTCATATGCTCTCCTTAGGGCAAAGATGCTCTGCGCATTGCCCAGTTTATAAAGTGATAATGCCGCCATCAGTTTTCCGCCATCTTCTTTCTCCTCGCGCAGCATCTTCATTAAAGGGATCATTGCTTTGGATGATTTCATTTCGCCAAGTATATATGCTGCACTCACACGGCTATTTAAGTCATCCGATTTAATGGCTTCCAGAAGATCCTTTTCAATATCGGGGCTATCAGCTTTACTGTTTAATACGTAATCGTTGTAGAAATTAGCGCACATTTTTCTTACCCTTTCACTTTTATCGAATATGGCAGCGCGCTCAATTGCGTAAAGGCCCTGTGCATTGCCGATTTTATAGAGGGAGAGTGCGGCCATAATCCTGGCGCCCTCGACCGGTTCACTGTGCAGCATCTGGAGTAAAGGGATTAAAGCTTTTGAGGATTTTATCTCGCCTAAGGCAAAGGCGGAATTAACTCTTTCATCGAAGTTATTTGATTTTATTGACTGCAGGAGGGACTCTTCATCCCGGGAGTCCGGATTATAATTAGCGCTGGCATTTGAAAAGCCGAAGAAGAGCACGCAAAGCGCCCCAAACAGAATAACAGCTATCCGTTTCATTTGTCCACCTCTTAAAAAGAAATTGTTAAAAATCTTTCCTTTTTTGAGCGCTCAATAATTAGGACGCACCAATATTAAAAGAGTTCCGTTGTGGATAAATTTTTCTTTCCCTTTAAGAGAGCAGGGCGCCAAATTCATAACGCGTAGTTTATTTATAATATTGACTTATAAGGATTTATCGTATATAATATTACAAACAGCGTTCAGCAGATTTGAGATACGAATAAAACTTAAGGAGGGCAACTATGTTTAAAAGGCGGAACATGACTAAAACGATGATTACAGGAGTTTTAATTGGCGGAGCAACCGGCAGCATTCTGACATTTTTATTTACTCCCAAAAGCGGCAGAGAGCTTAGAGGGGATATTAAGAACACAATGGATAATTCCATGGAAAAAGTAAGGACTTCCTCCTCCAATATCTACTCGGGCGCAAAGAATGTTACAACAGGGGCAATAAACAAGATTCAGTCAGCTTTTAATGCCGGTATCACCTCATACAGAAATGCCACTGACAAAGTAAAAACCAGCAAAGAGATGGTTGAAGAATCACTGGCCGAAGAAAATACCGGATCAAATATTTAAGGCAGTACTTGTACCAGGAAAAAGGGAAAGGCGGAATAAAAACATTTGTCTTTCCCTTTTTTCTATGTCCCATTTTTCTATGTTCCCTTTTCCCTGAAGCCGGCCTCTGAAAGCAACCGTAAAATTATTGCGGCAAAAAATTCGGAAGGCAGGTATTAATAACACCGGGGGATCTTGATTTCCTTTGTTTTTAGCTATATACTATATTGAGATGCGATGGTTATATGTAAGAGACCAGATGTGCTTAAGGATAAGTAACAATTAACAGCGAGGGAATATATGTTTAACAGCAGACGCAAAAGCAATCAAAAACTAATTACCGGGATCTTCATCGGCAGTGCCGCAGGCAGCATACTTGCCTTCCTTTTTACTCCGAAGACGGGCAAAGATTTAAGACATGATATTGCTGAAACATTTGATAGTTCAGTTGATGTGGTAAAAGATACGAGCGGCAGAATTTACAATACCGCCTTGACAGCAACCACAGGTACAGTTAACAAATTCCAGGCCGCAATTAAAGCGAGCATAGACAAATACAAACAGGCCGGCGAAGAATTAAGAAAAGCCAGGAAAGCCCCGTCTGAAAACATTGCCGCTCCGAAAGGCAGAAAGAGAACCACCACAAGAAAGACAGCTAAATCCACTACATAATTTAAAAAGGAAAAACTCCGTAATAGACATCTTTACGGAGTTTTATTCCTTACTTTTTAATTTTTACTTTTTAATTTTTAATTGACTTCCTCATGCCAGCGGAAGAGTAAAGCTGAAAGAGCTTCCATGTCCGGGTTTACTTTCAACGGATATGAATCCCCCGTTCTTCTCAATTAACTCCCTGGAGAGTATAAGTCCAAGTCCTGTGCCTTTTTCCCCGGTTGTACCGTTCTTAAAGAAGTGGGAATCGATCTTAAAGAGTTTTGAGACTTCAGACTCTTCCATACCAATACCGTTATCCGAGATTGTCACGGTGGCAAAGCCGCCGTCACGCCGGGCACTAACCTCAATTTTCCCGCCGGGCCAGGTAAATTTAATTCCGTTTGAGACGAGGTTATTTAAGATAGCAGAAACCATGTTCTTATCTGCAAAAACCGTGATCTCGGCGGTCATAAGGTTAACAAGATTAATTCTTTTCTTTGAGGCGCTGGCTTCCTGAACCATGAGGGCTTCCCTGACAGCAGCAAGAAGTCCCATCTCCTTCGGGGAATACTCCATTCTCCCGGTCTGAATCCTCGACCAGTCGAGCAGGTTTTCAACCAGGCTATAAACGTTTCTGGAATACCTGGAGACTTTAATTGTAAATTCCCTCAGCTCTTCCTGAGAGATGTGGTCTATATTTTCCACCACCGATTCAGAATAAGTAAGAAGCGCATTAAACGGGCTCTTCAGGTCGTGTGAAATAATTGAGAAAAACTTATCCTTGCTGCTGTTTACCTCCTTAAGGTATCTTTCCGATTCGGCCAGGTCATCAAGCCATTTGGCCTGAAGCTCATTTATTTTTGTCAGCTGGTAACGGTTTTTTTCGAGTTCGCTATTTATATTTTCGACCTTCTGTTTTTCCTCATTAAGTTCCGTGGTCCTCTGGGCAACCAGCTTCTCGAGGTAGTTGGTTCTGATCCTGATGTAGGAAAATATGAACCCGATCCCCGAAACACTTACCAGAAGGTAAAACCACCATGTTTTCCAGAATGGGGGAAGAATTCTGAAAGTAAAAGAAGCGGCCTCCTTACTCCACTGGCCGTCCTTATTGCGGGCAATTACCGTAAAGGTATATTCACCTGGCTCCAGGTTACGGAAAATGACATCATTATTACGGTTTAGTTTTGACCAGTAATAATCCTGTCCGTTTAGTCTGTACTGGTACTGAACGCCTTCAGGACACCTGTAGTCAATTCCGGCAAAAGAAAACTGCAGATGATTTTTGTTGTAAGGCAGCCTGAGGTTTACAGGCAGTCCGGTTTTGGGATCCATCCCTTTTGAATATGAAAAGATATTTGCAGTATCGTACAGGAAGCTGACATTTGTAATATAAACGCCCGGATTGTAACTGAAAAAAGGCTCGCAAGTCTTCTCTGCGCTTATTTTAGCCACTTTATCCAATACTCCGACCCAAACGTTGCCTTCTTTGTCGCAGAAAATAGCATCATTGTTGCATCTGGGGAATCCGTCCTCGACGCCAAAATTCTTAAAAATTATTTTTCCCGAACGGTTGTATTCATTTACATTAAGTTCACTCAAGCCCGACTTTGTACCGATCCAAAGGTTATTCTGTTTATCAAAAGTCATTGAAGTTACATCATTACTGTTAAGCCCCTGCCTGGATGATATGCATTCATAAGTTTTATTCCAGGGGGAATATCTGAGAATTCCCTTTTCCGTGGTACCAAGCCAGCAATTGCCCTTATTGTCAACAGCAATTGCAGTATAAGAAAATTTTTCATTTGATCCATTAAAACGTGTGGGGATAAAGACGCTATTATCCGGTGTTGTTACACCCTTTGCTGATTGAAGCCAGATTCTTCTGTCTGTACTGTTTAGGAATTCTGAACGATGGGGATCTTTTTTGTATAAAACTCTTTCTTTTCCATTAATTATTCCTGTATATAGAGTACCCGGTTTGCACAACATAACTGCTTTTGTTCCATCATAATGGTAAACATCTTCTACGCTTTGAAACCAGATAGTGTTGTCGGGGCCCTCTTTGATCTGGGTAATTTTTTTTAGTCTAGGATCTGTTGGCAGGACGGAAAGTTTGCCGTTTTTAAGCCTGTAGAGGCTTCCGCTGTTATTGGCGCCAAACCAGAGCGAACCATCCCGGGCGGCACAAACGGTAATTATCTCTGAGGGATCAAGTTTTCCACTGAGCAGGTTTTTGGTAAAAACATTGCCTGTAAGCCTGCAGGTACCACCTTTATAACTATAAAACCAGTAGTTACCCGAATTATCCTCACTTATTCCGCTTACCAGGCTGATATCCAGCCCCTGAGCAGCGTCAAAAATTTCATAGTTTTTGGGTATCATTCTGCATACACCGGTCAGCATGCTGACCCAGAGGACTCCATCACTGCTTTCATTAACAGAAAAGATAGTTTTGTAATAAGAATTGTTTGTAACGGGAATAAGGACAAGTTTGTTATTTTTATATCTGAAAAGTCCCGCATCAGTGCCGATCCATGTGTTGCCCCGGCTGTCGTTACATATAGAATTGACAACTTTGATACCGTACTTAGCAAGTCCCAGGAGTATATTAAAGCCGTGGCTATCCCAAACGATGAGATTTTCCTTGGTTGCAAACCAGAGACTGCCGGCCTTGTCACACGAGATTGCGTTAGACATTTTATCTTCGTAAACCCAGAATAATGAACTCCCGTTGAACTTGAGGATACCGTTCCGGCACATGAACAAGACATTGCCTTCCGGATCCGAAGTTATATCCTTGACAAAGACGATTTCAGAACCGTCCTTAAGAGATGTTATCTTAGTCCATTTTCCCTTATAGTACCTGGCCAGGTATCTGTCGCATGCGGCCCAGATGCTGCCATCCTTAGCCTCAAAAAGGCGGTTTACCTTGCTTAGTTTCTCAGATCTCACCAGCCGCACCCCGTCATACTTTCCGACACCAGTGGGCATTGCAAACCAGTAATTCCCCTTTGAGTCCTGGATTGCATGGTAGACATTTCTATCCAATAGATCAGAATCTTCTTTGAATCCCCTTATATTCACCCCGTCGAAAGTGCGCACTCCCATACTCATGCAAAACCAGAGGAATCCTCTTTTATCCTCAAAGGTGGAAAAGGTGGCATTTTTGCTCTGAGCAAAGTCGAAATAATGTTTAAATGAATATTCCTGAGGGAATGCCATAACAGGAAAAAGAAGTAAAAAAGATAAAACTCTTAATTTCATATATTTTGTTATATTAGAGTTTCCATTAAGGGATAATTCTTTCCCTTTAAGCAGCACTGACTGTGACTGCAGGAAAAAATTTTAATTTTTGCTGAATTAAAATATAAAAAGATTTCAAATTATGCATTCCGAATTTTAATTATTCTCATTTATTAAACAGTAAGGCTATTACATGAAAAAATTTACGCTGCCGGGAACGGACCTTGAAGCATCCAGAATTGCACTTGGATGCATGACTTTGGGCAAAAGCTGGGACAAAGAGCCTCTGGATGAACAGACAAAGAAAGATGCAGTTGTTTCAATACGTGCGGCACTGGATGAAGGGATAAACTTTTTCGACCACGCCGATATTTATACCATGGGTAAATCCGAAGAGGTGTTCTCCTCTATCTGGAAGGAAGAACCGGGACTGAGGGACAAAATAGTTCTGCAGTCCAAATGCGGGATACGGTTTCTTAACGATCCCAGAGAGGGTTTTCCTCAGAGATACGACTTCAGTTATGAGCACATTATAAATTCAGTTGAAAAAAGTCTTGGGCGCTTAAAGACAGATTATCTGGATATACTGCTTCTGCACCGCCCAGATCCCCTGGTCGAGCCGGAAGAAGTGGCAAAAGCCTTCGACAGGCTTTTCTCTGAAGGGAAAGTCCGCTATTTCGGAATCAGCAATCACACCGGAATCCAGATAGAGCTATTAAAAACATGTGTAAAGCAGCCGTTAGTGGTTAACCAGATGGAGCTCAGCATTCTGCATCCGGACCTGATTGATGCAGGAATTATAACAAACCAGAGAAAGCCTCAGCACCAGGTGCGCGGGGAAGGTACTTTGGACTACTGCAGGATAAATAACATTACCGTACAGGCCTGGAGCCCGCTGGCACAGGGACTTCTTACGGGAAAACCTGCGGCAGAGGATAATGAGGTAGTTGAAAATACATTCCGCGTCATCAGGCAGATGGCCGAAGAGAAAAATGTAAGTCCCGAGGCAATAGCTGTTGCCTGGATACTAAGGCATCCTGCAAATATACAGCCGGTAGTGGGAACGACAAAACCTGAAAGGATAAAAGCCTGTGCAGAGGCAGACCGTATTGAGCTTTCAAGAGAAGAATGGTACACGCTCTTTACTGCAGGAAGGGGCCGGATGGTTCCATGAGGAATTATGAATTTTGAGTTTTAAGTTTTGATAAGGAGCTTTAACAGGGCGCCATAAAGGTTTAGTTCATAAAGGTTTAGATGGCGCCCTTTTTATAATTACAAATCTTAAAATCTAAGGCTTCCGAGGTTGATGCGGAATGGGTAGAACATGTAAAACCTGGTTCCCTTTTCTGTAAATTCCACTGCCGGCAGTGGAAGCTTAAGATAGTTCAGGCTCTGCCTGGCCCAGTTCCAGAACCATCCGCCTTCAGGCAGAAGCCTTACAAGATTAAGATCGAGTCCCAGAATGTAGCGCCTTACAGAGAGCTGATCAGGCGGGCCGTTAGGATCAGGATTAGCATCAATGGCATCGCCGCCGTAACCAATGGCGACGTTCAGCCATTTTGGCCAGTACTTCTTTTCATTTTCACCTAAAATGTTATAGACGTCCACCGACCACCAGAAGGTGGAGCTGTTATAGTCATCTATAAATGTCCTTGGGCGCAAAATGATAGGTTTGCCCGTCCATTCTGAGGGCACGAACTGCCACTTGGGCGTAATATTCTGCAGGAAGGGGTTATAATGCTGAGCCAGGAAAAAGCCGGCACCCAGGGCATCAAAATACCAGTCCGAAGGGCTGAAGCCCCAGTTTTTTGCATACCCATCCTCAGTTTCAACATAAGTCTGGTATGCAAGTGCTAGTGCACTTCCCCAGACGGCCGAGGCTTCGTAACTGACTCCGGAGGCCATAAGCCCCTCGCTTAAGACATAAGACGTGATATAGCATCCGAAGGAATGCCCTGCCTTATCGACCTGCAGAGCAGAAAACCAGTCCTCCTGGAAATGGAATGCCCCCCTGTTATCGCTCCACCATGCATTACGCTGGTTAATATGAAGCCCCACAATTGCACCGAGGTATATCCCCCCGACAATTGAGGCAGTAAGGGGTTTAATCTTAGTCTCTGTAAGCGGCAGTGAGCCATCTAAAGTGTATCGTCTTTCGCCGGCATAAGTAAAGTCACTGAGCGCAAGGTGTTTTGGAGCTGTTTCAGGATCAGCCAGCGATGAATCGGAAAGCGATGAATCGGCATCGGCCATTGTTACAGCTCCCAGAGGGTTTACAGCTGATGTGATCTGCCAGACAAGGAGCAGAAGAAACAGAACAGTATATTCCGGTATATTTTTTCTCAGTTTATTGAACATTATTCAGCACCGCAACAGATTTATGATTTTATCCGGTAAATTAATTAAGATAGTTTAATGGACGCCTAATCTTAAAGTAAAAAGTGAATTAAAGCTGCTAAGGTCTTTATTTTGAAGTCCGATATAGCCATCCATGCCTGTTACGTACCTGTAGCTCAAACCGAGTCCCAGGTGCAGAAGGCGTGTAAGATCTGCCTCCAGGGAAAGCTGAGGCTCCCAGATAAGTAAGCTTTGCCCGTAGTATCCGGCGTGGGGAATTGAGCTATCCTGAACTTTTGGTTTCAGGCCGCCCCCGCCCATAAAGAAAAGAATGGAACCGTGTAAAAAGCTTTTAGAAGGATAGAGGTATTCAATTTCAAGCCCGCCGCAGTTAAAGCCTGCCTGGAGCCTCCGGCCGCTTAAAGGGTCCACCTCGTTAGTTTCAACTTTATTTACAAGGCCGTAGAAAGCACCGCCAAGGAAAAAACCGCCGCTTATTTCCCAGCCGGCTCTTCCCCCTGCAATAATGCTGTTCTGTCCTATGATAGAACCGCTTTTAATTACAGCCGCAGCATAAGCCCCGTGCCCGGTCTGGGCAGAAGAAGTTGTTCCAATAAGGGTAATTAATAAAGCCAAAGCAGCAAAAATTCGCATACGGGAATTCCAATAAATAGTAACAGGATAGTCAGACAAATATAAACAAAAATTATCAATGTGCACAATAAGGCGGTTTACCCGGCAAGGGAGGAAATTTAGTCATTTATCAGATGCTTCCGCCGATTGGTTTCATGATTATCTTCTCTGTCACAAGGGTTTCGTTCTGTTTATAGACCGATACCATCATGCGTGCAATTTCGAAGGGGTCCATCATTTTACTGCCATGTTCTTTAAGCATTTCCCCCGGCCACATTGGTGTGCGTGTAGGCCCCGGAAAAATATCAATTACCCTGATGTTGTATTTTCTGACCTCTTCCCTCAGGACGTCTGAATAGGCTTTAAGTCCTGCCTTGGAAGCCGAATAGGCACTGCTGTTTGCCAGGACCTCAAGCGCGGCGGTTGAAACGACATTTATTATTGTCCCCCCTTTTCTTTTAATCATTCCGGGCAGGACGGCCTTAATGGTATAAATTGAACCCAGGAGATTAGTCCCAATTATTTCCTTAATTTCATCCAGTGAGTTTTCTTCGGCAGGCTTAAATGAGGTTACCCCGGCGTTGTTGACGAGGCAGTCTATATCCCCTCCAAGGGAGCTAATTCTGCCCATGGTTACCTCTATGGCCGAAGGCAGGCTGATGTCGCATGGGAATGTATAGAGTGAAAGGTTTTCTTCTCTTAGTTCCGCCTTCAGCCCTTCCAGCAGGTCTTCCCTTCTTGAAGAAGCAAAGGTCTTAAAACCCTGGCGGGCAAATTCAATGGCAGTGCACCTGCCAATACCTGAGGCTGCACCGGTTATCCAAACGACCGGGACATTCTTATCCATCAGTATCTTGAAAATGAGACTAAATTCAGGAATTCAGCTCTTGTACGGGCATCCTCCTTAAAAAGGCCGTGCATTGCGCTTGCTGTTGCCGCAGAATTCTGCTTTTCCACGCCGCGCATCATCATACACATATGCCGTGCCTCGGAGACGACCGCTACCCCCTTGGGTTCCAGGTACTCTTTTATTGTGTCTGCTATCTCCTGAGTCATACGTTCCTGGACCTGAAGGCGGCGCGAGAATACTTCAACTATGCGTGGAATTTTGCTGAGGCCTACAATTTTCCCGTTCGGGATATAGGCTACGTGCACCTTGCCGAAGAAAGGCAGGAGGTGATGCTCACAAAGGCTGAAGAAATCTATATCCTTTACAACCACCATTTCATCATAGCGTTCCTCGAAAATTGCCCCGTTGAGGACCGTTTTAATGTCTTTTTTGTATCCCTGGGTCAGGAATTCATAAGCCTTGGCCACCCTGTGAGGGGTTCTTAAGAGCCCTTCGCGGTGCGGGTCTTCACCCAGTTCCTCAAGAAGCATTTTTACCTGGGCTTCCACTACGTCCAGATTAATGTGCCTATTCTCCTTTGTATTCAACATAATTATTTTCCGTTTCGTATAATTTTACTGAAAAAAGCCTGCCGGAAGTGATTTTATCTTTTAACTCTTTCCATATGGCAACGGCTAAGTTTTCTGTTGTGGGTATAATTCCTTTTAAGAAATCCACCTCGTAATTTAAGTGCTTATGGTCTACTTTATCAATAACGTTTCTTAAAATTATTTCCTTAAGGCATTTTATATCGATAAGGTAGCCTGTTTTGGGGTCAGTTTCCCCTGCAATTACTACCTCCAGGATATAATTATGCCCGTGTCCGTACTGGTTGTTGCATTTACCGTATATACTTCTGTTTTCATTGTCATCAAGCTTTGGGTTATGCAAGCGGTGCGATGCGCTGAAGACTTCCCTGCGGGTAACATATAGCATTTCTGATAACCTTTCTCATTTATTGCACTGAAAAGCCACTTTTGAAGATTTTTGGGATGAGGCCTTTAAGGCCCCATCCCCTATATTTCAGCTTACTGTTTCTTTTCTGCTGCCGATTACGTTCATAACCTCTTCAACGTGGCCATCGACTTTGACTTTCGGGAAAACCCTCATTATTCTGCCATTTTCATCTATAACAAACGTTGTGCGTTCAATTCCCATGGACTTTTTGCCGTACAGATTCTTCTCCTTCCAGACCTCATATTCCTGAATCACCTGTTTATCCGGGTCGCTCAGGAGTGTAAAAGGAAGCTCGTACTTGGAAGCAAACTTCTTATGCGAGGCTTCAGAGTCGGCACTGATACCAAGAACCACGGCGTTCAGTTTCCCGAATTCCGGCAGATTATCCCTGAAGCTGCAGGCTTCCTTTGTACAGCCCGGAGTATCGTCCTTGGGATAAAAATATAGTACCACTTTTTTCCCGTGAAAATCCTTCAAAGAAACTGTATTTCCGTTACTATCCTTTAATGAAAACTCAGGTGCTTTATCGCCTTCTTTGAGCATATTATCTCCTTTTTTAAGTTTTAACGTTTTACAATTAAAAAGAAGTTCCGTATTAACAGTTCCAGGTAGAGTGTACCTTTCCTGCCATGAATTTATTTTGAACTTCCTTTCGGGAGGAATTACATCATTCTGAAATTTTCCTGCCGATTTTGACGGCAACCTGGAACTCCACTTTCCCCTCCTGTGTAACGCGGCCCCTTTCCTCGACGACGTGGAACCATGCTACCGGGTGGTTCTTGTTTGCTTCCATGACGGCATTTTTTACCGCCTCTGAAGAGCTTTCATAGGAAACTCCTACAATTTCAATGATTTCAAACGTTTTCGACATATCCTTTTCTTCCTATTAGATTGTTGAAAATAGTGTAAGTTACAATAAGATCATGAAAATCCCGGATAAACTCAAAGATTTTTTGCCTCTGTGGTCAAATTATTAAGAATTGTTCTATGGGAAAAGAAAAACAGATAAATTTATTCTATACTATTGATTATAAAGGACAAAAATTCTATTTTTACACAGACTAAATCTAAATAACATAAAAAAATAATACGAAATTGAAAGCAGAAGCCGAAGAAAAATTCCGGGAATTCCTGAAAAACGGGAAAAACCGCATCACGCCTGAAAGATTTGAGGTATTAAACGCCGCCCTGGATTACCAGGGGCATTTCGGGGCCGACGACCTCTACATCGCAATGAAAAAAATGAACTCCAGCGTCTCCAGAGCCACTGTTTACAACACGGTGGAACTCCTCGAGCAGTGCCAGATAATATCCAAAAGAAATTTTGGCGACAATATGAACCGCTATGAAAGCAGTTTCGGAAAGACTAACCATGAGCACCTTGTATGTACGAGCTGCGGAAGTATTATAGAATTCAATGCCCCAGGACTAGATGAGATCATTGAAGAAGTCTGCAGAAAAGAAGGCTTTAACATGACAAACTACACATTTAACATTTTTGGCAAATGCTCTAAAGAAAATTGCGGTAATAAAGATGAATAACACACTAGACAAAGCAAAAAAGGGCACCTACATCACGGTGATATCACTACCCCAGGGGTTACTTAAAGTACAGTTAATAAGGCTTGGAATAACCGAAGGGTCGAAGGTTTACTGCCTGGAACGCCTGCCCGGCGGGACTGTTGTGCTGCAGAAAAGCCGCCAGGAAATTGCCATTGGATATGACCTGGCCAAAAAGATTATAATTGCAAACTAAATTGCTCAAAAAAAAGAAAAACAAAATGAAATCAGATACTATTATAAATAAATTTCACAATGACTGCCACTCGCATTTAGACGTCAAGGAGGTTCTGGGCTCTTCCAAGGGAACAAACAAGGTTGTCCTGGCAGGTAACCCGAACGTCGGCAAGTCGCTTTTCTTTAACTATTTAAGCGGAATGTACGTTGACGTATCGAACTTTCCCGGTACAACAATTTCCATTACAAAAGGCACATATAAAGATTACGAGATATTTGATACGCCGGGCGTATACGGTGTCTCATCATTTAATGATGAAGAAAAAGTTGCCCGCGACATCATTCTCTCGGGAGATATAGTTCTTAATGTTGTAAACGCCCTTCACTTGGAGCGCGATCTTTTCCTTACCATGCAGCTGATAGAAATGGGGAAAAAGGTTACTGTATTCTTAAATTTCAGCGACGAGGTGAAGAAAAGGAAGCTTAAAATTGACGTAAAACGCCTTTCCGAACTTCTGGGGGTAGAGGTAATTGAAACCTCGGCTGTAACAAAGGCAGGCTTTGACAAAGTTGAATATGCCATAGAGAATGCAAGGGAAGGCAACCAGTCGCCTGAGCTCCACCACCTTTTGCACAATACGCTTGACCGTGTAGGAACGCAGGCCGAGGCCCTCATTATACTTGAAGGCGACGAGTTTATTGCCGAGAAACACGGCATCCCTCCGGGAACAGCAGACCAGAGGGAGGCCATATACATTAACCGCCGGAACACGGTAAATGAAATTGTAAGCGAAGTTGAGTTTGAGGACTCTAAAAAAGGTGAATTTTTCAACAAGCTGGGCAGAATGTCGGTTAACCCTGTAACGGGACTCCCGATTCTGGCAGTGGTGCTTGTAATTGTTTATTTCTTTATTGGTGACTTTATATCTCAAAGAGTAGTAAAGTACACCGAAAACACGCTTGGCAAAGGGGAATTTGAATACCACGTTAAATCCTTTGTCGGCAAGTACACGCCCGTAGATATTACTGTGGATATACAGGACGACAACGGGAACCCGATTTCCACAAAAGATTTCAGCTTCCCCCACGGGCTCAACAGCGACGTTCAGAAAGCAGCCGAGTTCAAGAAAATCTCCGCGCCGCACGGCACAAGCACGTCATTTGAATTTCAGAATCCCTTTGTCAAACTTTTCTTTGGTGAGTTCGGTATAATTACAATGACCATCACCTATCTTCTTTTCCTTCTTCTGCCTCTCGTGGCGGCTTTTTACTTTGTAATGGCTCTTTTGGAAGATTCCGGTTACCTGCCGCGCCTGGCAACGATGCTTGACCGTTCCTTAAACAAGCTTGGCTTAAACGGAAGGGCTGTAATTCCTTTAATACTTGGCTTCGGGTGCGTTACAATGGCTACCATTACAACCAGGCTTCTTGGGACAGAAAGAGAGAAGACAATTGTAACGGCCATTCTGCAGTTTGTAATCCCCTGCTCGGCTCAGCTGGCAGTTATTGCCGTTTTAATGAGCATGGCAGGCGCCGTGCCCTTTACAATTTATGTAATTACCATATTAACCGTTCTTATAGTGCTTTCAACACTGCTTAACCGGTTTCTGCCTGGTGAAAGCTCGCCGCTTCTTATAGATCTTCCTGCAATGAGGCTGCCTAGGCTGGACAATATATTTAAGAAGATGTTCTACAGGACCTACGGTTTCATGAAAGAAGCCAGTTTCTGGTTCTTTGTCGGGGCACTTGCCGTTGGAATTATGGAGCTTACGGGGCTTTTAACAGTATGGCAGGACATACTGGAGCCATTTACGACAATGTGGCTGAAGCTTCCAAAGGAGGCAGCAAATGCGTTTGTAATGGGAATGGTAAGAAGGGATTTCGGGGCTGCAGGTCTTTTCCACCTTACATTAAGCCCGATGCAGATAACCGTGGCAATAACGACAATTACGCTCTTTGTTCCCTGTATAGCTTCATTTGTAATAATGTTAAAAGAAAGGGGCTGGAAGCAGGGTCTTATAATCTGGAGCGGCACCTGGTTTTTTGCATTCCTGGTTGGCGGAATAATAGCACAGATATTTGTTTAATAAAAAAAGGCGCCAGGAAATGGTTTTCCCGGCGCCTTTTTTAAATATTTAAGACAGAGAATTTAATTCTGCTTGCCTTTGTAGCCTGTATCCTCCAGAAGATCAGATCCCTGGGCGGCCTGTTTGCACAGTTTATCACACATCTCGTTTTCAGTGTGCCCCGCGTGCCCCCTTACCCACTTGAATTCAACTTCATGATAAGCGATAAGATCCAGGAGCTTTGCCCACAGGTCAACGTTTTCAGCTTTTTCGGTTTTGTTCCTCATCCACCCCTTGGCCTTCCACTTTTTAGCCCAGCCTTTCATTACACCGTTTACAAGATACTGCGAGTCGGTATAAAGCGTAACGCGGCAGCGTTCTTTAAGTGCCGTGAGGCCCGTAATTGCCGCCATGAGCTCCATGCGGTTATTTGTAGTAAGGCGGTAGCCCTGAGAAAGCTCGCGCCTTCTGTCCTTATATTCAACAATTGCGGCATAGCCGCCGGGACCGGGGTTGCCGAAGCTTCCGCCGTCTGTAAAAATTGTAACGTGTTTTAATTCTTCCATATAAAAAAATAATGAATGTTTCAGCTATAGAAAAGTAAAGCCGGCAACTAATGCCGGCTTCAGTACTGCTTAAAATTTCAAACTACTTAAAATACTAGCTTTTACTCCGGTCTGCCAGAGGAAGTGCCGTATTGCGCATAGAGTGAACCTTATTGGCTGCAGGAATAACAATTTCCCTTTTAACAGCCTTTTCAAATTCGTCCCTGAATCTCGTGATCATGAATTTTACAGGCCATGCCGCAGCATCGCCAAGAGCGCAGACCGTATTGCCTTCAATGTTCTTTGCAACGTCAACAAGCAGATCCAGGTCAGAAGCTGTTCCCTGTCCTCTTGCAATTCTGTTTAGTGTCTTAAGCATCCAGCCTGTACCTTCGCGGCATGGAGTGCACTGGCCGCAGCTTTCATGGTAATAGAATTTAGTGATCCTTGCAAGGACTCTTACCAGATCTGTATCCTCATCCATGACAATAACGCCGCCTGTACCTATGGCCGAGCCTGCAGCCTTAAGGCTTTCAGCGTCCATTTTAATGCCTTCCAGCTGTTCGCCTCTTAAGGGGGGCATAGAAGACCCGCCGGGAATAACGCATTTAATTTTTTTACCTCCCGGGACGCCGCCTGCATAATTATAGATCAGGTCCGTTAAAAGTACGCCCGTAGGGAGCTCATAAACGCCGGGTTTATTTACGTGTCCGCTCACTCCGAAAAGGAGTGTACCCGGGTGACGAGCTTCTCCGATCTTAGAGAACCATTCCCAGCCGTTTTTAATGATTGATGGGATATTGGAAATTGTTTCAACGTTATTTATTGTTGTAGGGCATCCCCAGAGTCCGTTCTGTGCCGGGAAAGGAGGTTTTACCCTTGGATAGGGGCGCTTGCCTTCTATGGAATTCATGAGCGAGGATTCCTCGCCGCAGATATAAGCACCCGCACCCTTATGAATATAAATATTGCATTCATAAGGTGTAGAGAAAGTTTCCTTCATCTTTTCGCCCACTAATCCCATTTCGTAGGCGTCATCCAGGGCCTTCTGCACCATCTGTATCCAGTTATGATATTCGCCTCTAATATAGATGTAAGCCGCTTTTGCCTGAATTGCGTAGCATGCAATTAATGCGCCTTCAATTAAGGCATGGGGGTTACGCTCAAATATCTGGCGGTCCTTGAATGAGCCCGGTTCGCTTTCGTCGCCATTGATGCAGAGATATTTTGGCTTGTCGGTTGTCTTGGGCATGAAGCTCCACTTCAGTCCCGTAAGGAAGGAAGCTCCGCCGCGGCCTCTTAAGCCCGACTTTTTAACCTCGTCAATCACCTCATCCGGAGTCATACTGTAGGCTTTCTTTACAGTTTCATAACCGCCGTGCTCTTTATATACATCTATCCTGTGATAGTTGGGTATGTCCAGTAATAAAATTTTTTCCATTCGATTCTGTTATTTTAAGGAATCTAAGATTTCAGTTAATTTTTCTTTTGTAAGGTTTTCGTAGTAGTCGTCGTTTACCGCAATCATCGGGGCTGTACCGCACGAGCCCATGCATTCGACCTCTTCTATGGAGAATTTGCCGTCGGAGGTAAGGCCGTTTACATCAATGCCGAGTTTTTTAACCACGTGGTCGAGCATCTCGTAGCCGCCTCTTAGCATGCAGGAGACGTTTGTACAGACCTGAACGTGGTACTTCCCTATGGGATTAGTATGGTACATGGTATAGAAGGTGGCAACGCCCAGGACGTCAACGCTGTTGATTCCGAGCAGTTTTGCAACCTCGTCCATTACTTCCTTAGTAATATATCCGTTTTGTTCCTGCGCAATATAAAGCACAGGCATAACGGCAGCTTTTGAAGCAGGATATTTTTTCCTTACGGCTTCAATCTTCGCCAGATTTTCTTCTGTAAACTTAAAGTCCATTTATTTTCAATCAAAAAGTAAAAATTACGTATTAATTATTTATGCCCAAGGCTTCAAAGCTATTTGCTTATTTATCCGCCTCACCCATAACAGGATCAATGCTGCCTATAATTGCAACGACGTCTGAGATCATGCTGCCTTTAATTATTGTAGGCAGAGCCTGTATGTTGCAGAAAGAGGGTGAGCGGATCTTAAACCTCCAGGGTGAACCCTTACCGTTACTTACAATATAAAAACCAAGTTCGCCTTTTGGGTTTTCAACGGCGCTGTAAACTTCGCCAACCGGAGGATTCATTCCGAAGTTTACTATCATAAAGTCGTGAATGAGTTCTTCCATTTTCGTATAGATCTCAGTTTTATAGGGAAGAACTTTTTTCGGGCTGTTAGCCCTTACCTCACCCTGGGGCATTTTCTCTAAAGTCTGGCGCACGATCTTTGCGCTTTCACGAACCTCTTCAACCCTGACGAAGTAGCGTGCAAGGCAGTCGCCTTCTGTATATACAGGCACCTTAAAGTCCATTTCGTTATAGAAAAGGTACGGGTTTGAACGCCTTATGTCGTGTTCAACGCCGGAACCTCTGAGCGTAGGACCGGTAACACCGAGGCGTATGGCGTCTTCCTTGGAAAGGACGCCTATGCCTTCAAGGCGGTCTATAAATATTCTGTTTGTATTGAGTATTTTTTCAATTTCGTCAACAGCAGGGTCAAAGTTGTCTATAAAATTCTTAATCATTGCAAGGGCTTCATCTGTAACGTCAGCTGCAACGCCGCCAATGCGTGTATAGCTGGTAGTAAATCTGGCGCCTGCTACCTTGTCGTAGAATTCCTGTATTTTCTCCCTTTCCCTGAAAGCCCATAGGAGGACTGTAAGGGCGCCCACGTCCATTGCAAAGGTACCGATTGCAATTAGGTGTCCTGCAATGCGTGAGAGCTCAGCCATAAGCATTCTTATGTACTGGGCGCGTTTTGGGACTTCAATGCCTGCAAGTTTTTCCACAGCCAGGACGTAAGCCACGTTATTGCACATCGTGGATGTATAATCGAGTCTGTCTGTATGAGGGATATATTCCATATAAGACATATTCTCGGCCAGTTTTTCATAGCCGCGGTGCAGGTATCCGAGTTCCGGCACGCATGCCATAACGGTTTCGCCGTCGAGTCTGAGCAAAAGGCGCAGTACACCGTGAGTTGCAGGGTGCTGCGGACCCATATTCAGTATCATTTCATTTTCAAGGGCATCATCGATACTGATGTCTGTATCTGCCATGAGTGCCTGGAGAATCTGGGAATTGCTTTCGTCTTTAAGTATTCTATTGTCCATAATCTTATTTCTTTGGTAATGGTATTGAGCCCGGTATACCCAGTAGCGGGAATTCCTTTCTTAACGGGTGGTATTCAAATTCCTCCGGCATATAAACGCGCCTGAGATCGGGGTGGCCTGTAAATTTAATTCCGAACATGTCAAAAGTCTCCCTTTCGTACCAGTTGGCTGAAGCCCAGACTGAAGAAACGCTATGGGCGGTCTCCCCTTCCAGATTTACCTTTAATCTCAGCCTGAATTTATTCTTAAGGGAGTATATATGATATACCATTGTAAATCTCATCTTGCGTTTAGCCCAGTCGATGGCAGTCACATCCTCGCACATATTGAATTCCAGGTCGTTGTCGCTTTTGAGGAACGTGCATACATCAATAATCTTATCTGCAGCAACAGTAAGGCATAAGTCGCCCCGAAAATCGGTCACTTCAAGGACAGCACCTTTCAGGGTGCCATTAAGTTTTTCAATAATTACTTCTTTTAGTTCCATATTTTGATAAAGTAAGGCGAAAAAATTCTAAATTAATTGGCGGGAACAATCTCCGCCTTTCCGGGGGTTTATTGTTTTGAAAATCCCATTTCCAAAAGCGGTTTATCCTGAAAATCCCTGCCGCGTGTCTTTGAGATGATATCCTGAATTTCCATGAGTGCATTTATCAGGTTTTCAGGGCGCGGAGGGCATCCGGCAGTATAAACATCAACAGGAAGGAACTGGTCTATTCCCTGCACTACTGAATAAGTGCGGTACATGCCGCCGGTTGAGGTGCAGGCGCCCATTGCTATAACCCATTTCGGGTCGGGCATCTGGTCGTATATTTTCCTTACAACCTTTGACATTTTGTATGTAACCGTACCGGCAACGATCATAAGGTCTGACTGTCTGGGAGAAAACCTCATTACCTCGCTTCCGAAACGGGCAAGATCGTACTTAGGGTCTGCCACAGCCATCATTTCGATAGCGCAGCAGGAAATACCCATAGGCATAGGCCACACGGAGTTTTTCCTTGCCCATGCAATAACAGCATCTATAGTTGTAGTAATAAAACCATCTGAAGTCAGTTTGGCTTCTAATCCCATTTCAGACCGCCTTTTTTATAAACATATAAATAACCAAGTTCAAGCACTACCAGGAATATAATCATCGGAACGAGTGCAGAAATACCCTGTTCACCCAAAAGTTTCTTAAATTCAACACCCCAGGGATAGACAAATATCACTTCAATGTCGAAAATTATAAAGAGCATGGCTACGAGGTAATACTTTATTGATATCCTCTCTCTCACGCTCCCGACCGGTTTCATACCACTTTCATAGGTGCTCAGCTTCTCAGAGTCAGGCCTCTGCGGGCCGAAAAGCTTTGAAGAGGCGATGACAGCAAGGCTGAAAACCACGGCAAAACCGATAACAAGAAATATTGGTATGTATTGTTCAATCATCACTATTTACGTTTTATTGTTAAGTGTCAAATTTATCTAATTTATCAAATAATGTCAATTTTAATCATTGGACCAGCGGTCCAATTTTCCCTTAAAGGTAAAAGGGGCAAAATAACAAGGAATTGCGTGATAAATGAAGCCCTGGAAAATAGAAAAGCTGCCCTTTTTAAAGGCAGCTTAAGAGTAGTATCCCTTAGCTTATTATTTACTTTGAGAAATTTTATTTATACTGCTTGTAGGTCTTCATAATATAGTCGGCAATGGCTTCAACTTCCTTGGGCTTTAAGCCCTGGTTCGGCATTGCCGGAAAGGCAGGGTTCTTCTTTGTCGGGTTAGATATAAAGGCTATAAGCTGGTCGCGCTTCCCCTCATATTTTGGGAGAACATTCTTATAGGCCGGGCCCACGAGCACGCGGTCGAAGCGGTGGCAGGCCGAGCATCTGCCGTCAAAGATATCCTTCCCGCTTATTGCAGGGCCTTTGCCCGCTTTTTCCATCTTTTCTTTTTGAATTGCATCATAATTGGCTGCCAGGGCCAGCTCCTGGCGCTGCGTGGCATAGCTGAAGGCCACCTGGTCGTTTACTGTAAAAAGGACAAAGAAAATGAGCAGAAGAAAAAATATGTAGCTGCTGTAGTTCGTACCCGGCTGCTTGATCATCATAAAATAGTAGTGCCCCAGGGCAAAAAGTATGAGCAGAATAAGGAGTGAAAGAGCAAAGAAAGGATCGGAAACAGCACCCTTAGGAACTACAAAAAGACTTATCAGTATAAATACAGGCAGCACAATTACGGCCCAGATCCCCGTTATAAGGCAAAATCTTTCTATTGAATCTGCATATTCAGACTTCACTACCCCGGCGGGTTTTTTCCATGAGAAGTAATAAAACAGTATTGCGCCGCTTGTTACTGCAATAGTAGCAATAAGGAAGAATACATATTTATAAATTGCATTCATCGAGAATATCGTACCGAAGAAGGTATGCTTTTGACTCCATATTTCGGGCTGAAATGAAAGCTGGATTGCTGCAATTATAAGGTAGGATGAAATAAAAAGCAGTATCACGCCCCAGATGCCCGAGCGCCTGCTGACCTTAAGGTTCGATTTCCTGAAAGCTTCAAGTTCACTTGTCCCCTCTTCCAGCCCCCCCGGGACTCCTTCGGGACCTTTACCTTCCGGACTTTTACCTTCCGGGTGTCTTAAAAGCCAGTCGAGGTTGAATGTATATTTATAGGAATAGATCAGTATTACAGCCGGTACAAAGAGGAGTCCGGCAATGAATATAAATGATACGACGCCCATCTTTGATGCATGCAGGAGCTGGGAATAAATGAGAATAAGGCTTATGACCGGAATAATTCCAAGCACAATTGCAATGCTTTTTGTAAACGTCACGATATCTATGAGATCTTTCGAAAAGCGGATATGGTTTTCATTGCCTTTTTTTCTTCCAAGAAAATTAATGGCAACCGAATAAAGAGTTATCCCCTTAAGGAATGCCAGGTAAGGCAGAAAGAGTATAAGTGCAAGTACAAGTATATACCTGAGCAGTGTAAGATTTTCTGCCGATTGGGGTATTACCAGTCTGTTCAGAAATTCCATAATAAATCGTCCTGTATTAAAAATTGAAAAGCTTATTTATGGAAAGAAGTATTACAACCAAAAGAACATAAATATTAATTTCCCTGAAGGCGAACCTGTACGTCATCTTCTCGAAACTGTGCAAAATAAGTTTGCGCGAATCCCAGACGAGCCATGCCCCTGCCAGCACAAGAAGTATATTTATGACAGGGTTTTTAACCACCCCGAAAAGAGCAATTAAAAGACAGCTTACGGCAAGCGCCACAATCCACACAAAAGTTATCCTGGTAAGCTGCCTCGTTGTGAACAGGCTCGTAAGCACCGGGAAGCCGGCCTTTTCATAATCCTTTGCATAAATCATCAGCAGGAGCCAGAAATGGGGGACCTGCCAGATGAAAAAGAACAGTGCCACGGCAAGAATTTCAGGGTTCATCATTCTTCCGCCTGCGGCAACGTAGCCCATAACGGGCGGAATTGAGCCGATCAAAGCCCCCGGCACAACAGCCAGGGCAGTTACTTTTTTTAACGGGGTATAAAAAGCGTTGTACCAGGCAAGGGCCAGCATGCCCAGGAGTACAACCCGGAAATTGCCCGAGAAATAAAGGATAACGAGCCCCGTTACTGAAAGCAGTACTACAATTAAAAGTGCCGCATTGGGCTTAAGAGCCCCTGAAGGAATAGGTCGCATTTTTGTTCTGCTCATAAGTGCGTCTGTATTTCTTTCCTGGTAGTGGTTCAAGGCAGATGAGCCGCATGAAAGAAGAAAAACGCCCAGCGTCACAAAAAACATCTGCCAGTCAACTTTACCCGCAGCAAGTATAAACCCCACGGAAGTTGATACGGCAACAAAAAGCGTAATACGGACTTTACCTAATTCCAGTAATATTGGAATAATTCCTTTTTTGTTATAAGATCTATTCAAAAGAACCGGCTTTCATTTTAATTAAACTGACTATGAATTATATCGGTAATTCGGGATTTATTACTGTGTTAAATTTATTTCGGCTCGTTTGCCCCGCCCCCTTTTTGCTGCATATCCTGGCTGCCCTGTATGCCGCTTCCCGATTTCTGCTGGCCGGGCTGCTGCTGAGTATTCCCCTGCTGCTGGCCTCCGGAC